>CAYOBX010000175.1:0-10917 GCA_964402245.1 uncultured Saprospiraceae bacterium | reverse complement strand
ATTATGAGTCAGGTGCTACTAACCAACTGAGCTACAGGACCTGTTTGAGATTTAAAAGAATAATATCCAATTAAATTTCAAGCTATTATTCAAACTATAAAAACACTTTTTTAGTTTCATTAAACCTATATGTTTTTAATATTTTTTGAATAGACCGCAAAATTACAGTTTTTTTTTCTTAGTGTAAAGATTGAAGTACGTTATTTCTTTATAGTTTTAAATAATTCAGTAACCATATTGTTATAAATGATAGTTAGGAGACGTACAAGGCTTTCTTACAAAGAATGAGTTTACTGAAAATTAGGATGAAACCGTAAAAAATATTGGGTCGAAGTTACAAACTTCGACCATCGCACGCTCTTTTAAGTTAGCTGCGTACTGATATTTGAAGTTGCTAGCACTTTTAACGTACCTATAGAGCATACAGCATATAAAATCCTACCAATCAATAAGTTTGAAGTCCCTGCCCTCTGAATGAAAACGTCCAGCACAGAAAATCCTACTAATCAACAAATCCTAAAAATCCTAATCCAGACGACGCTTATAATAATAATACAGTTCCGACTGGGAACGAATAGGTAATTCCTCCCTACCCTTTTGGTATTTATTTTGATCGTGCTTATCAATTATTCTAGCTTTAACGTTATCAGAAAGCTGCATATTCATAATTTCTACGATTTCTTTTCGGATCGACTCATTATAGATAGGGAAAACCGTCTCCACTCTATAACTTAAATTTCTAGTCATCCAATCAGCAGAAGATAGATAGATCTTCTCTTCTCCATTATTGTGAAAAATAAAGACGCGAGCGTGCTCTAGAAAACGATCTACGATACTAATGACTTTTATATTCTCACTCCAGCCTTTAACTCCTGGTACTAGACAACAAATCCCTCGTATAATTAATTTAATATCTACGCCTGCTTGACTTGCCTCGTATAACTTTTTAATCATCATAGGGTCTTGCAAGCTATTCATTTTAAGTAATATCTTGGCGGGTTTACCTATTGATTTATTTTTAATTTCTTCGTCAATTAGGTTTACTAATTTTTGACGAAGATTAAATTGTCCTACTAATAGATGCTTGAATGAATTATTGGGTCGTTTGACTGTTTCTAGATAAGAAAACACCCTAGCAATTTCATTAGTGATTCTTCGATCTGAAGTAAATAAACCAAAATCGGAATATATTTTAGCGGTATCTTCATGGAAATTACCAGTACTCATATATGTGTATAACTTTGCCCCTCTTTTTTCTGCCCGTCTTATTAGGGCTGCTTTAGAATGGACTTTTAATCCTGGAAAACTATAGTGTACTTGCACTCCTGCTTTTTCTAAAATTTCTCCCCATCTTAAATTGGCTTCTTCATCAAATCTTGCTTTCACCTCAATAAAGGCCGAGACTTGTTTTCCATTTTTAACCGCCTTAATTAAGGCTTGCATGATTCTGGATTTCTTAGCTACTCGATATTGAATTATTTTAATATGGGTAACATCAGGATCTGTGGCAGCTTCTTCGAAAAATCGAATCACAGATTCGTAAGACTGATATGGAAAGTGTACTAAGTGATCTCTTTCTCTTAGAGATTTAAAATAATCTTTTGTCTTTTCTAAAGGATCATATGGTAAGGGAGGAAAAGAAATATTTTTTAATTGGGTTAAACCAAAATCTGGAAATTGGAAAAAATCAAAATTATTATGATACCGTCCTTCTGGGAAAATACCATATTTTTCTAAGCCAAAATTATCCATTAAAAACTCTAACTGCTTGTTGGGCATTTCTCTATCTATTACTAATCTAGAGGGCGGTCCGACATTTCTCTTTGTTAAACTGTGCTTAATCTTAGCTAATAGGTTTCCTGAAAATTCATCATCTATATAAAGTGCAGCATCTCTAGTCAATTTAATAGAATAAGTATCTAAAATATCATAGCCAGGAAATAGATATTTCACATTGTGTCGAATGATGTCATCCAACATAATAATATCTTTGCGTTTCTCTTTAGAACTAGGTAAACTAATAAATCTAGGTAAATGATCAGAAGGGATTTTTACTATGGCATTCTGCTTTTTGTCATTTTCCTTATCTCGCATTTCTATCATTAAATACAATGCAGCATTACTCAAAAAAGGTCGAATCTTATGCTTAACCAATAACACTGGCTGCACAAAAGGCATCAAGTTATCTTTGAAATAGTCTTCTACGAATTCCTCTTGTTCTTTATTGAGTTGCAGTCTCCTTAAAAGTCGTATATCATATTTCTTTAATTCTCTGACAATTTGGTTTTCAAAAATATCACTGAATTCTTCTAATTGATAATTGAGTACCTCTCGGATTTTTTCTAGTACTTGTTTGGGATCATAATCTAATTTCTTCTTGGTCTTTTTGCTGACTCGTAGTAAATTAATATGCTGTGCTACCCGCACTGCGAAATATTCTCCTAGGTTACTAGAATAAATTGCCAGAAATTTGATCCGTTCAAATAAAGGTACAGAAGGGTCTTTTGCTTCTTGCAATACTCTGTAATTAAAGGATAACCAGCTAATGTCTCTATGTATAAATGGTGCTTCTTTTTGCATTGTTTAGTTTTTCATAACTCTAAAACAAACTCATTTGTCCGCCTCCTTTTTCGTGCCACTTTGGTCCACGAGTTCGAATATTTGGAATTCTTTTTTGGGCCTTTTTTACTAGGTATTGTGCAAGTTCAGGTGCTTGAAGATTATCTGGTTCATGGGTGAAAAAATAAGCGGCTTGCAAACCTTGCTCCGTCCATTCTTTCAGGCGAATTACCCATTCATCAATTCTCGAAAAATCACTAGATACTAAGTCATTCCCTACAAAACGCACAACGGCTATCCCGTTTGTTAATCGCTGATGCAGCACATCTCTCCTACCCGCAACATCCGTAATGACGAAAGCTACTTGTTTTCGCTCTAATAAACTAGCTAATTGCAATAAATTATGTTGATTTAAGAACCAACTTTCATGCCTCACTTCTATGGCTAAAGGTATATGGTTTGGAAAAAAATCTAAAAATTTTTCTAATATATTTAATCTATCTATTCCAAAATATGGAGGTAATTGCATAAAACAACAGCCTAAATGCATCTCTAAGCCTTGTATGACCTCACAAAAGGTCTGTATTTGTCCTTTTGATAGCCCTAGGTCCTGACTATGGCTAATGGTTTGTGGTATTTTTGGACAAAAATGAAAGTCTGGCAGGGCTGCTTTTTTCCATTTGGCTATTGTTTCTATAGTAGGAATTCTATAATGGGTGGTGTTTAATTCTATGGTATTAAATTGTTTGGTATAGTGGGTAAGGTAGTCTTTTGTTTTTGCCTTTTCTGGATATACTTTTCCTACCCACTCTTTCATGCCCCAGCCTGTGCAACCTACATATAGTTTGGGTGCTTTTGCTTTGGGATACTTTGATAGGATCATGGTCGTTCCTGCTGAGTCTGGGGGTAGAGTGAAGTCTACTTGGGTGATGTTTGGTAGTTTTCCGAATTTCATGGTATGCGGTCTATCTCATAGCTTCGCTATGAGATTTCCCTTCCCATAGCTTCGCTATGGGTTACAGGATGTCGTCCTGTTGGGACTGTTCTTGTGATTCTTCTCCACTTCTGCTTCGTAGGTTCGGGATGTCGTCCCGTTGGGACTGTTCTTGTGATTTTAGTTTTAGGAGTGCTACGTTTTCTATGTGGGGGGTGTGGGGGAACATATCTACTGCTCTTGTTTTTACCACTTCGTATTTTTCACTTAGAATTTCTAAGTCTCTGGCTTGCGTGGATGGTTTGCAACTTACATATATAAGTGTAGGCACTTCTAGCGTTAATAACATCTTCACTACTTTGGGATGCATGCCTGCTCTTGGAGGATCTGTTATTAATATGTCTGGTTTTCCATGTTTTTTAGCGAAGGCATCTGTCAATATATTTTTGACATCTCCTGCGTAAAAGATGGTATTATCTATTTCATTTAATGTGGCATTCTTTTTGGCATCTTCTATGGCTGCGGCAATTTCTTCGATGCCTACTACTTGCTGGCAATGCTTGGCTATAAATAAGGCGATACTGCCAATACCCGTATATAAGTCATACACGTTTTCCGTGCCTTTGAAGTCGGCAAAGTCTACAATGGTTTGATATAATTTGACAGCTTGCTCTGTGTTTGTTTGAAAAAAAGATTTTGGACCTATCTTAAAACGAATCGCTCCTAATACATCTTCGACTTCCTTTGTGCCGTGATAATGTTCCATGTCTAAATCGTACATGTAGTCATTTTTCTTGTCATTGATGCAATAATACAATGAAGCAATAGCAGGAAGTCGTTTAATCATTTCATCCAATAAAGGAAATAGCTTTTCGGTATCTTTATTCAGTACACTGACAATCAACATAATTTCTCCTAAAGAAGTAATTCGTACCATTAACTGTCGCATAAACCCTACCTGCGCATAAGCATCATAAAAGCTTAAATTCTGTTCTTTAGCAATCTCTCGAACGGTATTTCGAATTTCATTTGAGGGTTCATATTGTAAATGGCAGTGATTTAAATCAATCACTTTATCATAAGAGCCTAATGGATGGAACCCAAGTACATTTACTCGATTCGAAATATCTGTATTGATTTCCTCATTGGTCAACCAGCGTTTTGCGGAGAAAGAGAATTCTAACTTATTTCGATAGTAGGTCTGTTTCTCTGCGCCAATGATGGGCAGTATTTCTCCAACCTCCACTTTACCAATTCGCTTCAAAGCATTTTCTACTTCTAATTGCTTAAATTCTAATTGCTTGGCGTATTGGATATGCTGTAACTTGCAGCCACCACATAGGCCAAAGTGGCTACAAACGGGTTTCACTCTTTCGGTAGAATAGCTATGAAATTGTTGGACTGTTCCTTCATATATTTTCTTCTTCCGCTTGGCTACTAAATCAACCACATCGCCTGGAGCTACCCCAGCTACAAAGACCACTTTACCATCCTCTGTACGACCTACTCCTTTTCCACGATCTGCCATACCAGTGATGGTCACTTTTTCTAATATAATTGGCTTTCTTCTTCTACTCATCTATGAATGCTCTCTTTGTTATTAGACTTGTTACCCTTTAATAAACAGACATCTGAAAATATCTTGGCATCCCATCCGCTTTGCGGTTCGGAATTGACTTTCCTCATGCTATTTTCCTTTAAAAAATAAGTCCGTAGCTATTTGGGCTCTTTTTGCCACAGGCAAAAGCCATCGCTAATACTGATTTTTTAAAGAAAACTATCGAAAAAATCTATAATTCATATGCCCATTTCTTAAAGAGTAACAAATCTATTGTTATATGCTGAAATAGAGCGCAAAGTTAGCTTAATTTTAAACTAAACGTATGTCTAAATTTCTACATCTTGATATCCTTTATTTTACCTAAGTAATTTCTTGAAATTGACAACTTGATTGTGTTAGCTCTGATTTCTATCATCTTTTTTTTTGTCAAAAATACAAGATGATAGAAATCGAGCTAACATAATTTATTTTCCGTAGAAGAAAGTTATGCTAGTTCAAATTTATTTCTTATAAATCAAAGATTTTATAAGAAATAAATTTAGAATTAACACAACATAAAAATGTATCTATCGAAGTTGTTCCTCTAAATTTATTTTAAAAGCCTCCTCTAAATATTTCGTTAATGGAGGGATAAAATCTGTTTTGTTAGTATCAAAATTTTTCTTGATTATTTTATCATAAAACCGATCTGCTTCATATCTTCTTCTAATAGATAGCTTGCTGTAAAAAGAAGGTTTATGGATTCCATCAGGTACTGCTACTTCTTCCATACTGACTTGGACTATACTATAGTGATCTTCTGCTTTCGGATTAATTTTCCAAAGATGTGTTCCGCTTTCTTCTCTAAGTAATAAATGTGGACAAGTTCCTTCTATTTTTAAAATGATCCCTACTAGTACATCCTTTTTTTGTGGAGCTTTAAAAGTAAAGTCTTCTATCGGAATAAAGTCTTTTTCAATATATATTTTTGTTGGATATCGTTCTTTGACAAGCGCTTGTACCGTTTCATTATTATTTTGTACAGGAATTGCTTTATTATAAAAATCAGGTCGATACCAGATTGATTTGGCTTCTATTTTGTATTTCTTTTGAAGCAATATTTTTTTATAAATTGTAAAAAGATGTGTTGGTTCTTTTTTTGCATAAATACTCAAATATGTGGTATTTAGATTTGGAAATAAATGACTACAAATATCTATTTTAAACTCAAAAAATTCTTTTTTCCAAGCTTTTAATTCTTCATCAAAACTAGTATGATACGTACCAATATTCATATAAGCCAAAGACAATTGCTCCTCTAATTCTCCGATCTCTTCTTGCAACTCTACCAAGCGAGCCTCTATGCGAAGTAGATGTGTAAATTGCTTGGCTTTTGTTGGATCATCCCATAAACTTTCTTTTTTTCGTTTTTTTAACCGCTCAAATTTTTGTATCGTATTTTGCAATCGAATGAAAGCATTACCTTCTTTCAAGCGTCCTATCGTCCGTCTTAGCTCACTAGCAATATCTGTTTGCGCACTTTTATCTAACTCCTCCATCATCAAATCCATGCCTAATGGATCTGTATCAATGTCAATCATCAATTGTTCCTCAGGGGCAGTAATTGTAATAATTAATTGATCCTCAAAATCTTCTACATTCAATTGTTGTGCTAATGGAACAATGAGTAATTCTCTGATCGCTCGCTGGAGTTGCCTTGCACCATATTGAGGGTTATATCCTTCCTTTGCCAAGCAATCGTATACTTCTTCCGAGATAGTTAAAGAAAGTCGTCGATGATGAATTCCTTCTAGTTGTTTGAATAAATTAATTTCTCGCTCCACTACATAGCGAATAGTCTCGCTGGATAAAGGAACAAAAGGAATAACCTCATCAATTCTATTATATAATTCTGGTCGAAAGTATTGTTGCACTGCACTTAGAAAATGAGTAGTGACTTCTTGATCGTCTGTCCCTTTTTTGAGACTTATTCGATTACCCATCAAATTCGCAGCCCCTATATTAGAAGTCATGATAATGATGGTGCTACAAAAATTGACCAACTTACCCCGACTATCTGTTAAGCGTCCTTCACTTAAAACCTGTAGTAATAAGTCATTAAAATTGGGATGGGCTTTTTCTATTTCATCAAATAATAAGACACAAAAAGGTTCCTGTCTTACTGCTGAAGTTAATAACCCATCTGATTGAAAATTCAGTCCAGTCAATCGCATCACTGCATATGGGTCCGCATACTCACTCATATCAAAACGGATCATTTTATCGCGATTCCCAAACATAAATTCCGCTAATACTTTTGCCAATTCTGTTTTCCCTACCCCTGTTGGTCCAACAAATAAAAAAGAAGCGATTGGCTTACCGATACGGGTTAGCGCCGTTTTTACAGAAGACAAAAGATTTACAATACTATTGACGGCCGTTTCTTGTCCAAATACATTCGTATTGAAGCGACTCCTAGTAGATTCCATTTTCATTGGAATGCTTGGATCTACCATAAACAAAGGCATTCCTGTTTCTTCACAGAAATATCGAATAATGGCAGAGCGATCTATGGTTGAATTAGCACTGCCTTTGTGATTAATTAAAATACTTTCTAAAAAACGAATAGGCTTACCTGGTAGGCCAGAATAAGGCGTAAACCGCCTGTTCAATCGAAGCGTTTCTTGAATCGCTTCTTCACTGATTGAAATAGATCTTTTAGCTGCTAGATCTTTTACTTTTTTAATAATAATTTCTTCCAAATCTTCTTTCGGCTCTTCTAATCGAATGACTTGAAATACCGATAAATAATTTGGGCTATCTAGTTCTATCCTTGCTAATTCTTCTTCAGAACATTCTGTTAGTAGGGTTACTTCTCCTCGACTTATAAAGGGACGTAAATAATTGGCTATACTTACATCATTGCCTACATATTTCCCTACTTCAAATAGCTCCATAAAACTATTCACATAAAGGACATCTCCTTGCTCTGTTAGCTCTTTACAAACTTTGGGTAAATTATCTTGCCAACCCGTTTCTTCTGAAAGACCTTTAATTAGAATAGAGGCTGTTGTTTCCCAAAAATCTCCTTTAATTTTTCTTCTTTTCTTTTGTCTTATAATTTCCCATACCAAAGCCGTTTTCCCTACTCCTGAGGCCCCTACCAATAAGACATTTCGAGTAAATTCTCCTTTTAGTGCTTTTTCTATTTGTTCTAGTTCTGCTGTTCGACCAAAGACCACTTGCTTTTCAATCTTTATTAATTTAGCTACCTTAGGCAACCATTTTTCTGTGGCATTTTCATCTTCTTTTTCTAGCTCTTTGATATTTGGAAATCGAAGTAGCATGGTATCTTGCCTCATCTCAATTTCTTCCAACCAAATGGTGGATAAAATTTCTCGCACCCATTTTAGTCGCTTATTTCTTGTAAAATTTGATCGGATAGCTTCTTCTAATTGGTCCTCCAAATGAGCTAGGCTAGAACCAAATGCTTCTGCATTGATGGCGGGTACAATTCCCCAAAAACCATTCAAACGATGCGCATAAAAAAAATCAAATTCTAAGTCAAAATCAGGATAGCTAATTCCATCTTTCGCTTTTTTAAACGAAACGGTAATTTGATTTTTTGAATACTCTGTTCCAGCATATTCATCTAATATCTTATGGAATTCTCCTTTATTTAGTACTTTTTCTTGCAGTTTTTCCGCATACCTCCCAGCCAGCAGATGTAGTGGCTCATTTAAACGAATAGCTTGTGCATCCATTAGAGGTATTTTCAAGAAGTTGTCTTCTGAAAGATGTAACTTGAAGGCGAAAAATGGTAATGTTATTGAATGTGCCAATTTGGTTAATTGTGTTTTAAGTAAATGCTCACCACGAATTCACTAATTTTATTCTTGTATTTTAATTAGTGAATTAGTGGTTTTTTTGCCTAATATACTTGAAAATACTCACCACGAATTCACTAGTTTTATTCTTGCATTTTAATTAGTGAATTAGTGGTTAATTCCTTACTTGTCTAAACTAATTAAATGTGAAAATAGTAAAAATCATAGGTATCTTCTTGCTTAGCTGCTACATATTGCTATGTGTAGCACTATATATTGGGCAAGATCAAGTATTGTTTAAGCCTAAGAAGCTATCTGAAGATCATCGTTTTCCTACCGGTCAAGAGGTGGAGATACCTGTCGCAGAGGGAATTAGTCTTAATTGCTTGTCTGTTAAAGAGCCTAATTCAAAGGGAGTTATTTTGTATTTACATGGTAATAGGGGTAGCATACGGCGTTGTCTACGCCAAGCCCAAACGATGTCTGGCAATCAATATGATATTTTTATTGTTGATTATCGAGGGTATGGAAAAAGTGATGGACAAATTCTCTCTGAAGAACAGCTTTTTAAAGATGTCCAAATCGTTTATGATTATTTAAAAACACAGTATCGAGAAGATCAAATTCAAATAGTCGGTTATTCTTTAGGGAGTGGAATGGCTTCGTGGTTGGCAGCCTATAATGCCCCTCAACGCCTTGTGTTAGTCGCCCCATATGTGAGTTTTACGGACCTAAAAAACCACTATATCCCCTTTGTACCGAACTTTTTAGTAAAATTTCCTTTAAACAATAAAGCGCATCTAGCGGCAGTTAAATGCCCTGTGACCTTGTTTCATGGCACCCATGACAGAGTAATTCCTTTTGTTTCGTCAAAAGAATTAGTTCAAGTCGATCCTTCTAATATTAAACTAGTTACTTTAGAGGGCGAAAGCCATCGAGGTGCTATATTTAATGGTTTATTTCGGTCTACTGTTCGGAAACTACTGAAATAAGATCGCTTCGCTGTCAGAGGTCAGATCGTTCTGGTTAGCTGCGCTAATGGAACTTATTTTAATTGAAAAGTGTCGATTATTGATGCGTACCTACTTATATAATAAGGTATTGATCTCAAAAAATATTTATGGAAAAAGATGTAAGAATAGCCGTCCTTATAGATGGCGATAATATCCCCTCTGCTTATGTAACAGAGATGATGGAAGAGATTGCAAAATATGGGAATCCAACAGTAAAAAGAATTTATGGAGATTGGACCAATCCCAAACTCAATAAGTGGAAAAAGTTATTATTGGAAAATGCTATTACGCCTATCCAGCAATATGGGTATACCGTTGGTAAAAATGCGACGGACTCTGCCATGATTATTGATGCTATGGATATTTTGTATTCTGGTAAGGTCAATGGTTTTTGTATTGTGTCTAGTGATAGTGATTTCACTAGATTAGCAACTAGATTACGAGAGGCTGGAATGGCTGTATATGGGATGGGTGAAAAGAAAACGCCAAATCCATTTATTGTTGCTTGTGATAAATTTATCTATATAGAAATCTTAAAACAAGAAGAAGAACTGCAGGAAGCAGCAGCAGAAGTAAGTACTAGCAATAGTCGAACTAAATCAAAGACTAAGACCACTAGAAAAACTAAGAAGAATAATTATGAAAAAATTACTCCGAAAGTAGTTCGACTCATCTCTACTACTATCTCTGATTGTGCAGATGAGGATGGCTGGGCGTTCCTAGGGGATGTGGGCGGTTTAATACAAAAGAAGCAACCTAATTTTGATTCTCGGAATTATGGCTTTTTAAAATTAACGCCTTTGATTAATTCTATTGGGAAGTTTGAGATTGAGCGTCGGGAGAATCAGCGGGGGCGATTTAAATTGATTTATGTGCGGCGGAAAAAATGACTTTGATTTATTTGATTTTTTTGATGAGGCAGATTTTGATGTTGACCTGCTTTCTTTTATTATTGACCTACTTGCATCCTGTTCTAACTAGATCTTAGCAATCAGATAAATCCCAAAAATCAAAGTCAAGTCAGCATCCAAATCTGCCTCATCA
>CAYOBX010000174.1:0-10944 GCA_964402245.1 uncultured Saprospiraceae bacterium | reverse complement strand
TTTGAATTGTGCTACTGCTCAAAAATCCTACGAATCCTGAAATCCTATGAATCCTGAAATCCTACGAATCCTAATTCTGACAGTGATTGGTGTTTTGAGAACTTACTATTAAGCTTTTAAAAAGGTCTCCCAGATTGTCTGGAATTTCCAGACCGCCCAGAACTACTACTATTCACAGGTGATCCCTCTCCTCTTTTATTATTATCTAAGAATTTCCAACGGAAACCAAAGCGTACCCCGCTGTCAAAAGCAGGATAGCTAGACACTGGAAAATCAAAAGCTGGCGTAAAATAGTCATAGATATTTTGGACATTTATAAAAAATCTAAAATCTTGTATTTTGACATTTATAAAAGCATCAATAGTCGGGTAGAGTGCTCGTTGATTGTCATTTTGCAAAAAGAATTGAGCGGTAACAGGTTGGTAATTATTCGTAAGGTATGGGGCATTGATACGCACTTGAGCGCCTGCTTGAAAGTCCATGACCTTCTTAAATATTTTACCTTGAAAAGATAAGCGATGAATAGAATAGTATGCAGGTAAACGAATAAATGTTTGATTGCTATTTTGAAGATAGATCGAATTTTCTAATAAAAACCCTTTCCATTGAAAATGATTATTTAGTGTTAATTGTAAGATGCTAATCTCATTGGAAGTTTGCTCTGCCTCTGCTAAAGTATTATAATAAATATAGTTACTGATTAAATGATATTGTCCCTTGACGGTAAGATTCAAAAAGGGTAGGGTGTAGCTAGCAGAGAAACTATTTTCAAAGGTATTACTAAAATCATTTTTCCATACCAATGATTCAGAAATATACAACTGTTGCTGGATTAAACTAGGCGCATAATTTTGTGCTACGAGACCAATTTTTACCTCTCCAAGTTTAGGGAGTGCCAGCAGCGCATCTCCTTTTAAATAATAATCTCCAATTTGACCTAATACTCCAAGGTGTGCATAAGCAATAATTTTTAAACGCTCTGATGGAGTATAAGCCGCATTTCCAAAAATGAATACATTTTGAAAATTGGAATCTATTGGTTCTTGATCTAATGCTGTAAAAGTATGTGTTATACCTACTTCTAGTAAATCTTTAGTGGTCTCATTCTTATCAGGTTTTTTCCAGGCTGTGGCTTGGCTTTTATTTTGTTGAAAAGTTCGTATACTAAAAGTATTTTCATATTCCTTGTATTCAATGAATTGTCGAATACCTTGTTCGGCCTGTTGAAACGCACCATAATATCTATCACCAGCAACACTAGATTCATCAAAGAAATTATTAGTGCTTTTTCTTAAATTCAATTGATGAAATAGCGTATATTTTCGATTCCTTTTTGGTTGATAATCTATACTATCATTTGCTATCTTCCCTAGATCATAATAATGAGAAAAAGTCAAATCTCGCTGAAAATATCTAGACTCTGCAGTAGTCGTATTTACTGGACGGGCTATGGCGACTAAAGATTTTCTAAAATTTGAAGAATCTGTAAAATCTATTCCTCCATTTTCTTCCTGTTGAATATTGTTAAAATTAAAACTTAAGAATGCTTGATATTTATTGGTGGAAGAATGATACCAAGTATTGGCTATAAAGCGATTATTTCTACTTCTTTGATTGCTATATATTCCTACATTATTAATGAGTTGATAGTCTATAGCTAAATTAATAAGCGGTGCAATATTTTTACTAAACTTTGCTTTCGTAAATAAAGCTTCTTGAGAACTTCCTTGAGATACGGATACATCGGAGTAGGCTTTTTCTGTCTGATAGTAGCGAATATCGTCGGTGTTTACTTTGTAAAGATCGTTGTGATTAAAACCACTGTTGAATCCCTTATGAAATAAAGGTTGGTAAACAATAGCTTGGTGGGGAGCGCCTAAATTTCCTGTAGATACGTAGTCAAATTCTTCTAATCGAATAGGATCATAAATATGAAAATTCACAAGACTGGTATCTGTTATCAAATAACGCTCGGATGGCTTTTTTAAATTAAAATAAAACACATCTTTACTAAGGGTATCTACTTCTGTGGATTGATCTTTTTTTATTTTGTTATATTCTTCTTCTTTTTTTATTTTATCTTCTTCTTCAATATCTGTATAGTCTGCTGGAAATTGAGCAAAGGCTGTTGTGCTAAAAAGAATACTCAAAAATAAATAAAGGAATTGATGACGCATAGTTGGTTTTAGAAATTCCATACTCCTGGAGATCACTTTTTATTGACCACAAATGGTAATGTGTGAACACCGTTTTCTGCACGCAAAGATAGAAAGTAATAACCATTTGCCACTTCTTTTTGAAGCGTAAATGATAATTGTTGCGCACCGCTTGCCATCCCATCAACGGCCCATTGTTGTACGACCCTTCCCGATGCGCTGTTTAAAGAAATGGTCATATTAGAAACAACTTTTTCTAGATTCAATTGAATAGAAAAAGAGTTAGTTATTGGGTTTGGATAAAGATCAATACTTCCAAGACTAGATAAATCTGTAGTAGATGTTGTTAAGCAATTTTGCATAGTACAATCAGGAGGTATTTGATTAAAACAATCATCCCCCATGCCTTCAAATACAAACAAGCCTCTCTGCATATCTGATACTAATATAGTACCCGATGGTAAAAAAGGATAGACACCCCATGCTCCTCTAAATTGTGTGCTATCTACTTCTGGATAGGTATCATAAAACAAACTCAACTCAGGATTTGATGGGTCACTAATATCATATACTCTTAGTCCATCATAATAGTAAGAGGTATATAAATAATTACAAGCCACTACTTGATTATGGGGAATGCTTGTTCTAGAATCTACGGCGGCATTAAAAGAAGTACCTATTTCTAATTCACATAAATTTTCTACCTCAATAGTTTTTAAATCAAAGCCATGATTTTCATCTGCCATATAGTAATTGGAACAATCCGTGGATAACCAACCAGAATGATTATACCCTCTATCTGGATAATCGGTTAAGGTACTTAGCGTTACAGGATTCATAGGATCACTAAAATCTACCACAGCTAAACCATCTGGGCCTAAATTTAAAAAAGCAATATTATCTCTTACATAGGCATCGTGCACTTGGCTTGCACGTGTAGTGCCAAAAGAATTATATTGATTAATAAAAGTTGGTTGTGTAGGATTAGAAATATCGAATAGCGTCATCGCAGAAAAACTAGTTATTCCGCCTCTACTCAATAAGGAATATAACAAAGCATTGGTCGTATCAATAAAAATATTGTGCGATCGGCGAATTAAACTGTCTGAATCGTAAACGACCATTACCGTATCTGGCAATTGCTTCAAATCAATAATTTGCAAACTACTATTCCCTTCATCACTTACGGCATATAGATAGCCTTCATGATCGTGATAGTCTCTATGGATAATGATTCCTCCTTGATCTTTGCCAGGCACAAAAAAGACTTCTTCTGGGGCTTGTGGATTGCTTACTTCTATAAAATGGGTTCCTTGTGTGCTGCCAATAATAGCATACTCATGATCTGGAATGGCGTAGCCCCAGATTTCATTATACGCATTTTTATGCGCAAAAGACCCAACTAAAGTACTATCTTGCCATCGACCAAGCAATTGAGCTTCTTCTGCTTGACCAAAACAAGAAACGACAGAAAGTAAGAATAATAGAGAATAAGAGATTTTCATAGATACAAAAATAAGCGGTCGTTTTGAAAACATTATAAGTTTTATGTTATTAAATGAATAAACCAATGTAATATGTTTGATTTAAAAACCTTCACTCCATATAAACAAGCAGCAGTAGTCGTTGGATTAGCATTTATTGTAATGACCATTGCTAAGTTCTTTCAATTATTGAATATTAGCGAGGCAAATCCAGAAAAAATTTGGGTGCTATCTGCCACTTTCGGTTTATTTTTTACGGTTGCCAATTGTTTATTTAGTTTGAACGCTAAAGACCCTATTAAATTCTGGAATCAATCTATGATTGCTTTTGCGGTCACTATTCTGTCGATAGGCGGACTAGCTTGGTTGCTATCAGGGGTTAGTATTAATAACATGAGGTCTTTTAGATGGTTATACATCGTTATTATCATTGGATATTTAGTTTTTTCTACTATTGTAAGACTAATGAGAAGTATTGTTGAATTTGCTATGAAGGAAGAATGGAATCAACCTAAAAAACGGAAATGAGAGATGGAGAGAGAGTAGGAGAATAGGAACACAGAGTCACGGAGTCACAGAGTCACAGAGTTAAATGTATTCTCTGTGACTCCGTGACTCTGTGTTCAATTATTTAGCAAGTATTAGTAAATCTCATTACTCCGTAACTCCCAATTCAATTGAGTGTGTAAAGAATAAGGGGAACTTACACAGAGTTAAATGTATTCTCCGTGACTCCGTGGCTCTGTGTTCAATTATTTTACAAGTATTAGTAAATCTCATTACTCAGTAACTCCCAATTCAATTTTATGCATATAGGCTTTGATGCAAAAAGATTATTTAATAACACGACAGGCCTAGGGAATTACAGCCGTACCTTAGTTCGCAATCTATCCCAATACTTTCCGCAACATAGCTACCATTTATACAGCCCAAAAATATCTGACCAATACTTTGACACTACAGGATTTGAAGTCCATAGTAATAAAAAAGGGATGGACGCCGTTTGGCGAAGTTGGTCGATGTCAAAGGCTTGGAAGCAAGATGGTCTGCAAATTTATCATGGATTAAGTAATGAACTACCGTTCTCGAATAAAGGCAAAACAAAGACTGTTGTAACGATCCACGATTTAATATTTGAAGTAATACCAGAAACCTATAAATGGGCAGATAGAAAAATTTACCACCAAAAAGCAGTGAATAGCTGTCAGTATGCAGACCAGATATTAGCGATTAGTGAGCGTACAAAAAGTGATATTTGCTATTATTATGGTATTGAGCCTGAGAAAATTAAAGTGATCTATCAATCAGTAAAGGATAGCTATTATCAAGAGAGTATTTCCCTTCCCTTAGAGGCACCTCCAATCCCTTCTTTATCTTCCGCCTATATTTTATCTGTAGGTACATTTCAAACTAGGAAAAACCAAATTAGTATTCTAAAAGCATGGCGCACACTTCCCAAGGCACACCAAATTCCAATTGTACTAGTAGGAAGGGGAGTAGCACATGAAAAATTACTTCATGAATATGCGAGTGCTTATCAAATACCACTATATTGCTTAAATAATATTACAGAAACCTCTGAACTACAAGCTATCTATCAAAAAGCAAGTGTCTTTGTTTTTCCTTCTTATTATGAAGGCTTTGGACTACCTATTGTAGAGGCATTATTGAGTGGAGTACCTGTTGTTTGTTCAGATACTTCTGCTATGCCAGAAGCAGCAGGCGATACTTCTATTTTAGTAAATCCATTTGAGGCAGAAGCTATTGCGGATGGTATTTCTAAAGTATTGGATGATACGATACTTCGAGAAGAAATGATTAATAAAGGAAGGGCATATGCTTTTAAAACTTTTGATAGAAAGGTCTTGAGCCAGCAACTAATTTCTTTGTATGAAGAACTATTGGTATGATTGATCGTTTAGGTTTGTAACCGTAGCCGACAGGCTAAAATTAAACTACTGATAAGCAGTTGTTTATCAAGATAAAAAACTTCAATCTAAGAGACAGTTGCTTCTCTACATTCAATACAATAAAAACAACAATAATGAATAAATTAAAATACATTGTAGTTATATTTTTGGGCCTCTTAGCCTGCGAGTCTAATCCAACGATAGAAGATACTTCAAGTAAAGAATCATCTAAGATGACCAATACTACATTAACCTTTGATAATAAAAAGGCAGAATACCTATACCACTTTGCCTATGATTGTATTGACCAAGAGTATCCTAACAAACTAGGACAAGTATTAGGCGATGCTTCTTATCTCGCTACACCTAAGGAATTACACCCTGCGTTTTACGGATGTTTCGATTGGCACTCCTCTGTTCATGGTCATTGGACCTTGGCTACTTTATTGGCTAAATTTCCAAACTTTGAACATCGAGCGGCTATTCTTCAAAAGCTACAAGCAAACATTACCAAAGAAAATATTACCAAAGAGCTTGCTTATTTTAATGATGTTCATAATAAAAATTATGAACGAACTTATGGCTGGGCTTGGTTACTAAAACTAGATGAGGTGCTGCAAGACGCTGATGATCCTGCGATGAAAGCTATGCAGGCAGACCTAGCACCTTTGACCGAATTGTTAGCCCAAAAGATGGTGGATTTCTTGGATAAGCTAAATTACCCGATTAGAATAGGAGAGCATAGCAATACTGCCTTTGGAATGTCTTTCGCTTACGATTATGCCAAAAAATACCATCCAGCACTAAAAACCAAAATTGAACAGAAAGCTAAACAGTACTATTTAAAAGATGCAGGTTGTCCTTTGACGTGGGAACCTGGTGGCTTTGATTTTCTCTCTCCTTGTATGCAAGAAGCTTCTTTAATGCAAAAGGTATTGTCTAAACCAGAATTTCAATTATGGTTAAAAGAATTTTTACCGGGATTTGAAGAGCAACCTTCTAAATATTTAGAGCCAGCAGTAGTCACGGATAAAAGTGATGGAAAATTGGCCCATTTAGATGGCTTGAATTTTAGCAGAGCATGGTGTTTATATGAAATAGGAAAAGGAATTGGTAATGATCGCATGATGGCATTAGCCAAGGAACATTTTGAATTTAGTTATGAAAAGATGGATTCTGGAGAATATGCGGGTGCGCATTGGTTAGCGTCCTTTGCTGCCTATGCTTTGATTAGTGGGGAGGAAAGGAGTAAGGGGTGAGGTGTTAGGGGGTAGTAAGTCCACTACTGTAGAACAGCCTGACTCCTGACTTCTCGCGCCTGACACCTATTAATAACAAAAAAGGGAACGAACCGAAGTCCATTCCCTAATATCTTTTATCTACCCCCCAGCGACAAAAGACACTGCAATATACAGCCAATGTCCTTTGAAAGCTCTCAGAAGATAAAACAAGTGTGACGGCATTTCTTTGGTTTTGAAATATGCATTTTTTAATATAAAAAAAATACAATTGTTTTAAAGACTGATATTTCTTCTAATGTGCTTATTAAGAATATTTTATTTTTAATTACTTAATAGATTTTTTTAGAATACTTAGTGACATATAGTTAGTTGCTACTTTATTAGTTTTTTTCACTACCATACACTTTTAAGAATAGAGAAGCGAGAGTAGAGAACAGAGATAGATTTCGTTTAAAAAACAACAAAATCTTATTGATTGTAAACGAAATTTGTCTCTATTCTCGCTTCTCTGCTCTCTCATCTACCATGCAGTTTTTTCACGCAGAGAACGCAGGGTTTTGATAATCAACATATTATACTTTGCGGGCTCTGCGCACTCTGCATGAAATAATTTTGTAACTCATTGAGTGTCAATAATCATTTTAATATTGCACAGACTATTGATCTAAAAAGTGTGCGGTAGAGAAGTCGACCCAAAAACATACATTTATTTATGTCTCGTTACTAAACAGTCTACTTTTAATAAAGATATGCTGCCCAATTGACTCATTTATTTATTTTTTAAGTTTTCTTCTTTCATTTCAATGGAGAAAAATATAAATTGTTTATAATTTCCATCCCTATTCTAATCTTATATTACTTACTTTTGTTATCTATTGAAGGTAGATCGCTACACTGTCAGAACGCTGCGCTGTTAGATTGCTGCGCTGTCAGATCGTGTCCTGGTCAAGATCATGAGTCTGTCCTCTGACAGTGCTGGAACAACAGTCTGTCTTTTAATTAAAACCTATAAACGTGCCTAACGAACCACAACAACGTACGATAAATATTTGGCAACCATTGGCGTTTGCAACTGTCTTAGTTGTTGGTTTGCTATTTGGGATGCGCTTACAGCAAGAAGTTCCTACCTTAATAACGAGCAACGCCGTATCCTCTAAAAATTCTAATACCGATAAGATTGAAGAAGTCTTAAGATTCATCGAAGCGAAATATGTGGATGAAGTAGATCAGGATGAAATATTAGAAAAAGTTATTAATGGGATTTTTAAAGAGCTAGATCCACATTCTATTTATATTCCTGCCGATCAATTACAAGAGGTAAATGATAAATTGGATGGAAATTTTGAAGGGATTGGTATTGAATTTTTAGTAATTGAAGACACGATTACGGTCATGACGGCCATTAAGGGGGGGCCTTCTGATAAAGCAGGCATACAAATAGGGGATAAGATTGTGGCTATTGAAGATTCTATTATTGTTAAGGAAAAGTTGGATGAACAAGGGGTCGTAAAGATTTTAAGAGGTAAAAAAGGTTCTGCTGTTAAAGTGGGAGTATTACGCGCTGGTGCACAGGAAATTCTTCATTTTGAAGTAACACGAGATGAAATTCCAATCAATAGTGTTGACGTATCTTATATGTTAACGGATAGAACAGGCTATATAAAAGTCAATCGGTTTAGTTCCACCACTAATACAGAATTCTTGGAGAGTTTAGAGCGTTTACAAAATGAATACCAGATGGAGAATTTAGTAATAGATGTAAGAGACAATCCTGGGGGCTATCTGCAAGAAGCGACGAGTATACTAAATCAGTTTTTTAAAGAAAAAGATAAGTTATTAGTGTATACAGAAGGTCGAACAGTACGACGAAGTGATTATGAGACTACAGGTAGAAGCTTTTTTAATATTAATAATATAGCGGTATTAATAGATGAAGGGTCGGCTTCTGCTAGCGAAATATTGGCTGGTGCCATACAGGATTGGGATAGAGGCATTGTGATAGGCCGTCGTTCTTTTGGGAAAGGCTTGGTTCAAGAACAATACGATATGAAAGATGGAGATGCAATGCGTTTAACAATTGCTAGGTATTATACTCCTTCAGGAAGATCGATTCAAAAAAGTTATGAAGATAAGGGAGCGTATGACCAAGACTTGACGGATAGATTGGAAAGTGGAGAACTTTATGATTTATCTTTAGCACATTTGAAGGATACCATCCCTTTCTATACCAATGATGGTCGAACCGTTTATGGTGGCGGTGGGATTATACCAGATATTTTTGTGCCTTTAGATTCTGCAAAAATGAGTACTTACTTTACTGTGGTTCAACCATATATTCGATCTTTCATATTTAAAGAATATCAAAAAAATAAGGATCAATTTAATTATAAATCTATTAAAGACTTTACCAATAATTATTCTATTTCTGCTGATTTATTTGGGACTTTTCAATCCTATATAAAAAGTAAAGATACTACAATCAATACCGCACAGTCCGAAAGCATTAATGAACTGACAAAATTATATCTAAAGGCAAGACTAGCAAAGCATTTATATGAAGATAAAGGTTTATATGCCGTACTTAATTCGGAAGATAAAGTAGTCAAAAAGGCGATTCAAATAATGGATATGCCAAATCCTTTATCGGTAATCGAGTAGCAGTAACACGGAATTCATTCCGTATCGAACGCAGCGCAGATGAAATTAATAATCTATTTGCGCTACGCTCAATAGAAATACGGAATGAATTCCGTGTTACTACCGCACATCCAAGGCATTCAATCCATAATGCTCAATTATCTGTATTACTTGTTGTGCAAAATTTTCTGTTTCTGAATAGCCAAGCTGCTCTAAGCGTACTGCCCATGCTTGATAATCTGTTGAATCAAGGGATTGTAGTTGGCTAAACTTACCAGAACTTAAATAGAGACTGTTATCTCTAAAACTCATCCAAGCATTTTCATATTTTCGGTAACATTGTCCCGCAATATTTTTGGAAGGCCCAGCCCATTCCGAAGTACAAGGAATAGCAAAGTGATTGTTGCCTTGTTGAGCAGTTGTTCGCTCTCCTGCCTGACTTTGTATAAAAGCACTTGCTAATAAAATAGAAGAGGGAATACCAAATTTTCTTCTTTCTTCTACTACCACTTTGGCAAATCGCTTCAAATACTGTTCTTTAGCATAAGGAGATACTTGTTCTAAAACAGATCTTGTTTTTTTCTTAGGTTGACTTCTAGAAAATGGAGAGAGATCAAAATGATCTAGAATACCACCTTTTTTTAATTTCGTTTGTTCTGTAAAATACTCCTTTTTTAAAGCAGCTTTTTGCCCATGCTCTTTAGTGGGAGCTTCAAGTTCATCAGGATCACTCAAGTTGATACTAAAGCTAAAATCCTTTTGTGTGAACAAGTAGAGGAAGAGCCCTAGTAAAATTAGCTTGAACCAGTGTTGCTGCGCATACTCCAAAATTTGGGGAATGCTTACATCTACTTTCATAATTTTTTCTTTGTGATTGGCAAGACTGATAGCCCTAATAGAGATTGGATGGAAAGCACTGACATGGGTAAGGAGTGTTATCCATCTGATCTTCAGGGTAACAAGTCTAATAGTTATAGTGATTACTACAACTTGTTTGTTTGCTAATCTATTATCGAATCTTTCTTGATGTTTATCTAAACCATTTAAAATAAATAGATTAGATACAACAAAATTAAAACAAAAAGTTTTAAAATTCAACTAATTAAAAACATATTTTGTTTTATAAAGTGATAAACGATATGAATAGTTTGTAAAAACAATGTTACAACTACCAATAATAGGGTATTTTACTTTCTATGAGCTTTATGATGTTTTTAAATATTTAGATTTGAATTAAAAGATGAGTATATTGGAAAGAATTTTACCTCCACTCCTGTATTATTTCTTTTTACATTAGTAACGACGAAAAAATAACTTCCCGATTTGGACGGCTTCTTTTGCCCTCAGCAGTCCATCCCCTTTGCGGTTCACAAACGGTGTTTATTCATTTCTTTCAAAGAAAAACTAAGAACAAAATAACCTCGTCCGAATGGACCAATTTTACACTACTGGACATTTTGAAGAATAGAGAACAGAGAAGCGAGAGGAGAGATAGCTTTCGTTTAAAAGACAATGG
>CAYOBX010000173.1:0-10959 GCA_964402245.1 uncultured Saprospiraceae bacterium | reverse complement strand
CTTGGTTCTCTTTTTTATTTATTCGACTTTCGCTTTTCAAATGGCTAAAGTCGAGTAAAGAAGCAAATAAGAAACCTGTTTCCTCAAAATCATATTCCCATATTTCTAGCTGTTCTTTTTTTAAGGCTGTGAAATACATTTTCTTTCCATCTGATGCTAAATCAAAATATACTTTTCCCCATTTATAACTAAAAGGTAGATTATTATAAATCGGTTCATTATTAGTGCATAGCAAATCATTCAAAAAATAGGAGGGTTTTCTTTTTGTTCCTAGATATTTACTTAGTTTGAGATGTTTTTTAGGAATATTATTAATACTAAATCCAACTAATGCAGGGCTATATCCATTACGATAAACTTTATCTGTATTTGAAATAGCTATTAAAAAAGTATCAATAATGCAAAAACGAGGTTTATAATGAAGTAATCTGGAAACCCCTACTGAAACCACAAAATCATTCTCCTCTCGAAAAGTAGCTCCATTTTTTGTATTTATATTAACAAAAGTTTGAATACTATCCCTTGAAAAACTCCTAAAGGTCTTACCCTTTTGAACATACATTTTATTACTCTGCAAATAATTTTGAGAAAAGACACCTTCACAGATAAATAAACAAAGTAAAGCAAATACTATTTTAATTTTCATATCATTTAATATTTAATATCTTCTCTTACTCTCATTTCTAAATATAGAGAAGACTCTTTTTTAATGAACCAAGCAGTAATCATCACAGGTTCGGAGTCAATGAAACCGTTACCATTTAAATCTATACCTCTAATATTTTCATCAATCTCTATATCCACATCATAATAATAACCATCAATGCTAGCCACCTCATAAGGATTAAGATGGGTGTTATTATAAGGAACGTGCCCTCCGTAAGAAGGATCATAATATTTACTTCCAACTTTGACAATCGCATGTTTTTTAAAGTTAGATAATGGATTAGTATTATTCTGTCCCATTTTACCATCGGTATCGCTAACATCATTTACACTAAAAGCATAGGTATTATTGATGGTTAATTGCTCTTCAAAGTCTTCACTAAGAACATTCAAATAAGGAAAATCTGAAAGAAAAGGTTGTGTCATCATTGCCTCATTAAAGTTCCAATTTTTTACTAAAAAGTTGGCAGGAATGATAAACCCTGAAAAATCCCTTTCATAAACAGACTCAATAAAAGTTAAGAAAAAATCCTCCGTAAGTCCTTGTGTTTTTAGTACATCAATAAAAAGAGCAGCCCATGAATAACATTGACCATCTTTAGTTTTTATCAAATCAGCAGAAGTAATATTGCCACATTGCCATGTTTGGTAATAATGCATTGCTTGTCCATCTGCTCTTTTTACATTTGATTGATTAAAACCATCCCAAATTTCATCTATTATTTGCTGTTTTGAGTTTTTTTCTTTAGCATATTGACAACCTAAGTAAAAAACCGTTTCCAAATGTTCATAACCTGTTCCTTGTTTAGGGTCTGGTTCTTGACCAGGGGTATTAAAATCCCCCGGATTCTCTGGAATAGGTAAAGCCCATGTAACATATAATCTATTTTCACTTTCTCCGACATCTTCCCAAGAAGTACCTCCGTCTATAGAAACTTGCCACCTTATTTTAAATTCTAATAAATCTACCTTGTTAAGAGGCAATGTTATTTCTGAAGCAGACATAGGATAGCTCATGGTATTCCCAGAAATATTAACCTTTTGTTGAGGGAAATCATAGCCATTACTTTCAACACCTCTAATATAGGCTTCAGAAGGCGTTTCATCACAATCAAAATTAATTTCAACAGAAGCGAACAGTTGATTACCAGAAACATAGGCTATAGGGTTGTTATTTCCTTCACTTCCAAAATCATTTCCTTCAAATAATGCTCCTGTATTATCATTCCTCATTGGTATATCTTCGTAAAAGTTACCACGAATTAATTCGAAATTACATCCAGATGAAGTGCATTCAAAATCAAACTCATAAGTATTATCATTATTCCGTTGTTGAGCTTGTAATAATGAAAGACATAAAATAAAGATTATTCGGAAAAAAATATTATACTAACGCGTGCGCGCGTCTACAATCTTTTTTCTGATAATCTTTAATGTATATTAAAAAAAACGTGTATAGTTTTCTCATGGGATTATTTTACTTATTTTCAATTTAGGGAACAGGTAAAAAATAATATACCCGTTGAAATATAAAAAATTATAATACTTTAACGAGAAACACTTATGATTTCATCTAAATCATGGGTAGGTTATTTTTTACCTACTCCCTTAATTCTTTTAAAATAATTTCTGCTAGTTCAATAGAAGTATCAATTGCATTTGTGTTTAATTGCAACAAAAATTCATTTTGTCTGATTAATAGCATTCCTTTATTTTTGATAATACTCTTAAATAAAAAATGCTCATCTCCTAATTGTAAATTACTTAAATCAGGATTTTTCATAGCTTTTTGTAAATACTTTTGCAATGCTTTCTTTGCATCTTTTTCTAGTTCATATTGATAAATAGCCACTGTTGTTTGACTCGAATCAATATTCCATTTTGTTAAGTTAGCTGACTTAACATTTTTCTCTTTTGAATAGCTTACAGGCATAGACTGTTTGGTAGATGTCTTATACTTATTCTTTATTCTTTTTTCAACTTTTTTCCCATCATATTTTTGAGCATAGCTCATATTACAAGTAATAAAAATAAAGCAGCTTAATAAAAATAACATAGTTTTATTTATATTCATAAGTTTAAATTTTAATGTGGACAAGTCCAGAAAGATGTACTTTTAAATTCAGGAAAAGTTGTTGCGCTTTGTTGCATAGTATTAGTAGTGCCTATTTTAGCAGTTTCAGTAAATCTTAGCTTTAAATAAGATGTTCCATAACTACTATCATATAACAAACCATTTGATTCTACTACTGCATGATATAAAAAATGAGGATGGAATTCAGCACCATCATTTTTTGGTTGGAAAGTGCGAAAAGTTGATTTGAGGCATGAAAGACCACCTAAACTACAAGTACTACCAATATTATAGGTAATTTGCGTATTAGGTCTTCCTCCCCAAATATAAATTACTGTCCCATCTATTCCTATAGTCCTAAACAATCCTCTTAATAAGTTGGCAAAATCGGCACATAGACATCCTGCTGGAAGTGAATAAGCCAATAAAGGATGTGCACCTCCCGGTAAAGAGCTACTTGGTTCATAAAATATATCATTAGCAATTCCCTCTGTAATCTTCTGCCTATACTCTTTACTTCCATTAACATAATTACACGCTTTTTCTAAAGCAAAATCATAAAGAGGAGGGTATTCTATATCAAAAAAAGCATCGTTAAAAGTAGAGGATAAAGGGGTAGCATTTGTCCAGAAAAATTTGATTGTTGTATTTCCAGCTGGCATCCAAGCATTAGAACTTGAAGCTTTTATTTCCCATTGCAAAAACGCACTTGTTACCATTACTTCATCTGATAAAACTTCTGAAAAAGTAAAAGCTACAACTTCGATAGTTGTTGAAGTGGTTGGCAGAACCTGATTCTTTATTCCAAAAATTTTTGAGTTATTTTTGACTCGAATATCATACATTCCATCTAAATCTTCAATGGATTCTAATTTTAAGAAAGCAGTAGGAATACTGCCTTTTGTGTAACAAACTGGTTTATTTGTTCCATTATTGGTCCATATAGGGACAGTTCCATCAGGAGAATCTATAACTTTATCATTAAATAAATCCTCATCACCATCCCATTCTGTAATGATATGGTCTCCCCTAAATCCTACCTCTGTAATACTAATCGTTTTACCTGTATTTTCACAATTAAAATCTCCAGTCTTGGTCTTACTAAACCGAGGATTAGCAGGTTGTTGTGCCCAACTCTTTGTAAAGTTTAAACCTAAAAAACAAATAGTTGTCATAACTATAAAACAGAGCTTTCTTCTTTTGTAGTTCATTTTGTTGGTAATTTTAAAGAAATTTTAATTTGCCCTTTTTGTCTTATAGCCTTTTTGTAGTATCTCTGTCAGATGTATTATTACAATAATTACCTTTTTTTTAAATAGTTTATCGTTTGGTTTTATGATTAAAAAAAAAATTAAAATAAGTTTGTTTTCTTGCGATAATTGTTAGAGCTATTATTGTTTTAATAGCCTCATTACTTGAAATTCGTTATGCTCATTTATTATTTTCATTAGATAAATCCCATAAGGATATTCAGATAAATCTATTGTACCACTTCCATCAAATAGACCTGTATTCAAAATTTTTCCTTCTACATCCGATAACAAGAAACGAAAGTTATCGATATTATCAACTTCTTCTTTCTCATAGTAAAATATTCCGTTTGAACTAGGATTAGGATAAACCTTAAGCTGCTTTTTTATTTTTATAATATTATTAGAAGTAGTACATTCAATTCTTACAAAATCAAGTGTTTCAAATAGATTTCTTCTGGTATCACAACTATCTATTTCAGTAAAAAATCTCAGTGTGTCATCTTCGATCTTAAAAATATAAATACCAGTATTGTTAGGATCAAGAATATTGGCTGGTAACCAATTAAGAAAAATTGTATCCTCTGACACCTTATATTCTAAAAGCTCATCATAAAACAAATCTTTTATAGATGTTTCAGGTGATTGGATATCAGGGCTTGCCTCTGACATAATGTCACCATTAAATTGAATATAAGCTACTTCCTCTACTGTTTCAATTTTCCAAAATGAGCCATCTAAATTTTGAGCTAGGGCACAAAAAGAGTTTCCAAGTGACAGAAATAAAACAATTGTAAATAAAGTAAATTTTAACATTAGTGCTTTACGATTTTATGTGATGAAATATATCCGTTTTTATTTTTTAGGATTACATGATAAAGTCCAGAATTAAGACTTTCTGAATTTATGGTAATCAAATTTGTTTTTGCAAAAAGTTTGTATTCTTTTGTTACCACAAGATTACCCAAAACATCAATTATTAAAATTTGAACAAGATTTTTTTCTTCGATTTGTATTTCAATATTTATTTGGTCTTTAACGGGGTTAGGAAATACTTTAGAATTAAATCGAAAATTATTATTAATCTTTGGTGGTTTCTGATTTTTATTTTCAACTATACTAAATACTGGCATGTCTATCTTTTCATTAAAAAGTCCACCTATAGCTGTGCATGATACCGTAGTATTCGTAATACTACAATCATCACTAATATGCATAATTCCAGTTTCAGATAAAATACTTTCTGGACAATATCTATAGACTGTACATTCATCTTCTATCACTTCAATACAAAGCTCCCATAATTGTTCTTTTATCTCAAGTACTTCTCTTGTTTCTTGGCAAATAACTTCCCATCTACATTCTTTTATATTAAGATCAATAAAAGTATTATCACAAACCTCTTCAGGAGGGTCAAAAGGTTGCTGTGAACAATAATCGAAAGTTGATTCTAAAATTTCACAGTCATAATTTGAAAGGACTATATCAATTGGAACTGATAAATCAGTTGCACAATATTCTACCAAATTACATATGTTTGTAGCTCCTTCTCTTTCTATGCAAAAAACAGTTTCTGCTGGTAGTGGAGGGTCCATTTCAATATTTTCACCTGTTTCAAGACATTTGACTTCATAAAAACAGTCTCCGTCTTCATCTAGATATATAACTTCTCCACAATCTTCAGCGGGAGGTGGCGGACTTATAAAACAATTTCGAGTTTTATACCATGTTTCAACATATACTGGTTCATCAACCCCATAAATAGTCCCCACAGGAAATACACATTGGCAAGGGAACCAACACTCACCATTTACCTCCCTTTTGTCTTCCCAATCAACTATCTCAACGGCTGTATTAGTCGCTGGGATTTCCATTTCATCAGTACTACCTTCGATACAAAAGGCTTTCCCACCCCCTTTACAAGGGCTATCATCTTCTAATGGTTCATAGTTTAGTCTTCCTGTTTCTGGATCCCAAAAAGGTCCAGGATTACAATCAAAAGTATTATAATGACTATTAGTATTAATACCACAGCCTCTACACGTTATACATCCCGTAATGGCCTCTTGACTCTCATCGTAATAATTAGGAATAAATTCTTGCAGTCTTCCTCTTTGATATTGTGTAACAGGTCCTCTTCTTATTGAAAAAGAATAAGTAACTACTCTCCAACAACCAGAACCATCTACTACACCAACTGTTCTCGTTCCTGGATCTATCACATCGTACTTATCTGGTCCACTCCTATCACAATCCCAATTAGAACCATTCAATCTACAATCATAAATCGTTTCTTCGTTATTTGGATCAGGACCAAAGGTTCTGAATATTTTATGAGTTGCAGAAGGAGTTGGACTAATATAATTAGATATATCACTATCACTAATTTCATGATCAATGTGTCCACTCCTGTTACCATCAAAAATCCCAGAATTTAAACATAAGTCGTGCGCACTAAAAAAAATGGAAGTCGTATAGTTATGTATGATATTTTGTCCTTGACACTCGGAGATATTAACACATATTTCCTTAACATTTTCGCAAACATCCGTCACCGTTAGGCAATAATCTCCAGCTATCCTTAATCCTTCTAAATTTTTCTCTCTAGATCTATACCCATTAGGACCTTCCCACAGAAAATCAAAATCTACTAGCGCATTAGATTCTTCATCTATCAACTCGTCATCTATTTTAATTCCGATTGAAATATCAACACCTTCTATTATTGTAGAGGAAATAATTCCTTCTTGTTGATATTCTACTTCCCAAAAATCTGGTCGGTAGCATGAATTGATTTCTATTTCTTCAAAGTCACTACATCCTGAATTATCCGTAACGACAACTGAATAAATTCCTGGTAATAAGTTAAAAAAGTCCTCGGCTGTACTTTCCACTATTTCACCATCTCTTTGAACTCCGTTCCAATAAAATTGATAAGGTGGATTTCCTCCAATTACATCTATATCAATACCTCCAAAACTTATTGTATTTCCATCAATATATTGTTCTATATTAGCTAAATTTATCTTAGGTCTATTATCAATATAATCAAACGTTTTCACAGTACTACATCCTACTTCATTTGTAATGGTTACTTGATATTCTCCTTGGTCTTCGGGAAAGATGGTACTTCCTAGATTTTGAAATGTGAAATAATCATCTTCCTGGTTAATGCCATTACTCCATTGATACGTAAATGGTATATATACTAAATCCTCACCAACACCATTATAATTAGGACGCACATTAAGTTCACCTTTTTCATCAGATCCGCAAGGACTAAAATTGGATACTGAAAAATCATCTATATGTTTTATCGTATGAACAATTGTTCTTTGTAAATCTAAACATTCGTTGTAAATTTTAAATTCATACTCTCCCTCATTTAATCCACTGTATGTAGTACAAGTAATTTCATCACCGTCTGGTGTAATGCATTTATCAATTTGAGGATCTAGATAACGACGTTCGCCCATAAATTCAACATAAAAAGGATCAACTGAATTAAATCTTAGTTTAATAGCTCCTAGTGGCTCTTCAGTACAAATTTCTTGTATAATAGATGGAGAAACAGAAATTCCTAAACCAGAAGTATTACATCCCTCCACCTCGATAAGTTGGGTAAAAATACAACTATTGGCATCCTCTAAAATTAATTCATAACTTCCTTTTTCAACTTCAATTTCATAAATTCCTTCTGCTAGAAACAAATTATTATTATTCTGATTTAATTTTAAAGTATAGTCCGGAATTCCTCCAATAATCTCAAAAACTATACTTCCTAAAGAAGTACCCATTTGTGGTTTTAATTCAATAATATTTAATTCCAAGGGAGCAATTTCATTAATAGTTATGCTTTCCTCAGATAGACATCCTCCACTATCTGTAACCGTCACACTATAACTACTACCTCCATCTAAATTATCCAATCTATTACTGCCCATAAATTGTTCCCCTGTGAATCTATTTTTCCATTCATAGGTATAATCTCCCTCTCCTCCACCAACAGTTATAGTCACACTTCCTTTTTCATTAAGACAAGCAATTTCATCCTCTACCTCCGCTACTATATTAATTTCTGTGCTAGGTTCAAGAATTTTCTGGTCCATAGTAGAACAGCCATTTGCGTCCCTAATAACAACGGTATATGCATCTAGAGGAAGATTAATGTGAACAGGGTCATCAGTATCTATACTTGTATAGCCCCTAAATATACCTGTTACATCATAGCGGTATGGAGGCTTTCCACCACTTGCCATAATCATCAATTGTCCTACTTCCAGACCCTGGCAACCACCATCCCCTTCAAAGCTTACAACCAATTCTTCACCTGGACACGATTCGATTGATATAAAAGAGGAAATTCCCTCACATCCATTTGCGTCAACTACTGTCACTTGATACATTCCTTCCATCATAACAAAAGGAGTTGCTCCTGTCAGTATAGGGTCTGACCAAGTATAAGTATAGGGCCTAGCACCCCCAGATACCATTGTATTAAAGATTATAGTACTACCTTCACAAAGACATCTCATTGGTTCATCAATAATAACTTCTAATTCTTCCCCTTCAATTATAATTTCCTCCATTGCAAAGCAACCATCTTCGCCTTCTACTCCTACTTCAATATAATAAGTATCAGCGGGTAGCATACTAATGGTACTCATACATTCACTTAGTTCGATTGGAAATTCATCAGTAATTTCATTCATTTCTTTATCCAACCATTTAAAGGTATAAGGCCCTTCAACTGATGCATTCGAATTTACTTGAACTTTTATCCTTCCAAAATTACCATCAATACAAGAAGTATTAAATGGAAAAACTGTAATATCCTCTGTTCGCTCTGGAATTAGACTAATTGAGCATTCTGAAGAAAGACCAGTTGCATCAACTATTGTCACTATATACTCCCCTTCCTCGACATCTTCAATAGGGTATTCTCTTTCTAAATAACCATCAACTCTATCAAAAGTAGGTCCATCATAAGTGACGATAAAAGGTTCCATTCCTCCTTCAATTGTAACAAGAATATTATAAGGAGAACACATTGTCTCCATGTCTTTATCACAGGTAACCATTAAAGGTTCTGGTTGATTTGTCTCATCAATAACCTCAAAGCTCTCGGTAGCAGTACAAGTATTAACATCTGTTACTGTAATTATATAAATTCCCGCTTCTAAATTTTCAATGGACGCTGTTGTTGCTCCATTACTCCAATTGTAGGATAAAGGTGCTGTGCCTCCTTGTATTTCCGTTGTAATATTACCCAAATCATTTTCTGTGATATTACTTGTCTCTCCTACTATAGTTATGAGTTCGCTTTCTGTAATTACTAAATCACATTCCACAAATCGACAGCCATCAGCACTGGTTACTGTTACGCAGTAACTTCCTGCAGGTAAGTTAGCTAATGTACTAGAACAATCTTCCTCGGAGACAGTACTTCCAGATGGGACTTCACTCCAACTAAAAATATAAGGTCCAGGAGAGGAAGCATTAGAACTAACAACTGCCTCTATCTTACCGCTACCCTCAAATTCACAGGAATTAGTAATCGTCACTTGTACATCCTCTTCTTCTCCATTCTCGATAACTATTTCACATGATTCTTCCTTACCTTCACTATCTATTATGGTAATGCTATAGTTTCCTAATAGAGGATTTTCAATAGTATATTGGTTTGTCATCAATTCTGTTATTCCACCAGCATTAGGTCCAGTATAATTAATTTCATAAGGCTGTTTACCACCTTGAATCTGAACATTTATTTCTTTGCCTAGACATCCCATATCTGATAAAGTACAATCAACATTAAAATTACGATTATCTAAAATTGTGTAACTTTCATCAATTGTACATCCGTTATTATCTGTTACAGTAACTTCATAAATTCCAGGGTCTCTTATGATTATAGCTGATGTTGTAGCTCCATTACTCCAATTATAAATAAATGGCGCTCCTTCTCCTATTACATTTAGTCCAATATGGGCATTTTTGCTCATAGCTACGAAAATGTATAATAGGAAACACATTGTTGAATAATCTAAAAGCTATACCCCGTAAAAGGATTAGTAATATCCGCCTCAATAAAACAATGTTTACCGCCAATCTGAAACTGCATCTCCTCATAAATATCATGCACCTTTTTCTCCAAATCTGCCTCATCAATGTAAGGAATGGTCAGTTTGTATTCCCATCCATCTTTATCGGTTTTCTTCATTTTGTAGTCAGACAAGACATAATTTTCTATATCTGCTCTGACTTTGGTCTTCCCTCTAGTAAATTTATTGTTGTTCTCGACTCTTAGCCAAAGGATCACTTCTACTTCTTTTGAGCGTTGGCGTTTATGAAAAGTACTTACCTCTACGCCTTGATGTTTAAGGTATTTATATAGTGTGGCTTTACTGATAGATAAATTACTGCATATTTCTACAACACTTAATTTACCTTCCTTATAAAGTGCCTCCGCAGCAATCGCTGTTCGCTTACCTTTTTCTGATAACCCTTTAGGTCTTCCACCTGTTCGTCCTCTAGCTCTAGCTGCTTTTAAACCTGCCTGAGTCCTTTCCCTAATCACATCTCTTTCAAATTCTGCCAAGCAAGCAAATATATTAAACACCAATCTACCTTGAGAGGTAGTGGTATCGATGGGGTCATTAAGACTTTGCAACCCAATACCTTTTTCTATTAATTCGTGAACAAGCAAAACTAGGTGTTTCAAAGAACGCCCCAATCGGTCTAATTTCCAAATGACTAGCACATCATCTTTTCGTAATGTAGAAAGTAAACGGTTTAATTCTGCCCGTTCTGTTTTAGCTCCACTTACCACTTCGTGGAAAATTTCTTCACAGCCTGCCTTTTTCAAAGCATCCATCTGCAAATCTAAGTTTTGCTCTTTTGTACTGATTCTCGCGTAACCAAATTTCATACACAAGTTTACGAAACTCACCTGAATTATCAAAATTA
>CAYOBX010000172.1:4634-10979 GCA_964402245.1 uncultured Saprospiraceae bacterium | reverse complement strand
AGTTTGTCTTAAAAAATTAGTGCATAGCCGAGCTACGGACTCATTTTTTAAGGCACAAAATAGCGAGAAAAGACATTTTCAGAGGAGTGTTTCTTAAAGGGTAATAAGTCTTCTAATATGTTCTGCCTAAACCAATGGTTTGTGGTTGCGTAAAATAGGCCTTTTGTGGATTCTTGATCTATTTTTGAAAGAAATGCAAAGATAGTGGTTCTCTGATAAATTCCATGATTGTATTGGGTCGTTGAAGTTTGTAACCATGGCAGCTTTGATATAGTTTTTTAGAGGTAGGGATTTTGCTAGGTTTTTTTATAAAAAAAACCTACCTCTAAAGAAAGATAGTAAACATACTTGTTGCCGAGTCTCAAGCATAGACAACTATAGCCTGACGGCCATTAAGATAAAAACCCAAATTAGAACATAATTACTTAGTCGTTACTTATTACTACTTTTTAGTATTATCCCATGTTTCCATTGTTTTCAAAATACTTCCAACAGTTAAATCTAATTGCTTGTAGGCATAGATTAAGGGAGCTGCTATGTACTATATTATTCTTTTCTTTGTTTGGCATCAACTTGTTAAGCCAATCTGCTAGCATTCCTAATCAAGAATGGGTAGTCCAAGATATTGAAAATAGGTTGCAAAAAGGAGATCATAGAGCGATCAGAGATTTGACTAATATTTGGAAAAAGGCACCCAATAACGAGGAATTACTACTGCTAGCCAAACAATATCTACTACTCACCTCGGAAGAATTTGATTGGTCTGGTGAAAACGCAGCTCATCGTCTACAAGAACTTTACTACGAAAAGGAAAAAAAATTACGATATTCTGAATTTTTAAAGAGCTACTATCTAAGTCCTATTGAGTCGAGGAAAGTGGAATTTAATTTGGAAGAACAAGGTTTTAAATGGCAAGATCAAATTTTTATAAAAATTACCAAAGACAATATAGCCTATGCATTAAAGAAAAAAAAACCGAAAGTATTGGAAGAAGCAATTTCACAGATTTCTCAACTTGGACTTTCTGTTAAGGCACCTATCTTGAAAGATATAATTTTGCATCCGAAATTTTTTAAAATAAAACCTGTTTCCAAAAGAAATGAAATTTTACATTCAGTTTTAGAACAGCTACCAGAAACAACAGCTATTGACATTGTATTTCAACTAGGAGATAAAAAGAAGTTATCTTTAAGCAATTGCCAACAAGAATTGGCTAATATTACCAACCATTTGTTGGATGGAGAAACACTGGAAGAATTGAAACAACAATGCTATCAATTAGTCAATCAATATAATGAAAATTTCAAAACAATCAAGGCAGCAGGTTATCAAAAATCCTTATCTACTTTACCTATCTTTTTTGAAGACCCATCAGACTATTATGCTTGGATTTTGAGTGCCATCCCATCAGATACCTTATCATGGATTCGAGAAAACGCTTATAAAGAACTAATTAACAGTACCCAACCTAAGATATTGTTTTACTTAGCAGGTTTGCAATATCAGTCTTGGAAGAAAGATCAAAATAAGGTTTTTTTAAACAAACTCAATCTGTTAATTGATGTCTATATCTCTGTAAAGAATAGGGAAAATGAATGGACGACAGATTATTCAGATGAGCTAGCACAAGAACATTTTTTACTATACTGGTCTCAACATTACGAAGATTATGAGTGGGATAATACGACCAATAGTTTTACTAATATTCTTAAGAAGACAGATTTAGTAGATGCTTATGAAAAACATTTTAGAAGGCTTAATTCAACAAATGATACCATTGCTATAGAATCATTTACCTTGCTTACAGAAGGTATCCCAGATGAAATAAATCGTTTGATAAAGAAATATCGACCATTACTTCGTACCTATAATTCGAAATTACCTCCATTAGATTATAATATACTAGAAAATTTAAGTCATCTAACTAACTTCTGTCGTAAGCATGGTATTATTTATAAACCTAAGCCTAACATTCAAAAACAGTTAATTAGATTGTCGCAAGACTTATCGCCTCCTGAGCGTTATCAGCTAGAAAATGAACTGATCGCTCAATTGCAATTGGAGGAATTAACTTCTTTGGAATATTATGCTTCTCTAAATGCACAAAATACGGTATTAAACTTTTCAACAGGTAGGATATTGGATCGACTCTATAGTCAATATTGGGATGTTATTATTAATGATGATTTTCAGTTTCGGTTTTATCTTTTGAAAAGTATCCTATTTAAGAAATTGAGCAATTTTGGAATTGCACGTCTTTATCATCAAAAAGCTACAGATCAAGGCCGGCTGCATGATAGATTATTAGAAGTGGAATTAGTAGAACGGACTGAATTGGTAAGAAAAGCTATTCAATATTGGAAAGGTAAGGAAGAATTAGAAATTAAACAATTAGAGGTAAAAGACTTGCTTAATAGTCCAGAAACTTTTTTAAGGAAGGATATTGAAGGATTAGGAAAATATAGTCCAAGAGAATTAACCGATTACTTTTTTGTATTAAAAAGTTTGAGGAATAGACTGGCGCTCAAAAAAATGAAACAGTATATATTTTTGCATGCTTCAATAGATATTGTTCCAGAACTATTTAAAATACCGATGCATGTCTGGGAAGACAACTTATCTGCTGCTAAAGTAATTGTCAAAATTTTAGAAAAAATATATGCTTTTTCTTATTCAAAAAACACCTCCACTTCTTTAAAAAAATGGTATCAATTATGGGAGACAGATAAAGCCTCTTACGACACATGGGGGAAATATTTATTTGACTTACAATTAAAAGAATTGGCAGTTAATGAGGTCCTTAATATTAGAAATATTAACACTATTACTAAGTCTATTTATTATAAGAAAAAACATAGAGCAATTTGTTTGACCGCACTTAATCGGATTGATAAACCTAGAAGTATTCCTCAATTAGTAATAGAGCCATCATTATCTGTAAAAGAGGAATTGCACTATTTAGAAGAAATAGAATTTTCTTATAGAGAATTAGATAACTTGTCAAAAATTGTTTTAATAGATGATCCTTTAAAATGGTTGAATTTTTTATTGGATCAATCTCAAGATTTTAATAGCGATCAAAATGGTTTTTTATATAATAATTTATTTAGACAAGAGTGGCTTTTCCAAATGACTATGAAAGACCAAATTCCTAATATCACTCGCTTAAAAATTTTAGGAAATTTAGAACAATACTTGAACGAAAGTGCTTATTTGACAGAATTTGAAGAAGAGGCTACGCAATTAAATATCTTGCTTTTATTACATAACCACGAATCCTTAGAAGAAAAATTAGCGGTATTAAATGATCCTAACTTGGATAGACAGGTGAAAATGAAATGGTTGAGTATCATTTTCTCAAGAATGAATTTTAAGGAGGTGGGACAGATATTTACTCATCTTGACCAACTAGAAGATTTTGACGCAATACAGTTGATGCCATTTATTCGCAAGGAATTTGGTCTCCCTATTTTTAATGTAGATATAGAAATGGTTGCAAACTTCCAAACGCTAATAGCCACTACGGAGATCATCGATATTTATAAGTATTACCTTAATCAATTTGGCGTAGATTATAGTACAAGAAAAAAAGCATTAGACTATAATAAAATAAATGATATTCTAACTTATGACTTGGTAGTTCCTTTTGTAGGACAAGGTGGGCAATACAGAGATGATTATGTATATGCTATTATTAAAGTCTTAGAACTACATTTTAATACTACTTTAGGTTTTTCTTCTAAACTGAATGAATTTCAATCTTTTTTCCAGTTTAATAGTTTTTCTAGAGTTAAAGCTTGGAAAAAATTCTTGAAAGAAAAAAACTTAGTAAAGAATGCTGCGCTTTATCCTTCCTTTAATGAAGACTTTTAAAGAGGAATGTAAATTTTAATGATGAATGAGAAATGATGAATACGCCACTTGCGTCATGTGATTCATCATTCATCATTAACCTAACTAGAACGATCTGACCGCTTAATTTTGCTATTCCGACTTTCTATTTGTATTATTGGCGTTTAACGTTAGGACACGTCTTTGATTGTAAGATTTAAAAAAATGAATACATAACACTTACATCATACAATCACAGTAATCAGAAAAATCATAGCAATCACAGTAAATGCCCCGATTAGTAATCATTTCTAACCGTTTACCCTTCACAATAGATAGAAAAGATGGAAAACTGTGTTATAATCCAAGTGCTGGAGGATTGGCAACAGGTTTAAATTCCTTGGATACTTCTATTGAAAAACTCTGGATCGGATGGATCGGTATGCCCATTGAATCGGAAGCAGAAAAAGCTACCATAACTCAAGATTTGAAGAAGGATGGTCTGATTCCTGTCTTTTTATCTCAAGAAGAAATTGCTTTGTTTTATGAAGGCTTTAGCAATAAGGTCATTTGGCCGCATTTTCATTATTTTACACAATATACCACTTACGAAGAACCTTACTGGAAAGCTTACCAAAAAGTCAATCAATTATTTGCCAATGTAGTAGCAGAACATGTACGAGCAGATGATATTATTTGGATACATGACTACCAACTCTTATTATTACCTGCCTTGGTACGGGCCTTATTTCCAAAAGCGTCAATAGGCTTTTTTCTGCACATTCCTTTCCCTTCTTACGAAGTATTCAGAATTCTTCCTTGGCGTAAAGACTTGTTACATGGAGTATTAGGAGCTGACCAAATTGGCTTTCATACCTTTGGATATATGCGACATTTTTTGAGTGCAGTATATCGAATTGCTGGGTATGAACATAATTTTGGAAAACTATTAATTAATGGTAGAAGTGTTAATGTGGATGTCTTTCCAATGGGGATAGATTATCAAAAATTTGCCAAGCAAGAGATCGTTTTAAGTAGTAAAGATTATTCTTTTCAGATCGAACGATTGGCTAAAAAGCGGAGTATTATTTTGTCTATTGATCGTTTAGATTATACGAAAGGCATACCAGAAAGAATAGGTTCTTATGAACGATTTTTAAAGGAGTACCCAGAGTACCAAACTAAAGTTACCTTGTTTTTAATAGTTGTTCCTTCTCGCTCTAATGTAGACCAGTACCAGGAATTAAAAGAAGAAATAGAAACCATGGTTGGAAGAATCAATGGAGCCTATGGTAATTTCGATTGGTTTCCTATCCGTTACTATTTTAGATCTTTAGCTTTTTCAGAACTCTCTGCATTGTACAGGGAAGCACATATTGCCTTAGTTACACCATTAAGAGATGGAATGAACTTGGTCGCTAAAGAATTTGTGGCTAGTAAAGATAAAAGTAGAAGAGGAGTATTAGTCTTAAGTGAAATGACCGGCGCCTCTAGCGAAATGTTTGATGCCCTCATCGTTAATCCTCAAGATTCTGCTCAAATCGTGAAAAGCCTAAAACAGGCAATGGAGATGACAACTAGAGAGCAGGGTTGGCGGATGAAAAAAATGCAAGATCAACTAAAAAAATATACCGTTAAATATTGGGCGGAGACATTCGTCCAAGAATTGATTAAACTAACGCAAACTAATTCTAAAAAAGATATAAAATTGAATAAAGCTTCTGTTAAAGAATTATTATCAGATTATCAAAAAGCCACTTCTCGTTTATTGATCCTCGATTATGATGGCACTTTAATGAATTTTGATCCTGATCCGCAGGCAGTTGCTCCTGATGAACTTTTATTAGGTTATTTGGAAACCCTCTGTAAAAATCCTAAAAATAAAGTAGTAATTAATACAGGTAGAGATAAACATACGATCAATAAATGGCTCGGACATTTAGATATAGATTTTGCTGCAGAACATGGTGTGTGGATACGAAAGAACAATAAATGGACCCAAAACCCAGGACTAAGAAGCCAATGGAAAAAACAAATACGTCCAGTTTTAGAACAACTAGTAGAGCGTACACCAGGTTCTTTTATCGAAGAAAAGGACTTTTCTTTGGCTTGGCATTATAGAAAGGTAGATAAAGAATTAGGGGCCAAACGAGTCAGAGAATTTAAAGACATGTTGACTTACCTGATAGCTAGTTTGGATTTACAAGTATTAGATGGGAATAAAGTAGTGGAGGTGAAAAATGTTGGCGTTAGTAAAGGGCAAGCAACGATGGAATGGTTACCTATGCAAGATTGGGATTTCTTATTTGCGATAGGAGACGATCATACAGACGAAGATATTTTTAAAGTAATGCCAGAAGATGCTTATGCCGTAAAAGTAGGCCTAGGGGAGTCGATTGCTAAATATCGAATTAATTCTGTAGAGCAGGTAAGAGATTTATTGCAGTTGATGAATGAGAAATGATGAATCTTTCGTCGTTACTAAACTATTTTTCTGAACACCCCTAATTTTCC
>CAYOBX010000172.1:0-4534 GCA_964402245.1 uncultured Saprospiraceae bacterium | reverse complement strand
GAGGTCAACACAAAAGAACTAGTCAATCACATGATCTCCACTAATATATCGGTGATCAGAATCGAAGGCACTAATAATATTTTCATTCTTCTCATCCTTTTCTATCAATCCATCCCTTAACCGAATAATGCGGTGTGCATGCTGGGCTATATCAGGTTCGTGCGTTACTACAATAATGGTATTACCCGATTGATGTAATCGCTCAAAAATTTCCATGATTTCTATAGACGTTTTTGTATCTAAATTTCCCGTTGGCTCATCGGCAAGAATGATAGCAGGGTTATTTACCAAGGCTCTAGCAATGGCTACCCGCTGTCTTTGTCCACCAGATAATTCATTGGGCTTATGATCCATTCTATCTCCTAGGCCCACGGCTTCTAGAGAGGTTGCCGCCTGCTCTGCTCTTTTTGTTTTAGATATTCCAGAATATACCAGAGGCAAGGCAACATTGTCTAATGAGGTCAATCGAGGCAGGAGATTAAACGTTTGAAAAACAAAACCAATATCTTTATTCCGAACCTCCGCTAACTCATTATCCTCCATCTCACTGACATTTGTGCCATTCAATATATAGTCTCCTGCTGTAGGGGTATCTAAGCAACCTAATAAATTCATCAAAGTAGACTTTCCAGATCCAGAAGGGCCCATTAGTGCCACATATTCATTTGGTAGAATATCAATAGTTACCGATTGAAGTGCATGGACCTTTTCTGAACCCATGATGTATGTTTTCTTTAATTCTTTGATTGAAATGAGTGGTTCCATCTATGTTTTTTGAATGATGAATGAAGAATGATGAATGATGAATACGCTACTTGCGTCATGTAATTCATCATTCATCATTTCTCATTCATCATTTATTTAAGTCAATAACCTTACTAACTTTAAAATAAGCATCATTCTTATCTGGCGCATTTGATAACGCTTTAGTACGATCCACCTGATGTTTTACTTCATCCGTTCTTAAGACATTTACTTCATCTGTGATATATACCAAAGGCTCTACTTCAGATAAATCTAGTTCCTGAAGTTTTTCTACCATTCCAATAATATTGCTTAAATCTTTTTGGATAGTGGCTCGCTCTGTGTCAGAAAGCTTCAACCTAGAAAGCTTTTCCAGTTTTAAAATTAGGTCTTTATCTATCTGCATAATAAAAAATTAGATAATCAATGGTGTTTTAGCGATGAATGTACATTTTACTTCTCTAAAGCCTCAAAAAAGCCTGTTTCCCTATTCTTCCGAACATTATCCCAATTATAATACCGACCGTTCATAGCCACATATACGCCTGGGGATAAAGCTTGAGCGAACGCCAAGGCACTCCCTAAATTAAAAAACCCATCAGAGGAGTCGCCAAAGGCATAAGGAATCATTGCCCCAGTCAAGATAATAACTTTTTGCCGAATGTTCTGCTTTGCTAGATATTTAGCGGTTTCTACCATTGTGTCAGTACCATGAGTGATAACGATCTCTTTAGCTTGGCACCTTTTGCAATTATGCGCTAAAATGGCCCGATCATCCTCTGTCATTTCTAAGCTATCTATCATCATCAGTGTTTTGAGGTCTATATCTACTTTACAGCGACCTCTTTCAAACATCTCTTTTAGGTGGGTATCTTTAAAATATAATTTACCTGTAATGAAGTCATACTCTTTATCAAAAGTGCCTCCCGTTACAAAGACTTGAACCATAATTTTATGAATTTTATAGGGTAGCTGTCACCACTTGTAAGGTTGAACACGGAGGCACGGAGCGCACAGAGTTACATGTAGTATTTACTCTGTGTGCTCTATGCCTCCGTGTTCAAAATTATTAGCTTTGTGCCTCCTTAATCTGTATGCAAGCTAGCATTTAATTCTATCAAGGACTGATTAGGTCGACAAGTCAGTTTACCTGTTTGAGAGTTATTGATAAAAAGCAAGTTATCCTTTCCATTCAATTCCATTCCTTTTACAATATTAGCTCCTTCGGCAACTACTTTCCCATTTATATCAACAGGTTCTTTGTTATCATTATATAGAGAAACTTTAGAACCCGCTGTTACATATACACCAGCAGCTATCGTACATCCATTCCCTAAAGAAATGCCTGTTCCTGCGTTCGCTCCTAATAAACATTTTTGTCCTATCGAAATCACGTTTTTATTTCCACCAGATAAGGTGCCCATAATAGATGCCCCTCCACCAATATCAGTATTTTTATCAACTACTACGCCCGCAGAAATACGTCCTTCTACCATTGCATTTCCTAAAGTGCCGCCATTGAAATTAATAAAGCCTGCTGGCATCACAGTGGTACCTGGACTTAAATAAGCTCCTAAACGAACTCGATCTCCTGAAACAATTCTTACACCATTTGGTACATGAAAATTGACCATATATGGAAATTTATCTACATGGCTTACTTCTAATATTTCTCCTTTAAAGGTCGCTTTAATTCTTTCTGTAGCCAGATCCTCAGGTAAGATAGGGCCTTTATTAGTCCAAGCAAGATTATTCATCTTACCAAAAATACCTGCTACCCCGATTTGGTGAGGTTTAACCAATAACTGAGAGAGGCATTGTGTTTTAAAATACCCCTCTTCTGGTGTTTCTACTGCAGAGTCTTTATCAAATAAAAAGTAGGCAATAATATCGACCTTGGCATAGCCTTTCACCTTCTTAAATTTATTTAATAGTTGATGAATAAGCATAATATTAGGATGCTTTTCTACTTCCTGATGAAATGCTTCAAATTTATCATATGCCTCCTGAAGTTTAGCCTTCTTTACTTTTACAAAGCCATTACTACTTTTATCATAGCTTGTTATATCTTGTAACAATGCCGCAGTGCCATAGGCTGTTTCAAAGTTGATCATTGGATAAAATACTTCCAATGTTTTGTCTCTCTTTGTTTTTCTAATACCTAAACCAAATGCAGTTGGCTTTGTATAACCTGCTCTATTTTGTACGTCTGCTACGTATTTTTTGAAATCTTCTACTGTTGCCATTTTCTGTTTATAGTTGTTTAATGAGTAAAGCAGATTGTTAATCCGTTCTGTCCTATTCGAAGCGGATTAATAATCCGCTCTACAAATGTATCACCTCTCCATAAGCTGCTGCTGCTGCCTCCATAATAGCCTCACTCATAGTAGGGTGTGGGTGAATGGTTTTAATAATTTCATGCCCTGTAGTTTCCAATTTCCTAACAGCTACTACTTCCGCAATCATTTCGGTTACGTTATAGCCGATCATATGGGCCCCTAGAAATTCTCCGTACTTCGCATCAAAGATTACTTTTACAAAACCTTCTTTTGCGCCTGCAGCACTAGCTTTACCTGATGCAGAGAATGGAAATTTTCCAACCTTTACTTCATAACCAGCCTCTTTTGCTGCTTTTTCTGTATAACCTACAGAGGCTACTTCAGGAGAGCAATAGGTACAACCTGGGATATTGTTATAATCAATTGGATCAGGATGGTGTCCTGCAATTTTTTCTACACAAATAATTGCCTCCGCAGTCGCTACGTGAGCTAAAGCAGGCCCAGGAACAACATCGCCAATGGCGTAGATCCCATCTACATTGGTTTTATAAAATTCATCTACTTGAATCAATCCTCTTTCTGTTTTGATGCCCAATGCTTCTAAGCCGATATTTTCGGTATTTGGACTAACGCCTGCAGCTGATAACACCACATCACATTCGATGATTTCTTCTTTACCTGTTTTTCTACTCTTCACACTTACTTTACAAGATTTACCAGAGGTATCTACAGACTCAACAGAAGAATTAGCTAAGGTCTTGATTCCCTTTTTCTTATATACTTTAGTCAATTCTTTTGAAATATCTGCATCTTCTCTAGGAACTAAGCCTTGCTCCATATATTCTACGATGGTTACTTCTGTCCCAATAGCATTATAGAAATAAGCAAACTCAACACCAATCGCTCCTGCCCCAACAATGACCATTTTCTTGGGTTGTTTTTCTAAGGACATGGCTTCTCTATAGCCAATTATTTTTTTTCCATCAATGGGTAGGCTAGGTAATTGTTTAGCCCTGCCTCCAGTAGCTACTATAATATTTTTAGCATCATAGGTTGTTACTTTACCTTCCTTGTCGGTTACTTCTACCTTTTTGCCTCTTGCTAATTTACCATGACCATCAATCACCGTAATCTTATTCTTTCTAAAAAGGAAATTAATTCCTTTGCTCATGCCATCTGCTACACCACGACTTCGCTTAATAATAGCATCAAAATTAGACTTTGCACTGCCTACAGTAATTCCATAATCTTCTGCATGAGAAATATATTCAAAAACTTGTGCGCTTTTTAATAAAGCTTTTGTAGGAATACAGCCCCAATTCAAGCAAATTCCGCCTAAAGATTCCCTTTCCACTACTGCTACTTTTAGTCCGAGCTGAGACGCTCGGATAGCTGCTGGATAACCTCCTGGCCCAGATCCAATTACAATTAAATCAAAATTCATATTTATTTAGTTTAGAAGGGTTTTCTTATAAAAAAGTATTCGCTAAAAATTAGGCTAAAAACGTTAA
>CAYOBX010000171.1:0-10988 GCA_964402245.1 uncultured Saprospiraceae bacterium | reverse complement strand
TAGGCATTCAGAATTAAGTCTAATACCATAGCTGTCAGGCTAAGGTTCTTTATCTCTATTCTCTGCTCTCACTTCTGCTGTTCTTCTAAATGTCCAGTAGTGTAGACTATGCTCTAATACTTAAACTCCATTTGCTCATAAGGAAAGCCAAAGAGACATTTTTCTTTGATTAAAGCAGCAGCTTTTTCAGGTACCATCCGTTCCCAACCTTCTTCATCATTTTGGATCATTTGTAAAACCTGAGTAGAGAAAATATGCAGCAATTCTGGTTTATAGCCCTCAATATCTCTGATCTGTTTGGAGCCTAATAAATGTTGGTATAGAAAAGTAATTTCTTCAGGTACAGGTAAGTCGTTACATTGCAATACTTCTCCGCTACCTTCTTGTAGAGCAGGGTATACGTAATAAGTGACCATTTGAGTAAACAAATCACCAAATGCCGCTAATAGAGATTTTTCTTGGTTTTCTAAGTAAGTGTTACTTAGCATTTTTAATAACTCTTGAATACCAATTACTAAACCTAATCTCTGTACTTTATATTCCGATAAATAATCTATTAATTTATTTTGCTTTTGACAATTCGAAATAACAACCGTCTGTCCCATTGCACATAGCAAATCGGCTCTATCTAAAAAGTCTTTTACATTGAGCTCCCCTTCAGAGCGCAAATTGTCCATTGTAATTTCCGTCAATAAATAAGTCTTATTAGAGTCTACTTTAGCATCTTGACGAAACTGTTGGAAGGAACTTTTTATCATATCCATATTGACCAAAGTAGCGGGGCGGAAACTTCCTCTGACCACCATAACATGCTTTTTATATAAAAATTCCGAAGCATGAATACTTTGACCTTCCGCATTGAATATAGCTACATCTGTCAACTGATGTTTGACCAGCATTAAGCTAAGCCATCGGTTATCTACATTTTCAAAATCAGGTCCAGATAATCGCACCATATCTACAGAAACCCGACCTCTCAAACCATCCAATAAAGATTCAACCATCAATTCTGGATCATGTTTGTACCTATAGCAAGCATACAACAAATTAACCCCTAAAATACCAATAGCTTGTTGTTGTAGCTTATTATCCTGATCCAACATTCTAGCATGTACCACTAAGTCATTAGGTGCTCCTTGTGGATCAAGTTGAAACCTCAAACCTAGCCAGCCATCTCCTTTAATGGTTTTAGAAAAATTAATAGCGGCTACCGTATCTGCAAATGCAAAGAAACAAGTATCGGGACGCTCTGTATCTAAACGATCTTGCATTAAAGCGTATTCATGATCTAACATCTTGTAAACTCTAGATTCACAAACATATCGACCAGTTCCTTGAATACCATAAATTTTATCAGAAACTACTTTGTCATAAGCAGACACTGTTTTAGCAATAGTACCTGAAGACGCACCAACCTGGAAAAAATATCGGGCAACTTCCTGTCCTGCTCCAATCTCGGCGAATGCACCATAAATCTTATCATCTAAATTAATTTCTAAAGCTTTTTGTTCGGTTTCTAATAATTGTCTTTTCATTTCTGATAATAATTTATAGTAGAATTTAGTTGTGTACTCTTTCTCCTTTTGACGTAATACAAGGGATTTCGTCATTGTTCACTTAGATAATTAATCCTAATTTTGAGCCAAAGTATTTATTTTGGGGATTCGTTAATGCGACTCTTTAGATGGACATTAGGAAAAAAAGGCAAAAATAGGGTTTTTGCTTGTTATTCTGATAGGAGAATTCTACCTTATTAAACTCCTCGCTCCTGACCCCTAGCTAGTTACGCAAATTTAACAACAAGACTTACTAAATGGCAGAATTAAAATATACTAAACACCTATTAGGAAAAATAGAAGAGGTATTCAAAGAAATAGATTACACCATTCGCTATGCTAAAGGGAGCTTTCAGTCTGGCTATTGTTTAGTCGAACAACAAAAAATAGTAGTCGTCAATAAATATTATGAAACGGAAGGCCGTATTAATGTTTTAATTGATATTCTAGATAATTTGACTATTGAAGAAAGCCAACTAACAGAAAAAGCCTTAAAGACTTTTAAGCAAGTGATGAAGCAAAAGAACGAAGACAAAAAAGAAACTAGCGAAGAGGTAACGGAAGAGGTACTAGAAACAAAGGAAGACTCCAAATCAGTAGTAGAACAGGGCGGAGAAGCCGAGGAAATATGATGAATATAACTATCTTAGGTACAGGTACTTCTCAAGGCGTACCTGTTATAGGCTGTACTTGTGAGGTATGTACCTCTTTGGATACCAAAGACCAACGATTGAGATGTTCTATATTGGTAGAGGTAGATCAACAACAGATATTAGTAGATGCAGGACCAGATTTTAGACAACAAATGTTACGTGCTAATATTTCTAATATAGATGCTATTCTATTAACGCATGAGCATAATGACCATATCATAGGGATGGATGATGTGCGACCGCTGAATTTTATGCATAAAAAGCATATGCCTGTCTATGCAGTAGAACGAGTACAAGAAGAACTAAAAAAAAGATTTTCCTATATATTTGATGCTGACCCATACCCCGGTGCGCCAAGAATTACCCTACATGATATTGCACCCAGCCAGGCTTTCCAAGTAGGAAAAACGATGATCGAACCTATCGAAATATTTCATGGACAATTGCCTATTCTAGGTTTTCGTATTAAAGATTTTACTTATATGACAGATGCTAAAACTATTACGAAAAAAGAATTAGAAAAGGTTAAAGGAACGAAGGTATTGATTTTGAGTGCTTTGCATCATCGTAGCCATCATTCTCATCTTAATTTGGAAGAAGCTTTAGAATGGATTGAACAGATTCAGCCAGAAGCAGCTTATTTATTGCATATTAGTCATCGGATGGGAAAGTATGAAGAGGTGTCTAAAATGTTGCCAGAAGGAGTGCATTTGGCGTATGATGGGTTGGAATTGGTAGTGGAGTAAGGGAGTCTGGCTTTCAAACAAATAGTATTGAACACGGAGGCACAGAGCACACAGAGTATAGTATAATAATTCTCTGTGACTCCGTGTTCAATTTATCATTTTCTTATTGCTTAAGAATCTTTCGACTAATCAAATCAGTCCCATTAATTTTTAATAACACTAGATAGATGCCATCAGGTTGATCGCTAATGTCTACTGTTTTTGACAATTCTTTTTGTACATTTTCAAGCTGCTCAGATTGTACCAACCTACCATTATTATCATATACCTGAATTTGTAAATCGGCTACAGGCTGTTTGAAACTAGCTTTAATAGCTAGAGCAGAATTGCTAACAGGATTCGGAAATATAGAGAAATCATTAGAACTAATAAAATCTTCAACAGCTACTTGGGTATCTTGAATACGTAAGTTGTCAATCGCCCAGCCCCATCCAAAAGCAAATGGATCAGAGAATAACCTAAATCGGACAAACACAATATCCCCCGGATTAAAGTTTCCATTTTGTGTCATGTTGATAACCCGTGGATTATATAATTCAGGGAATCCTACAGCATTGGAATTTTGTCCAACTATGTTACTATTATAAGCTGCTAACCACTTACCTACAGCTCTGGAATCATAGCCATCTAAAAAAGGCAACCATTCTGTTCCATCTATGCTTCTACCTTCTACAATAACAAAATCCCAGAACTCTGTTTCTGTAAAGACCGTACCAGGTTCGCCAGGTTCTACTAAAACAATCTCATCAAACTCAATTAAAGGATCTGTATCCTGAATAAGTATAGGAATATTTAATTGATAATTTAAATTTAAAGTTCTTCCATCACCTGCATTCATATAAGGGTGATCCGATTGGATCGCCACATCTGTAAAACCAGTCGGCTGCCCTGTCGCAAATCCATTACCACCAAAGTCATCACTTCTAGTATTGAAGTCATTAAAATAAGACACACTAAAATCAAAAGTTTCAGAAATATTGATGTCAAAAAGACCCGTGGCTGGTAATATTCTTTCGTTTCTATTATTACTTTTATCTACGGCTATGATTCTGTATTCTAGTTGATCTGAAGCAGCTAATGGCGCTGCCAACTCTATGGCTCCTGTGTATAAATTATCTCTAAATTCGTCCGTAAAATCTCTTACAAGTCTGGTAGTAGTTACAAATTCACCATTCACAAAATATTCCACATAGACCGAATCAATACCTGCAAAGAAATCTGTAACAATGGCATCTACAGGTATTAGAGTGGTTCTATCATCTATATTAACAACTGTATTATGATCCATTACTGGTAGCTCTGTATCAAACTCATAAAAGGTAGTAAAGAATAAAGGATTAGGGGCATTAGCAGGAAACTGCAATTCAACATTTCGATTATCTGTAAGGGTGAAGTAATATTGAAAACGTGTTTGTTCTCCAGGTGCAGGAATGGTAGCGGTAAAGCGATCTGCTTCGGCTAGACTTGCCATCGGTATAGAAGTGACTGTTTCAAAGGTGTCTTGGGAGTAATGGAGTACTAGTGTACTGGCATCATAACCAAGATCCGAAACAACTTCCGCATTTACAACATAAGGCTCGTTGACATTATCTTCCCCAATGATTTGGTCATGTAATAAATGAGTCGTAGCCCATCCAAGATCATTTAATACATCTATAGCAATACCTGCATCATGCATTACAGCAGCTCTTCCAATGACTGGAGTCATTAAAGAATTAGAACTATTTCTAAAAGTAACCAAATCTAAGTGACGAATGCTAGAGCCTGGTTCATAAGATGTTGGGGTATATACTTTTGGTGCTACTGTTCCTTCTACATAAGCAGGACTCCTTATAAATACATCATTACTTTGAAATACATCTACAAGTTCAGTGGAAGGGTCATCAAAATTATCTAAAATATTAACCCCTCCATTGGTTTCTAAATATACATCGTAAATGGCAGCAATTCCTCCTCTTTTAATTCGACCAATGCTACCGTCTTCGGATACAAAAGAAAAGCCAACAAAACCTAATCCATGAATCATTTCATGTAAGACAACAGATACAAAATCGAAATTTGTAGGCGGAATAACAGCTGGATTATTAAAATCATAATACCAATTAATTTCACTACTAAAGAAAACCTGAACATCGGGTCTAGTATCTGAATTAATAGGTGCACCCAATATTTTTTCAGCTAATGCAATTGGATAGGCGGTTCTTTCCGTACTATTGGGAAAGTCGGCTACAAATTCCGTAGTATTAGCTGCGCCTAATACACCCGGTTCTAGTTCATCCCAATCCACATCTACATTAATTGGAACGGTAGAAGATAATTCATTGCTTATTAAAGATAGGGCATATTCAAATGCTTGAATAGCTGCTACTGGCATATTAGGATCAAAAGTCACTTGGAAAACAGCAGGATTCTTAGGTTTACTTCTAGAATTTGCTTTCGGTAGTACAACATGTCCAGGGTTAACTGCATTATGATGTCTACAAATTACTTGTTTTTTCTTTGGGTCCGCTTTGAATCGTTTCATTTGACGATCTTGTGCTTGACAAAAAAGAAAGGAACCCATGAAAATAAGAGTAAGAATTAATCTCATTGTTGATGATAGTTGAGTAGATTTCTATTTCAAATGAAATCTGTGTTTATAGGTGATATTGGAATTATATAAAAAAATTAAGTAACTGGCTAGGAGTCAGGGATCAGAACATTTTGCGTAATCGAAAGCAGAATCATCTTGAATCGAAGACGAAATAGCTCTCTATTTACAGAAATCCACCTGACCCCTAGCTAGTTACAAAATTAAAACGATTGTGTTAATGAAATAAGTCTTTTTGTACTGTATGATTTAAGACATTGAAGTTGTTTTAACTTTAGAGTCAGTTCTCTCTAGTGTAAGAAGCACACGTCTAATTAAGTATTGAAAATTAACCACGAATTCCTAGGAGTGAGCTAGGCTAAAATTAGTGAATTCGTGGTTTTTTATTTCTACCCCATCCCTAATTTGTTACGTGTATATTTTAAACTAGAAATATCTGTGCTCTTACTCAATTGATAGCAAATCCATCATAATCCCTTCTTTCATCGCATACTTTGAGACAATAATCTGATCTATAGCTGCTGTTTTAAGGATATAATTAATTAGTATCAATGCCACTACAATCATATCTGCTCTATCATCAGGAATAGTCTGCATCTCATAACGCTCTACCTCTGTTGTGCGAATAATTCGTTCATAAAGCGGGGAAAAATCTTTAACGGCCACATATGCATGGGTAGGGGAAGCTATTTCTTTGGCCAGTAAGCTTTCTAATACATCAAATGTGCCAGAAGCACCTACTATAGTGCTCGCTGGGAATTTTTGTAAAGCTATTTTGACAGGCAGAAGAAAATCCTCTATATATTTATTAGTAGCTATAATTTCAGTATCTGCTATAGGATTACTTTTATGAAATTTCTTAAATAAGACGCCTACACCGATTGGGAAACTCTGCGCCCAATGTACCTGATGTTGATTGGCGATTATAAACTCCACACTGCCTCCGCCAATATCCATTAATAAATAATTTTGCTCTTTAAATGGGACAGCAAGAACGACTCCTTTATGTATATATGCAGCTTCTTGACGACCACTAATTAATTCGATATGAAAGCCTAATTCTTCTTTGACTTGTTGTACAAATGCAGGGCCATTAGAAGCAGTCCGCAAGGCAGCAGTTCCGATAGCTTTCACCTTAGTTACCTGTAGCTCCTCTATCAATTTTTTAAAATGTGTTAATGCCTTAAAACCACGATCTAATGAAGCTTTACCAATAGTCTCAATTCCTTCTTCGGCTAATTTTACAAAAAACCGTTGGCGATGGAGGTCTTTAAAGGTATGATTGGCTTGTGCTTCCGCAATGAGTATATGGAAAGTATTAGTGCCTAAGTCGATGACGGCAATACGGTTGGGCATAGATTATTATTTAGCTATTAGCTATTAATGCGAATAACGGGCTAAATTTAGATGGATATTGAAAATCAGTTGGTTAGGATGGACGTTTACTAAACTTTAGAAGTTTAGTAAACGTAATCGCTTGAAAATCAATAGTAAGATTTAACCCGTTATTCGCATTATTAGCTATTAGCCGTCAGCTATTAGCTTCTCACTTGATGCAACGCTCAGGTCTAGTTGGAAGCTAATAGCTAAAAGCTGACAACTAACAGCTCTTAACTCACTTGATGCAACGCTCAGGTCTAGTTGGAAGCTAATAGCTAAAAGCTGACAACTAACAGCTCTTAACTCACTTCACAGAATAAAATTTAAAAGCAGCTTCTTCGGGAGACAGCATAGCAGCATCCTTATTTTCTGCAACTATATAGTATTCCGTATTTGGTAACTCCTCTATAGTAAATCCAAATTCACCATCTTTTTCTACACCATCGAAATGTGCGCCAGTATCTGTCATGGTCGCTTTTTGAAAGATGTTATTGGTATTTCTATAGAACAAAAATACTGCTGTAGCATCTTTTATTTTTGCTGTTACATAAATAGAACCATCTAATACCGTATGCTTTACATCCGAAATGGTAGGAGCAGTTCTATTGATTAATGGATGACTTTTTAAATAGATGGTTCTAGCATCCATTAATTCTGTCAGACCAATTATTTTAGAAGTACCAGCCAAGGTTGTTTTCTCCAAGTTTTGTGGAAAACCCTCATAGCTGTATAATTTATTTTTATCCGCTCTTACTTGTCGATCAATGGATTGTTGAATTGCTTTTGCTCGCTTTTTATAGGTGCCATCTATAAAATAATCATTCAAAATAGTACGGATATGCGCCAAGTAAATTTTTCTATATAATGGCGTATTTAGCAACTGAACAATCAAAGGTCGATCTTCATTCTTAGTTTTGAAATGTAATAAAGGACTCAATCGTTTTAATTCTGTATCGCTTAAAGACTTACCAGTTCCATCAAATCGAAAACCACCAAATGACATATTCATGTCCCATATCACTGGATTAAAGCGGCCCATCGTATCTTGATACATATAGTAGTTATGACAAAGCCGTCCTAAGTAACTATCTAAGTTGACTAAAATATTATCAAATGCTAGCATCCAAAGCGTGGCATCTACATTTAATACTTGCTCTATATTTTTAGGTTTATGGGTGAGGGTATTGGTAAAAGCAACCAATTCCTCCCAACCATGATCTGTCTTTAATTCATAAGAATTTTTATAACAATCTACATTTGCCCCTAAATATTTTAAAGTCGCCTTTTCATTATTAGGACAATCCGTAACAGGTTTAGCTTTCCATGCAGGATCACATTTAATAAGCACCCCATTATCATCTCCAAAATTTTCTTTTAAAAATTTACCATCTACTGATTCCGTGCTATTGTACAAACCTAGGTAAGTATCGTTTACATATACCCTCGCATAGTTTGCCTTGGGGGCAGCCATGTAATTTCTAGCAATTTCATAAGACAATGATTCTCGCAGAAAACTAGGATCTCTGAATACATTGGAGAGTTTTAAGGTTTTGTATCCACCAGGCAAGCTCTGTCCTTTAATCAAGTGATTTATTTTTACATTTAAAGGCAGTTTGGTAGAACCTGCTTTTTTGGTATTGAAAAAGGAACTATTTCCCTTATATCGAATACCTACACTATCATAGGAAATACCATTAATACTAATTTTTCCAAGGATTCTTTTTTCTAATCCTTGCTTTTTATAGGCATTCAATTTCTTATCCCATATAGGATCATCAATCGTAATTTTAATATCTTGTACCTTGTCTAGGTCATATAAATCTTGACTACATAAAGGGAAAGCACCGAACAGAAAAAATATAAAAAAGTGGTAGAAGTATTTATTCATATTTATAAATGTGTTGTATTTGGAGTCGGGAGTTAGGCCAATTATTTTAATTTGCCTTAGTGGCTTCGCCATTAATCCATTCTTAGAGTTCAGCTCTCTCTAGCGTAAGAAGCACACGTCTGATTAAGTGTTAAAAATTAACCACGAATTCACGAATTGCTAGGAGCGCAAGGCAATCGCATAAAAAACTAAGCTACGAATTTTGTAGATTATTACTATCTCTGAGCACCCCCCGACCCCTAAAGGGGAGCACTTCTGACAGCACAGCGATCTGACCTCTGACCTCTGACTTCTTATGCTACTGGCCAGCTTAATTAAGCTCCAACAAAGTAGCCCGATGTAACTCAAACATATAATTAGGAGGAGAAAAACTAATAGCTGCCATATTTTCAGCAACAATATAGTACTCGATGCTAGTATGTCCATTGCCCTTAATCGTAGCAGTGAATTGTTTGTCGGCAGCCTTTTCATCTAACAACTGTCCATTATCCTTCATTTCCATCACTTGAAAATTATCGGACTTAGCAAAGCGATAATAGATCAACACCTTTTTAGGTAATTTATCTACCCGACTTATAATGGTAAAATCTACAACTTGCTTACTCGCGTATTGTTCCCTTTTTAATAAATAGATGGAGTCAATACTAGGAGGAATGACTCTTAAGTCGCTATGTTTTTTTAATTTCTTCGATCGTTTAGACATCAACTCAACGATACCAGGAATTTTACTTCGTTGCCCGGTAGTACTTGTTAGGCTATTTTTAAAATCATTAAATGTATACCTTTGATGTTTATCATCTAAGAATGCCCCTTGAATGATGGATTGCAATTCTTTAGCACGAGTTTCATACCAGCCATTTTCAAAATTATCATAGATGATACTTCGTATATGCGATAAATAAATTTTCTTATAAGTATCGTTTTTTAATAATTGACTGATTAGTGGCTTGTACGGATTATCTATATGTAAGAATGGATCAATTTCTTGTAATTGCTTTAAACTCAAATCAGATCCAGCATTAGCACTTTTGAAACTACCAAATGCCAAATTCAAATCCCAAATAATTGGCGTGAACTGTCCTTTATCATTTTGATATAAATAATAGTTCTGACTTTTTTGGCCACTATAGCTACTCAAGTTGACCAACACATTATTAAAAGCAAGCATCCATAAAGTCTGATCTACGTTTAATATAGATTCAATTTTTTCAGGATGATTGTTTAAAATATCCGTTAATTGAATTAAATCTCCCCAACCTTCGTCCGATTCTAATTCATAGTTATGCATATAGCAAGACACATCGGCTTCATAGGCTAATGATCCGAATACATTCGGCATACATCCCTCAGGAGATGCCCGCTCTAGATCAGGCGTACATTTGATAAAAACATTATCATCATGCTCAAAATGTTCTTCTAGAAATTCACTATCTACCGCTTCAATATTGGTATATAAACCATAATATTCTTGATTGACATAGACTTTGGCATAGTTGGCTTTAGGGGCAACCATATATTTCCTAGCAATTTCATAGCCTAAGACCTCCCTAACCAGACTTGGGTCTCGCAATGCATTAGATAATTTTAACCGCTTATAGCCTTGATGTTTCTGCTTTTTATCAATATAATTTAGTTTTAAAAACAAAGGATTCCTTTGACTGCCTTTCTTAAAAGACTTGCTCCCTCTATATCGGATACCAACATTGTCATAAGTGGTGTCATCTATACGGACTTTACCGACCAATAATTGGGATCCATTGGCTCTCAGAGAGTCGAGAATGACTTTCCAATTATCTTGTTTAAAGGTAATACGTATGTCTTTGATTTGTTCTGTATTATACAAATCTCTATCCGTTTTAGACTGGCTATATCCCACATGAACAATTAGGATAGATAATACTACTAGTAAATATTTTTTCATGAAAATGATAAATTAATAAGGGATTCTATGCTGCCGCAAGATACAAAAATAGTAAGGTCTTAAGTAGGGGAAGAGTCTGTTGGAAGATAGGCGCAAAACATTTGCCTATTTTGTCAGGATTTTGTCGTTTCTAATTCGTTATCAATAACAATTTTGATCCAATAACTGTTTCAATTATGGCAAATTATGAACCAATTAGATTCTATCCTGTAAATTTAAGTAATTTCAGTCATTACTGAATGGAATCCTTCTTA
>CAYOBX010000170.1:0-11121 GCA_964402245.1 uncultured Saprospiraceae bacterium | reverse complement strand
TCATCATTTTTCACCGTTCCTAATGGTTTTCTTATAAAAAATAATTAGCTGTTTAATAAAGATGGATTTGGTAGATGGCAAGCTGGAGCTTTGATATAGTTTTTAGAGGGAGCAATTTTATTATGCTTTTTTGAAAAAAAGCATAATAAAATTGCTCCCTCTAAAGTAATATCGTAAACATACTTGTTGTCCATTTGTCAGAAACTTTCACCAACTCCATTCTTACATTTTGCCTAACCATTAAAAAGGATACCCAACAGACAAATTATAATTAATTCCTCTCAATTTTAACTCATTCCATCGTTGATAGGCCCAATATCTACCTTCTGGATTGGCATAAGGATTTCTCACTCTATACCCTAAATCTAGTACTAATTTGAAATAATCGAAGTCCATTCTAAAACCAAACCCAGTACTTAAAGCAATTTGGTTAAGAAAAGCTCCACTAATTTGGGAACCAGGCCTGTCTAAATCCTCATTGAGGGTCCATACATTTCCACCATCAATAAATAATGCACCTTCTAAATCTAAAGAATAAACCTTAAACAAATTGAATCGATATTCTGCACTGAAAAGTAGCCTAAGATCCCCAGCCTGATAAAATGGAGTACTGTTTTCACTATAAACTGGAAAAGTAATAGGGTCTTGATAACTACCTGGACCTAATTCTCTAATTCTCCATCCCCGTACACTATTAGGTCCACCTGCAATGAATTGTTTGACATAAGGCACATCCTGTGTAGATCCGAAACCAGCAGCAATACCAAAATTTAATCTAAAAGCTAAAGTGTGGTTATTATTAAGATGTTTGTAGAGACTACCATCTAAATCTAGTTTGGCAAACTTTGAAAAATCCAGATTGAATAAGCTAAAAGTGACATCATCCCCTGAGCTAATTTGGTTATACAAACCATTCAGCAAAAATATTTCCGCTCCAGATAATTCGAAGGTTAATTCAAATTTCCAAGATCTTTTCTTTGCTGCATTTCGACCATTAAATATCAAGCCAAAATCTCTAAATAATAAACCTGTAAATAATTGTTTATTATTAAAACTTCGTTCTAAAAAGGGATTGTTGTCAAAGATGATTTGCCCATTACGACCTACATTCGGATTAAAGAAATTAATCCCAAATTGACTGACAGAATATCGTCTATTAGGAGAGTTTTGAATATTGTACCCTAAGGATAAATCCCCACTAAAAAAGCCCCAGAAATCTTGTCGCTGCGTCCAATTTAGTCCAAAAATAATTCGAGTCGTTGCATTTTCTAATAAAGATTCATAGAAAGAATCACTAAATATACTTAAGCTATTAAGGAGCTTTACAAAACTTAAAGGATCTTGGAATTTAGGAATATTTAATTCTAGCTGTGGATTAACATCAAAGGTTCTAAATAGTGGCCCTGAATTGGAAGTAGAATTTCTAACTCCAAACTCTCCACCTATTCCTAAATTAAACAATAAATCTTCGGAACCTCTCAATGCATTTCTATTCCGATAAGAGAAATTTAGGCCGCCTCCTAGAAAGGTCCCACTCGTAGCAGGAGCTTCACTGAAATTAATTTCTACATCTGCTCCTAACACAATCTTCTTATTAGCAGGCAGATATATATTAAAATCAATTAGATTACTAGAATCTCCAGCAATTTTATCTGTAACATTGGCAAATTTAAAAATGCCTAAGGATCCTAAATTCCGAACGGTTTTGCTAAAATTTTCTTGACTATAAATATCGCCTTTTTGGAGGTAGATTCTTTTTAATAATACTTCTGGCTTAATTGGAAAAGTACCATCTTGCGTATAAAAATGAATACCATCAATTATAGTATCTTTTAAGAATTCAGTTTTTATGTCAGGGACGTAATAAGGATAGACTGACAATTTATTGATGGTATACACTTGGTGGGCATCGCCATTTGCTGGATTGAATATAGATAGCTTAATATCCAAGCTGCTAGTAGTAGTAGTAGTAGAGTCAGATTCCAATTCATCAATATAACCAACATGAAAGGTTCGATAACCTTGATTCCTTAATACGTTAGTGATACGACTTTTTTCTGCTTCAAATGTCTTGTTTGATAATGCTTCTCCTTTTTTGAAGAAAGTCTCGGAACTAATATCATCTAGTATTTGCTGTATACTAGTATCAGGACTAATAAATTGAATAGAGTTGATAGTAAAAAGAGGCCCAGGATCAACTAAATATGTCGTATAGGATTCTTGCTTTATAATCTCATTTTTATAAGTGATCGTTGAATTAAAATACCCTCTTTCATAGAGGTAGTTTCCCATACTAATTATAGTTTCTTCGGCTATTTTAGATTCGAAAATACTAGGCGTTTCATAAATGGTTCTCTTACCCGGTTTTATTTCTTTATCTAATTTTCCCTTCTTTTGTTTTCTATAATAAAACCATCGTCGGTTAATACCAAAAAAATTGGTATTGGGTTTTTGTCGAACCCTCCCTAATAAATCATTTTCTAAAGTATTGAAGACTTTACTTTTTTCTTTACTAATAATTTTGACATTATTTTCTTTTAAAAAAGTTTGATCTTCTTGCAAATACTTATTGGTACCACAGGACGAAAGCCATAGCATACATAGCAATAGGCAACAGTTGCCTAAAAGAGTATATTTTATGTTACTTTCGTGATTCATTAATTTTATTTAAGGAGTCAGGACTCAGGGGTCAGGGGTCAGGCGCATGAAACGCTTAGACCTGACCCCTGACTCCTGACCCCTGACTCCTAACGATAATACGTGCTTTCAAGAAACACCATCAAATACATTCAATCCTTGCATCAAAAGAAATTTCGACAAAAGTATAGAAATTTTATTGTGGAGGGAGAGAAAATGGCATCAGAAATTATTAAGAGTCCATCAATGGTCCTAGAGGGAATCTATGCACTACCTGATTGGTTGGAAGAAAACAAGACCCTACTAAAAACGCATAGCACCATTACACATACTATTAATACAAAGGACCTAGAAAGAATTTCCAAGCTGAAAACACCCAATAAAGTACTATGTGTTTGTAAGATACCAACTTATACTATAGATAGCTCGTTGGTTAACAACAATTTAACAGTCTATTTAGACGGTATTCAAGATCCTGGAAATATGGGGAGTATTCTAAGGATCGCTGATTGGTTTGGCATTCCCTATGTATTTTGTTCGGCCTCTTGCGTAGAGTTATATAATCCTAAAGTAATACAAGCTTCTATGGGCGCATTTTTGCGAGTCCAATCCTTCGTAAAAGATTTAGCGGAATTAAAATTAGAATCTCCTAATTTACCTATATTTGCCGCCGTTTTGGATGGGACCAATATCTTTAGCCTATCCCCTGTAAAAAAAGGGATTTTAGTGATTGGCAATGAAGGAAATGGTATTTCCTCTGCTGCTTTAGCATTAGCAGATCATCAAGTGACTATTCCAAAATCTAATGAAGGTGGGGCGGAGTCCTTAAATGCCGCAGTGGCTACTGGAATACTTTGTAGTGCGTTTAAAAAAATGATGAATGATGAATGAGAAATGATGAATACGGGATGTCAACATCAAAGAATTCATCATTCATCATTTCTCATTTATCATTAAAAAAGGTCAACATCAAAAAAAGGTCAACATATAAAACAAACTTATGAAAAGAATTGGCTTATTATCTGATACCCACAGTTATTTAGATAAAAGTATTTTTAAATATTTTGAGGAATGTGATGAAGTATGGCATGCTGGGGATATAGGAGATATCCAAGTGGTAAAAGAAATAGAGAAGGTTAAACCACTCAAAGCCGTTTATGGAAATATAGATGATAAAGAGGTTCGAGCAGAATATCCACTCAATTGGCGGTTTGACTGCGAGGGGATGGATGTTTGGATGACGCATATAGGTGGGTATCCTGGTAGATACAATAAAAGAGTCAGAGAAGAATTTGAGACCAACCCACCAAAACTATTCATTTGTGGGCATTCTCATATTCTAAAAGTAATGCCAGACAAGAAATATAATTTTATCCATATCAATCCAGGCGCATGTGGGCATCATGGGATACATCAAATGCGGACGATCATTCGATTTACGATTGCTGCTGGGGTTTTAAAAGATTTGGAAGTTATTGAATTAGGTGTTCGAGGCAAACTTGATCAGGAAGATAATCGGACAAAAAGAAGTTAACAACTAGAAATGATTGTTATGACTGTTTGATTGCCTGATTGTCAACGTGACGTTGACCATCAAACAATCCAGCCATCAAACCATCAAAAAGAAGAAGTTAAAATACTTTTGTTATACTCGAAACAGGATAAATTACCGAAAATAAAACTTCCCAAGTCTCGAAGACTGTGTAAGTTCGATCCCGACAGACTTACAAAATCTTCAAGATTTGGGAAGTCTACTTCAAAAATAAATTCGGCAATCTATCCTGTCCGTAGTATTAGACTACTTATTATTAGTTTTTTTATGATCTAATTTTGGTTGGTATCAAATCGCAACTGCGCCCAAATCCTACTAATTCTAAAATCTTATGAATCCTAATTCTGACAATGGTTGGTGTTTTGAAATTATAGTCGCTAAAAGAAATAATATATGTTAACAGCTATTTCCCCAATTGACGGTCGCTACGCAGGAAGGACCAAAGAATTACAAGAATACTTCTCAGAATTTGCTTTAATCAAATATAGAGTATTAGTAGAAGTAGAATATTTTAAAGCCCTTTGTCAAATCCCACTCCCACAGTTAAAAGCAGTAGATGAATCCTATTTTGATAAATTGGACAAAATAGTGGCTGACTTTGGTGTAGCAGAAGCAGAGCAGATCAAAGCAATAGAGCGAGTGACGAATCATGACGTGAAGGCCGTAGAATATTTTTTAAAAGAACAGTTTGATGCTATCGGCTTATCACAGGTCAAAGAATTTATACATTTTGGGTTAACCTCTCAAGATATTAATAATACGGCTAATCCATTGATGATAAAAATGGCAATGGATAAGGTGTACTATCCTTTATTAGCAGAAGTAATAGACCAACTATATAGCTTAGCAAAAGAATGGTTAGATATTCCGATGTTGGCTCGAACGCATGGACAACCAGCGTCTCCTACTCGTTTAGGAAAAGAAATGCTAGTATTTATAGAACGCCTTAAAACACAGAAAGCTTTATTAGAGCAAGTACCGTATGAAGCAAAATTTGGTGGAGCTACAGGTAACTATAATGCCCATCATGTTGCCTATCCCAATATTGATTGGCCAAATTTTGGCGATAAATTTGTCGAAAATGGACTAGGTTTATATCGTTCTCAATACACCACTCAGATTGCACACTATGATAGTGAGGCTGCCTTATTCCAAGGAATGAGTCGAATTAACACAATATTAATTGATCTAGCAAGAGATATATGGACTTATGTTTCTATGGATTATTTTAAACAAAAAGTAATCAAAGGAGAAGTAGGGTCTTCTGCTATGCCGCATAAAGTAAACCCAATAGATTTCGAAAACGCAGAAGGTAACTTAGGCATTGCGAATGCCATATTTGCACACTTAGCCAATAAACTCCCAATCTCAAGATTACAAAGAGATTTAACAGATAGTACGGTATTAAGAAATGTCGGCGTACCTTATGGACATACGATCATCGCCTTTAAATCTATCCAGAAAGGTTTAGCAAAATTATTATTGAACGCACCTAAATTAGCAGAAGATTTAGAAAAGAATTGGATGGTAGTCGCAGAAGCGATCCAAAATGTATTGAGAAGAGAAGGCTTTCCTAAACCTTATGAAGCATTAAAAGAATTGACTAGAGGGAAACCAGTAGTCACAGAAACAGATTTTAAAGAATTTATAGAAGGTTTAGCTGTTTCAGACGCTATTAAATTAGAATTAATGGCTATTCGACCAGAAAATTACCTTGGTGTATAGTGTTATAAAGAATTTTTATTTTTTAAATATAAATGGAGTAATAGATATTGCTTCCTGTTAATTATTCTACTAAAGATAGCAGCTATACTTAATATTTTAAAGTTAACTTAAAATGTGGGATTCAATTAATATATTACTTTACTTGATGCATATAATCACTTAATTTTGTTTTATTCGTATTAATATAATTTTTATAGATTTATTTTTATTCAATGAAATTTTAATTTAAAATAAATAAGTCTTTAACACACATACATTGTTCGAGTATCTAGAATATGACTTTGGATAGTCGACAAACAGTAGCTTTAAATTGTTTTTAGAGGAAGCAAATTTGATTTGTTTTTTTTTCAAAAAAAAACAAATCAAATTTGCTCTCTCTAAAGAGAGACAAACACGTTTTTTAAGCGTAATTAAATGAGTGTGTAAAGAATAAAGGGAACTTACATAATTAATAATGGAATGTACTAGAAATAACACATGAAAAATTAAATACATAGGCACAGTAGGACACATAGTAAAGCCTATGTGTACTATGTTTCTATGTGTTTAAAATAATATCTAGTTTTGAATCATATTTGTTTTCCCCACATTTTTTACACACTCTGATTAAATACTTCAAAAAATAATAAGTTAAAATTCAAATAAATAATAATAAAATACAATGGCTTGGTTTTTGAATTAAAGCTATTGATATTCTATATCGTTTCCCCTCACCCCTGTTCTTCCCCTAATAAACAACTCCCTTTACCCTTTTTTTCATCGTTGAAATTAAGATCATCATTCAGATTGATTCTTGGTGATTTATGATTCATTTTCATAAATTCCTCCTTACTTAAGTATCTCTCATTTCCCCCCTTTAAGATGATTGTATCCTGGTGTTGGAAAATAAACGTTTACGGAACTACACCTTTACAATTTTAAATTTATGCCTACTATTACTGCATGTCTTTTGAAAGCCATTTCTAATTTTAATGGTTTCTCACCCAGGAAGTGGAAAGTAATTTTGTTGCTATTAATTGGCTGGTACGGAGTCGCCCTTGGAATAGAACGGGATTCTACTATCAAAATTGAGCCTATCGAGCAGGAGCTAGAAGAGGCTTTTCCTCGTTTGGAAAAAAAGGAATTCTTGGATTCTATCGATATCTGGATTCAAAATGGAGATTTTGAAAAAGAAATAGAAGAGTGGTATTTTGGAGCTACTACCAATGATAATCAACAGACAAGATATCAAATAGGTGGAAAAAATATCGAAAATAGTAGATCAGCAGGATATTATCCTGATGTTATAACAAAAGCTAGGTATAACACGGGCATTAGAATCTTGGATGATAATAGAAATATCATAGAACCAAAATATTTAGGAAAAGAACCAGAAGAAGAGCGTTTGGAGGAAGCGAGATTAAATGCTACTCCAAGATCTGAATTCATGGATAATATATTAAACGATTGCGGGAGTGATATAATAATTGAGTCTGATATATTAGGGGTTCACAATGAATCCAATCCTTCCTTTAATATTGGAAGTATCGCAAACGTAGAATCTGTCATCGTTAATGTATGGGTCGAAGAAAACGATTGTAGAAATGGTGAATTTACAAGTACATTGTCTGTAAGAAATGGAAGTCAAACGATAGCTACCGTAAGTGAAAATGTAAATCAAACTAGTACTGGAAGTGCTAGAGAAAGAATCTATAGAGCCACTATTTTTAACCCTACAAGGAACGTGCTTACTTTTCCGGGGCTAGACCAATGTACGGCTGCAAGTATCTCTATTCAAAAATTAATACGCTCTGATGGAAACGCCTCTTCTGCATTGATTATTAATCAAGAATTTCATAACACCAATAATTCTTATAATGTTTCAATTGGCACCTCTAATCTGGCAAGAGATATTAGGGTTGAAATCCCTATACATGAGAAATCGAATGATGGTAGAATTGCTAGAGTAGAAGTGTCGGGTGCAGGGGTACCTATGAGATCTGCACAAATTACTACTCAAAATCGAGGAAATGAAGCTGGTTTATTAACAATTGATTTGCCAAATGTACCCGCTAGTACCACGTCTTTAAATGTTAGAATTATATCTCCAACGAATAATGGAGATTCCTTTGGAGTTGATATTATCTCTACAAGAACACTTACAGAGTGTGAATGTGTGACACCATCGCCTAGAAATGATGCCTATACAATCTGTCCTGGAGAAGATAGAAGTTTCAATGTATTAGCAAATGATGGTTTAATTCTTAAACCACTTGTTCTTATTAAAAGTAATCCAGCGAATGCTAGCGTTTCTGTAAATGATAGGAATCAAATTGTTTTTCGCCCGAATAATTCTATATGTGGTACGGACGAATTCACTTATGAAGTATGTGCGGATGAGAATCCAGATTGCTGTGAAGAAGCAAGAGTTTCTATTACTTTCGAAGATAATGATGCACCTACTCCAGAAAATAGTTCTTGTCGACCAAATGATAGAACACATACTTGTGATGGTACTGCTGCAAATAGGACTGCTGCCGATAGATGGAATAATGATAATATTGCTAGACTTAGAGATTGCTATAGAGATAATTGTAGTGAGGATGCTATTGAAGTAACAAGTAATTATGACTTTGACGACTTGTCAGGTGATTGTAGTGATATTAGGGTTACTTATACTATTTCCGATGCCTGCGATAATGTAGATACAAGAACAGCTACGTTTACAATTGAGGATAATGAAGGCCCTGTTATTAATGGTATACCTACTAATTTAAATATTACGACTTCTTGCGATGATGTGCCAGCAGCACCAAGTACCAGAGATATATCAATTACAGACAATTGTGATGGAGATATAGCATTAGATTTTAATGAAGATAGTACTCAAGGAAGTAATATTAATAATTGTAATAATTACAACTATGTTATTACTAGAACTTGGGAGGCAGAAGATGATTGTGGTAATAGAACTAGTCGTACTCAAACGATTACTGTTCGAGATACCAATGCTCCAACACCAACAAATGGTTGTGAACCAGAAAATTTAGTTCATCCTTGTAATGGAGCAAATGCTAACGAGGCTGCGGCGGATGCTTGGAACAATAGAAATATTGCCACGCTTCTAAGTTGTTACACAGATGATTGTAGTAATATAGAGGTAACTAGTAATTTTAATTATAGTAATTTAAACTTAGAATGTGGTGCAAATGTAGGAAGTATTAGAGTCACTTATACGATTGTGGATGTTTGTGGAAATGAAGCAACTGTTAATGCTACATTTACTGTCGAAGATGATGAAGAACCTGCTCTAACTGGTGTTCCTAGAGATATAACTGTAGAATGTGATGAGGTGCCGAGCGTTCCTGAAATAAATGTATTAGATAATTGTGATGAAAGTATTTCCATTAACTTTCGAGAAAGCAGTACTCAAAGCAATGATCCAAATAGTTGTGACTATTATAATTATACACTGACCAGAACGTGGTCGGCTAGAGATGCTTGTAATAATGAAGTTGTTGAAAGACAAGTTATTACGGTTAGGGATACCGAAGCACCTGAAGTATGTTGTGAGGATATAGTTGTACAACTAAATGAAAACGGAAACGTAAGTTTTGATCCAATAGATTTAGACTGTGGAGCTACAGATAACTGTAGTTCTGTAAATTTTTCTGCTAGTGAAACTTCGTTTAATTTAAACAATGTAGGAGACAACAGAGTCACATTAACGGTAGAAGACGCTTGTGGAAATAGAGATCAATGTACAGCTACTGTGACAGTAGAATCTTTTGATTTAGCGCTTAGAAAAGAATTAGCTACAGGCGAAGATACGCGAGTATATACAGGGGAAGAAGTAACTTTTACAATTACCGTTTTTAACCAAGGAAGCTTAGTGGCTACTAATGTAGAAGTAACAGATTATATTCCTAGTGGCTTTCAATTAGCAGATTCAGATTGGAGTAATAATGGAAATAATACTGCTTCTATAATTTTACCTGGTAGAATAAATCCAGGAGATAGTGAATCTGTTGATATAACCTTATTAGTTACGGAAAATACGGCTGGAGATTTAGTCAATCGGGCAGAAATTTCAGATGCGACTGCGCCGAATGGTTTCAATAATACAGATGTAGATTCTTCGCCAGACCAAGTGGTTGGAAATGATGCAGGTGGAGATGTTAATACTGGTACAGATGATGAAATTAATCAAGCACCACCGAGAGATGAAGATGATGCTGATCCAGAAGATGTTACGGTCGAAATTTTTGATTTAGCCTTACGGAAAACTATAAGCTCGTCTACGCAACAACCAGTCGTTGCAGGTCGAACAGTAACTTTTGATATAAGAGTTTTTAATCAAGGTACGGTCTCTGCTCAAGATATTGAAGTGACAGACTATTTGCCAGCCATAGGTCTGACTTTGAATGACCCTAATTGGACAGCAAATGGTGGAACAGCCGTTTTCAATTCTTTATTGTCTCTAGCTCCAGGGGAAGATCAAACAATTCAAATTTCTTTTACAGTTAATGATGGCTTCGATGGTCTTATTCAAAATACAGCAGAGATTAGTGCAGCCAGAGATGAATTTCGAGATAGGCCACAAGATATAGATTCTACTCCTGATAGTAATATTAATAATGATACTACTCAAGATGATGCTATTAATAATCAGAATGGTGATGAAGACGATCATGATATTGCAGATCTTGAAATCATGCGTTTTGATTTAGCTTTAATCAAAACTATTAATGATAGACTAACAGATCAACCAATCTTACAAGGCAGAACCGTTACTTTTGATATTACTATTATCAATCAAGGTAATGTGGATGCTACGGACATAGAAATTACAGATTATTTACCAGCAGGTTTGACGCTTACCGATAGTGATTGGTCTAGTGGAACATCAGGTACTGCTGTTTATAATCGAAGATTAGATTTGGCTGCTGGTGATAATGAAGTGATTCAGATTAGCTTCAGAGTGAATCAAGGAGTAGGAGATGAAAGGATTATTAACCGAGCAGAAATATCAGATGCAAGAGATGAGAATGGCGCATCAATAGAAGATATAGATTCTACACCAGATAGTAATGTTGATAATGATACAGGAGGGGAAGTGAATACAGATGATGATGACAATGCAAGTGGTAACGGAAGAGAAGGAGAAGATGAGGATGATGCGGATCCAGAAGATATACGAGTAGATATTTTTGATTTAGCTTTACGAA
>CAYOBX010000169.1:0-11140 GCA_964402245.1 uncultured Saprospiraceae bacterium | reverse complement strand
TGGGGTAATCAACTTCTGGGATGGAAGTTGGAATTTAGAAGGAGGGAATAATAAATTATATATAGTTGAGGTACCTTGTGGAGGTAGTGGTTCTACTGGCGGAAATTCTACAGGAGGAGCAACAACAGGAGGAGGAGCAACAGTAGCCCAAACAAGTGGACCAGCGAATGGTGCTATTTTTCCAGTAGGCACAACGACGGTGACTTATACCGCAACAGATGCTTGTGGTGGGTCGACGACTTGTTCCTTTGATGTAATTGTCATGGCAGGGACTAGTAACATCAGCATGACTTGCCCTTCGACTATTACCTTGACTACGGCAGCAGGGGATAGTACAGCAGTGGCGACATGGACTGCACCTGTACCGACAACGGATTGTACAACAGGCACTGCTACTGCAACCTTGACAAGTAGTATTCCAAGTGGCGGTAATTTCCCAATAGGAACTTCTACAGTGACCTACTCTGCAACAGATGGCTGTGGTAGTACGACGACTTGTTCTTTTGATGTAATTGTCACGGCAGGTTCTAGTAATATAAGTATGACCTGTCCATCGAATATAAACTTGACAGCGGCAGCAGGCGCAAGTGGTGCAGTAGCGACATGGACTGCACCTGTACCGACAACGGATTGTACAACAGGTACCGCAACGGCAAGTTTGACAAGTAGCCTACCGAGTGGTAGTAATTTTCCAATAGGCACAACGACGGTGACTTATACGGCAACAGACGACTGTGGTAGTACGACGACTTGTTCTTTTGATGTAAATGTAATGGCAGGTGCTAGTAACATTAGTATGACCTGTCCATCGAATATAAACTTGACAGCAGCAGCAGGCGCAAGTGGTGCAGTAGCGACATGGACTGCACCAAGTGCGAGTACAAGCTGTACAACAGGCGGTGGCGGTGGTACGAGTGGAGGTGGCACTAGCAGTGGAGGCGGCACTTGTACAGGCGCAGCGATTTTAGATTTTGACTATATAGGCAATCATAATGGCAGTGATTATTATATATCCCAATCTACAGCAGACTGGGCTACGGCAGAACAAATATCTGCTTTACCAATAGCTCAAGGAGGTGCAGGAGGACATTTAGTAGCGATCAATGATCAAGCAGAGAATGATTTTATACAAGCTGCTTTGGGGACGAATATCGTACATATTGGCTTAGAATATGATAATGGGTATAGCTGGGTAAATGGAGATCCAGTAACGTTTAATAATTTTTCAGGTACTCCACCAAGTCCGAGCTTTGGGGTAATCAACTTCTGGGATGGAAGTTGGAATTTAGAAGGAGGGAATAATAAACTATATATAGTCGAGGTACCTTGTGGAGGAGGCGGTTCAACTGGAGGCGGTTCAACTGGAGGCGGCTCTACAGGAGGAGCAACAGTAGCACAGACAGGAGGACCAGCAAGTGGCTCAAGTTTTCCAGTAGGGACAACAACAGTGACATACACAGCGACAGATGCTTGTGGAGCAACAACTACCTGTTCCTTTGATGTAACAGTCATGCCAGGTAGCAGTACAACACCTACTTGTCAACCATTCACAGATGGCGGAGAAATCGGAGATAGTGAGTCAGATTGTGGTCCTTATACACCAGCTCCTATTAACAACTTGACCAGCCCGAGTGGTGGATCTGGTACTATAGAATATCTTTGGTTGTCATCGACGAGTGGTTGTCCAAATAGTATTGGTCAGCAAATACCAGGAGAAATAGGGTCTTCCTTAACACTAGGAGCTATTTCCCAAACGACTTATATTGTTCGATGGAGTAGAAGAGCAGGCTGTATAAGTTGGACTCCTAGTAATTGTGTAGTGAAGATGGTTCAGAATTGTGGGGGTACTCCACCTCCTACTGGAGCAGTAGACTATTGCGATGCGAATGGACAACAGCCGTGGCAAGATTGGATTGCTAATGTAACATTGGCGGATTTAGACCATGCCTCTGGCAAATCATCTTCTGGATATGAAGATAATACAGCCCAGGTTGCTAATATTGTCGGTGGGCAATCTTATCAAGTGTCTGTTATGCCAGAATTTAGTTTTACCCACCAAGATGTAAACATTTATGTATGGATTGATTATAATCAAAATAATGATTTTTCTGATCCAGGAGAATTAGTATTTAGTATGCTTGCTCCAGCGGGAGTAGATGGTACAGCAGCAGCTCCTGTTGGTGCCAATATTAGTATTCCAACATCTGCTTTAAATGGTACTACTCGTATGAGAGTAGCATTGAAAGCAACGGCATCAACTGATCCTTGTGGCACTTTTGTACAAGGGGAAGTAGAAGATTATTCAGTTTCTATTAGTGGCGCTACACTTGTTGCTAATGCCACGCAAGGATTTGTTGCTAATGTTGATTTAGAGGCATATCATTTCAATGATGCAACAGCCGTTTTAGAATTTGCCAGTAATTCTTCGGAACCTGCTATTTTTGAATTAGAAAGATCTATGGATAATATTCATTTTGAATCTTTGGGCTGGTCGGAAGGGGTTCCATATGGAAACTATCAATTAAGTGATGAGCATCCTACTATAGGGGTTAATTATTATCGAATAAAGCAAGTTTTTGAAGATGGTACTATTGAGTATTCTGATACCAAGGAGCTAGTGTTTGAATCAGCCGCCCCAACTGTTAATTTATATCCGAATCCAGCTTCCCATCAATTGTTTATAAGATTAGATAATTTGCCAAGCCGAAATGGGACTATTCTAATAGCTAATTTGTTAGGACAAACAATGACTCAAATAGATTTACAAGAGCAGGAAGAGCAAGTGATAGTCCTTCCATTAAACGGATACCAATCGGGTATGTATTTAATGCATCTTTCCTTAGAGGATCAGCAATATATTAAAACTAAAACATTTGTTGTAGAGCAAGAGTAAATTTTGATTTACAAAAACAACTTTTAAAAAGGGACCATCTTATTAGATGGCCCCTTTTTTTATATGCATAGTCGTCAGAATAAAATTAGCTCTTTAACAATCACGTTCTTTGACAAATCCCGTGGTCAATGAAAAAGGAGAAGCAAAAGTGACCGTAGAAAGTGCCGAGTCTAAAGCTAAAATTCATATATCTTTTTATCTATGTCACAAATTGTGACTTATTGCTTTGTTCTTGTCTTAATAAACGAACAGACTCTAACCACAAACAAGCACATATTATGACTAAAATTACTAGATATGATGCCTTTACAAGTATGAATTTCTCTAAGAAAACTTCCTTAATTGATTTCTTATGTAGAGTCAATGATCTTTCAGAAGTAGAGCGTTCTAGTGTTACTAAGGCAGTAGATTATGCATTGAAAGAGACCGTATCTTTTGGTGGGTTTATACTTACACTTGAAAAGCAAGATAAAATTTTAGGAGCTATAGTTGTAAATAAATCAGGTATGGGTGGTTTTTTGCCAGAGTACCTTATTGTGATTAATGGGGTGGTTCCTATTGAATGCCAAGAAGAAATTATTGCTTTATTATTTCGAGAAGCCAATACATTGACAAAGGGCGATATTGCTATCGTTAATAAATCTGCTAAATCTAGTGAGGTGCATCTTATTTCTTTAGAAAACAGCAATGTAAAATATATGAACGACTCTACTTTAAGAGAACGAATCTTACGTTCGATTGCGTAAAAAAGCCTTGCAAATCATTGATTATTAACCACTTCTACTCCAAATACCAAAATCATAATTGTTAAGAGCCTAACAATCACCCCTTTCTTTCCCTCCTAGAAGTATAAAAAAATAAAATTGACTTTAAATTTACAAAAAGTTACTTTTGCAAAACAAACACGTCCAGAAAATTGGAGACTAGGTAATTGCAATAAAATTGATGGTTTATTAGCCTGATAGGAAACATTTTGTAAATATTAAACGTTCTCCAAAAAAATCGTTAACCCAAGAGTGTTTTATTGGTCTATAATAGAGAATTTATTAGGACCTAATTATAGAAGTTTTTAAACAACTTCAGAGTATATTTCTTCAAACACTATAATTTTTTTTGTTAAATGTATTGGACTTTAGAATTAGTATCACATTTAGAAGAGGCGCCCTACCCGGCTTCTCGCGATGAACTGATAGATTTTGCTATCCGTTCAGGCGCACCACAATTAGTGATCGAAAATCTTCAACAAATTGAAGATGAAGGAGAGTTGTATGAAGGCATTGAAGATCTCTGGCCAGATTACCCTAGAAAAGATGATTTCTTTTTTAACGAAGACGAGTATTAATAAGAAGTAGAAAGATATTCTACTTCATTTATTGTTCAGATACTATAAGGTTTCCTTATACTACCTACCAATTTTTCCAAATTGAATACCGTGATCCTTGATAGGATCGAAAAAAAAGTCTTCTCGATGTATATCGAGAAGACTTTTTTTATGAAATTATTCTATGTACATTGAATCACAAAACGAATATCTAAATCTTCACAAATGGAAGTATATCAAAGCTACCGCTTGCCGATTGCCAAAAGCTATCTTCATAAACAACTAAAATAAAGAAGGCTTGGCAGTACAACTGCCAAGCCTTCTATTTTAAATAAGTAACATTGCTACTTATTTAGTATCCGAGGTATTGATTACTTCATAAAATCAACACTCAATTCAACTCTTCTATTCTGACGTCTACCTGCAGCATTGATATTATCAGCAACTGGACGATCTTCGCCATAACCAACTGCTACTACTCTATTAGAAGGAATACCTTGATCTGTCAAGTATTTCTTAACAGCATCTGCTCTTCTTTGAGATAATCTAGTATTTGACTCAGAAGAACCAACAGAATCTGTATGACCAGCAATCGTCAACTTGTAAGAAGGATTCTGGTTCATGATAGTTGATACTTCATTTAAGATACTCTTAGACGAAGAACGAATTCTGTTAGAACCAGTCTCAAACTGAATGCCTTGTAAAGCTCTTGTGAATAATTGCTTTGTAGATTCTGCTATTACTGGGCAACCATTAGAACCAACATTACCACCCACAGTAGGACAGCTATCATTCTTATCTGCAACACCATCTCTGTCACCATCTGGGCAACCACCTACAGAACCTTTTACAGTAGGACAAGCATCTTTGCTATCAACGAAGCCATCGCCATCTGTATCTGGATCAGAAGGACATCCATTATCTGTACCTGCGACTTCTGGACAAGCATCATCCTTATCCGCAACACCATCACCGTCACCATCTGGGCAACCGCTAATAGTACCTGCAACAGTAGGGCAAGCATCATTGTCATCAATTACACCATCACCATCAGAATCTGGGCAACCACCAACAGTACCTGCAACAGTAGGACAAGAATCATCTTTATCCGCAACACCATCACCGTCACCATCAGGGCAACCGTTTAATGCACCTGCTGTATTTGGACATAGATCATCTTTATCCGCAACACCATCACCGTCACCATCAGGGCAACCCATTAAGTCTCTAGAACCTGCTGCTAAAGGACAAGCATCTTCGCTATCTTTGATACCGTCATTATCAGAATCAGGACAACCACCAAATGCTTTTAAACCTGCTGTATTTGGACATGCATCATCATCATCTGCAACACCATCTTCATCTGCATCTGCCTTACCACCACAGATGTCATATCTTAGAGTACCAATTACTCTTCTACCAATTTGTGGGAATTGAGGGAAGGTTCTATACTCATTATCGAATAAATTTTGAGCAGTAACATTTAATGTTAATCCATTATTAAACTTATAACCAACACCTGCATCTACTAAGTTCTTTTCATCTGTCAAACCAGAGAATTGACCCAAGAATACTTCGTAAGAATCATCATGTTGGAAAGCAATATTCGCTCTTAAACCATACTCAGGCGCATAATTTGCTCCTAAACGGAATTTGTTTAATGGCTGAGAAATAGACGTTAATTCTGTTGCGCCTTCTGCACCTACAATAGCAGGTGTGAATACATTTTCTTCCAACCAGCTATAGTTACCGAAAATAGACAAGTTTTCATCCACATAGTACTCCAAAGCTATATCCGCTCCCCAGTAGTTAAATTCCTCAAACGTTCTATATCCTGCTGTATAGTGCGTTACACCATTCGCTGGTACTTGATCTGCTGGTGTAGTTGCAAAAATATTACCTCCAAGCAATGGCGCAATACCACCTGCAAAAGCATCACCACCTTGCGTATAAGCACCTGCTGTTGCTGCTGTTAATGCATCTGCTGTTGCGCCTGCTGCTGGATTAATATCTCCTCCAAGTAGATTGAATATAAAGTCTCTAAGAGCTGGAGTACCTACCGCAGCACCTAAATCTGCACCAAACTGGGCACCCACAGGTAACCAAGCAGGGCTAATACCTGTAAATAAGGTCTGTCCATCTATACTTCTATTATATATATCTATTGCTACGCCTAGTTTTTCACCAACTAAACCTTTATATCCAAGCTCCCAAGTGTCCTCTGTTTGAATCTGTGCAGCAGGAGCATTGATTATTCCTAAAGGCTGTCGGTTGAATAAGTTCGTACCTTGAAATTCTCCCGTAAAACCAGCAGGTGTGTTAGCTGGATCATTGATAAATCCTTGGATCGCACCGGCTAAACCAGCCGCTTGATCTGCAGGAAGCCCTGCTCCTTCAAACTGTGCTTGTATACCAGGAATTAATGCTGCTTGTGTTGCGGCATTTACGGCAGCAAAAGTAAAGGCATTCGGGAAACCAGGTGTACCAACTGGAAGGTTAGGGAATGGCAATAAACCATTGAATACGATCTCTTGATTATTAAAAGTAAGTTCTTCTCTATTACCTCTTAACCAAACATCATATGCGCCAGGTACTGGAGAAGATACAGGGAAATCAATATTTACTTGTAATTGAGAAGGAGAAGCTACAGCACGGTTAAAACCAAAACGGACCGTATGCTTAGGACTTGCCTTATAGACAAGTACTGCTCTTGGAGAGAAAGCTATTTCATCAAGAAAGTTAAACCTATCGGCTCTACCTGCTAAAACTAAGTCAATTTTTTTAGCTAATTCGAACTTACCTTGAGCATACGCACCAAATATGGTAAAGTCATCATCATCTTCGTTTCTACCATATACAGAATTTCTAGTATCTGCAACAGATTGACGATAATCAAGACCTGTCGTCCAGTTAGCATTCAATAAACTTGGTGTATCAAAGTTGTATTGTAATTGACCCTCAAATTGAGTTCTATCAATACCTGTCTCTGCACCTGTTTGGTATAAAAAGGTTGGATTCTCATCAGAGCCACCTGTGTTACGTAACCAGAATGCTTGTGCAAATAAACCACCTTTTTGCACTCTTGCTTGCGTCCAAAATTCATCTGCTTGAGATAAGCCCTCTCCTTGAGAGTTAAAGAATACCGCAGAAGCTTGATTCCAACCACCAGATACAATAACAGATAAGTCATCTTGTGGACGGAATTCTAAAGTACCCGTCAAATTAGCTTGTTGCCAATGGTCTTGTAGTACATTACCATCGCCATCTGGATCTAAATCATCTAGTGTTAATAATACTTCCCCCGGTAGTGTCGCATCTACTGTACCGTCAGTAATAGCTGGTCGAACAATTTGTGTTTGGAATAAATCAAATCGCGGTCCATCAATTGGATTATTCCGATCTAAAGTAAATTCATCTCCTCTCTTAAAAAGACCATTTATTTTGAAACCAAACTTGTCAGATACTTTGGTTGCATGTCTAAATGCACCACCAAAAGTATTTAACTCACCACCTGTTAACTCTATAGAAGTGCATGGCTCATCAATCGCTGATTTAGAGATAAAGTGAACAACTCCTGCTGTTACACCAGGACCATATAAGGCAGAACCTGCTCCTCTTACTACCTCAATACGACTAATATCCAAACTATTCAAAGGAGAGTTTAAAGGATCGAAAGTACCCAAACCCGGTCCAGATAAAGAACGATAATCTAGAATAGGGAAAGTAGCAGACCCGAAAACACCTCCATCACCCCGTAATTGGATATTAATTCTACCAGCACCTTGCTGCTGAACAGTTACCCCCGGTGTATTAATAAGGTTACGTGCAGGATCATTCGGAGATGCTGCTTCTAATTTTCTAGACGTTAAGATAGAAATAGAGGCAGGTGCTTCCTGTACTTTTTCTTTTCTACGAGAGGCAGATATTACTACTTCATCTGTCAATATAGAACTAGACTCCATCGCAATGCTAAGATTAGAGGTTGAACTAGCTATAGCAATTGTTTGAGTGTTGTAACCAGTATAACTTACATCGAGCGTCCAAGGTAGTGGTAGATCACTAGTTAAAGAGAAATTACCATCCACATCTGTACTAGTACCAGTGGTCGTACCTTGGATAATAACGTTGGCACCAATGAGGGTCTCCCCATTATCACCATCTGAAATAGTACCACTAACAGTACTTTGTGCATTTAGGCCTACTGTTAACATAACTAACAGTACCCATAAATTTTTAAGGAAAAGTTTCACCATTTTCGTGAGTATTAAATGAACAATGTTTTTGAATAAAAAATAAGTATTTATTTGATGTTTAGCTTATAAATGAACTAGCTAAAACAAATTAAAATACACTATTTTGAACTTGAAAACCATAATATTTGGCATCTTGCACAAGGTAGTGAATTTTCGCTCAAATACAATTTTAATATCTAAAAATTTGATGTACTAAAAAAATGTATTTTATTATTGCCTGATTTTCTGTAAGTAAGCTATTTTTTTTTTAAAAAATATATTTTAATGGGTAGATTTAAAAGGTATGAAGGTCATGGAGTGATGTTCTCGAATTGATTTATATATACAAATATAAACGAATATTTTAAAGATTCGCTGCTTGGAGGTAGTATGCCCCCTGTAGACTTATCAAAAATCACCTATTTATTTAACTATATTTCTGTTATTTTTGACAAAAATTGGCAAAAAAAACTATCTTAAAGCTTCTGCTTGCCGAGAGCCAAAAGTTACCTAGTGGCCGAGATAAACACTCCTCTGAAAATGAATTGACGTAAAAATCAAAATAAATAATAATGAAATATATACTACTATTCCTATTATTAGCTATTGGATTGTCTAATTGTTCTAATAAAACGGTCTATCCTTTAGGTGTATTCCAAGAAGAAAAAGTGCCGACCGCCCCAGACTATACTAAAGCCTATTATTGGGCAGCACTGCCCAATAAAAAAGACAAAGCAGATGTAACCCCCAAAAAATTAAAAGATGAACAAGCAGAAGCTGCTGTAGATGTCTTTTTTATGTACCCAACTATTTATACAGGAGAAGAAGGAGATGACCAATGGAATGCACCAGTCAATGATCCCGCATTTAATAAAAGAGTAGATGAATCTACGATTCAATTTCAAGCCTCTGTTTTTAATGGCGTAGGGAAAATATATGCTCCTCGATATCGACAGGCGCATATTAGTGCGTATTATGAAAAAGATAAAGAGATGGCTAAGAAAGTTTTTGACTTCGCCTATGAAGATTTGAAAACTGCTTTCCAATATTATTTAGACCATTACAATAATGGACGTCCTATCATTATTGCGTCTCACAGTCAAGGTACGACGCATGGCATTCGGTTGATGAAAGATTTTTTTGATGGACAGGAATTGCAAAAACAATTAGTCGCTGCTTATCTAGTAGGTATCCCTGTTGCGAAAGATCAGTATGAACTTATCCCTGTTTGTGAAACCCCTACTCAAACAGGTTGTTTTTGTACTTGGAGAACTTTTGAAGAAGGATACCATCCCAAGAGTTTTGTTTCTGAAAAGATTGCGGTTACAAATCCTCTGACTTGGACTACCTCAGAAGATTATGCACCCCATGATTTAAATAAAGGGGGGGTATTAAGAAAAATAAATAAAATTTATCCCAACTTAACTTCTGCTAGAATTGTGGCTAAAGAAGGCATTCTTTGGGCAACTAAACCTAAGTTCTTTGGTAGCTTTTTATTGAAAACTAAAAACTATCATATCGCTGATTTTAATTTTTATTATTTGAATGTTCGAGAAAATGCGGTGTTGAGAGCTCAGAGCTTTATGGAAAGTAATTGAACACAGAACCACTGAGATACCGAGAACACATTTAACTCTGTGTCCCTGTGCCTCTGTGTTCCTAAACAAAAAAAAGCGGCGAAGCCGCAACGCTACAAAAATGAAGAAAAGATATCTACTCCCTATTATTCTATTAGGTGCATTAGCGCTAGGCCCTAAAAATCATTATGATCAAGTAGAAGGAAAAATAACATTACTAGATATACCATTAGCGCAATTAGATCAATATATCCAAGACAAAGAAGCCCAAGTCGCTAATATCCGTCCTGACAATGAAGCTAGAATTGTTTGGGCCGACTCTTTAAAGAAGACTCCCTATAGCGTCGTGTATTTACATGGCTTTTCCGCCACTTGGTTTGAAGGAAATGGGATACACGAACCTTTTGCTAAACGATATGGCTGTAATTTATACCTGTCTAGATTGGCACAACATGGGATTGCAGATAAAGAATCTTTTGGCTCACTCACGCCCCAAGAGTATATCAATTCTGCCAAAGAAGCGATTGCTATCGGGCACTTAATAGGGGAGAAAGTAATTGTGATGTCTTGCTCTACAGGAGGCACTTTAGGTATTTATTTAGAAGGCGAAAATCCAGATTTGATAGATGCTCAAATTCTATACTCCCCGAATGTAGATTTGGCCTTTGCGGCTTCGGAACTATTGACTATGCCTTGGGGCACGCACCTTGCAAATGGAATAATGGGGGAGTATCGAAAAATTGGAAAATATCATTCTAGAAAAGATATGAACTATGTTACTTCCGAATACAAAACTGAAGGAGTAATAGGTCTAAAAGCTTTGATAGAACAAACCATGACCCCTGAAGTATTTGCAAAAGTAACTAAGCCTTATTTTATGGGCTACTATTATAAAAATGAAGAAGAACAAGATCCTGTTGTTTCTGTAGCTGCTATGCTTGAATTTGATAAATATGCCAAAACACCCACTGATCAAAAGAGGTCTATAGCCTTTCCAAATGTCAAAAATCATGTAATGATTAATACTATACAATCTAAAGATATTCCTTCTGTGCAAGCAGCGACTTATCGGTATGCGGAAGAGATTTTAGGGTTGACACCGAAGTAAAGTAGTTCC
>CAYOBX010000168.1:0-11186 GCA_964402245.1 uncultured Saprospiraceae bacterium | reverse complement strand
AAAACAACCTGAGGTTATTTCATTAAATTTAGTATCTTGCATAAGGAGGATTTGGGTTTGTTTTCAACTATAAGATACTGTTTTTTAGCGACTTATAGCCAAAATCAAACCTCCTTTTTTCAACAATCTTAACTACCGAAACTTAAGTTAAAAAAGAATGAAAAAGATCTAATAAAAATATATCAAGATAGGCAAGCAAATTTTAATTCAATAGCTAAAAAAATCAAAACAGAAAATCTTCATGGACCCTGTTGTGTTAAACAAAATCGTAGCAGTATTATAGTTTGGTGCCAATTAGTAACAAGATCTACGTAATTATTAAAAATAACTAGATAGTTTTTTTTATGAAACCAACTAAAAAAATATTTTATTCTTGGCAATCAGATTTAGACAATAAATCAAATAGGTATCTAATTAGAGATTTAATAAAAAAGGCGACCAAACAACTCCGTAAATCAAAAGAAAGTTATTCAAATATTGAATATGATTCCGATACTAGAAAAGTTTCTGGTAGTCCAGATATAATGTCAACAATTTTGAGGAAAATTGAAAATTGTTCTGTTTTTATTTCAGATATAACAATTACAAATTCTAGCAGAAAAGGAAAAAAAGGGTGTAATTCGAATGTCCTATTTGAGCTAGGGTATGCTATAGCCAAATTGGGTGATTCAAGGGTGATTTGTGTGTTTAATACATTTTACGATGATATTAGTAATCTTCCATTTGATTTAAGAAATAGAAGATGTTTGACTTATTATTTCGATCCATCTAAAGGTAAAAAAGATCAAAAGATTGAAATTTTAAAATTAGAAAGTTCTCTTAAATTGTCAATTGCCTCTGTAATTGAAAATAAATATTCTGCGGTATCAATTCGATTTTCAAATCTCAAGAATGAAATAGAATCCAAGATTCTGTTTATTTCTAACATTACGGAAAGTAATATTCATGAAAGAAGAAAATCCCTTCGTAATATAAACTTGCCAATTCATCGAGCAATTGCTCCTGAATTGATTGTTTTGAATAATGGACAGTCGTCTATTATAGATTATAAAATAAAAATTGTGATTACTGGTGACTTTGAGAAAATTGGAGATAGAAGTATTTTTGACTCTCCTATGTTAGTAGGTAGAAAAACAAATATTAAACGTTTAGATAAATTTTCAGTTATTTATTCACCAGATATTAACATTTTAGTTCCTGGAGATTCCTATAAAATAAATGACTTAGGATTTAGTCTTAAGAGTGGTAAACTAAAAAGCAAAGTAAAGATTAAATGGCAGATTATTTCGGAAGAATATTCTGAATCTGGTCTGCTAATGATGTCATTTGATAATTCGTACATGAAATTTGAGGCGCTTGAAAGAAATAAAAGTATTATTCAAGATGAAATGATAATACTTGAAAAATAAAATACAGCGTACAAGTATTAACAGCAGGACTTCCTTTTCAGTTGATCCTGCAGCTATCGCTAGACGTTATGGAAAAATAAATTTGATAAAAATTAGGTAAATGATAACAAAATTTAAATCGATAAATAATCTAGCCGTTTTTAAAAATTTTGATTGGGATTCGACTATACGCGATAGTGGAAATAATCTTGTGTTATTTAAAAAAATCAATATTTTTTATGGTCGGAATTATTCTGGAAAAACTACTCTTTCTCGTGTAATAAGAGCATTGGAAACGGGCAATTTATCTGATAAGTATGAGAATCCTCAATTTGAAGTAAGTATTGTAGGTGTTGAGAACAGTACACCTAATAATTTAACTTCTCATGGAAAAACCATAAGAGTATTTAATGAAGATTTTGTAAAAAATAATTTACGTTTCATTGTAAATTCGGACGAAAGTGTATCGCCGTTTGCAATAATTGGTGGTAATGCTACAATAGAAGAAGAAATTCGATCATTAAAAATTGATTTAGGTGAGGAAGAGAATATTGATGAACAATTAAATGCAAGCGGATTTTTTCTTGAGCTTAAAAATGCAACTGCAATTGCAAACACAGCTTTTGAAGCACACAAAACGGAAAACAACCAGTTACAACAACAATTAAAAAACAAAGCAACTAACAATCCTAATGGAATAAAGTATAAATCAGATAAATTTGGAGACCAAAATTATAATATTAAAAAGCTTCAGTCAGATATAGAAACTGTTTTAGATTCTTCATTTAAACCAATATCAGATGAAATAGTAACGCAGAAGCTTACTATATTGACTGAAAAAACAAATACTGATATTCCCGCGGTTTCAGAGCCTCAACTTGATATGTCGAAGATTAATACAGAGGCTAAAGGTCTTATCACAAAATCTATAAGTAGTTCTAGTAAAATTGAACAACTTTTGAAAGAAGCTATACTAAATCGATGGGTCAAGGCAGGCAGGCAGATACATAAGGACAAGCTTGATCAATGTGTGTTTTGTGGAAACGATATTTCTGAACAACGTTGGATTAAACTTGATAGTCATTTTGATGAAGAATCTGAAGAGTTGGAAAAAGATATCAATTCCTTAATATCTAAAATTGATAAATTAGTAGTTAATTTAGAAACACAAGTTCAAATCAATAAATCTGCCTTTTATTCAAAGTTTCATTCTGACTTAGACTCATTGATCACAGAGAGACGAAGTGTTATTGACAATATAAAATCAGTGTTAAATGGTTTAAACGATAAACTAAAGGAACGTAAAGATGACTTGCTAAATTCAAAACGCTATAAAGATATAACTGACCATAGTCAACAGCTTAAATCCTGTTGGGAAAAATATGAAAATATCAGATTACAAGCAAATGAATATAGCAATTCTTTAGAGTCAGAACAATCAGATGCAAAAACACTTTTGCGTTTGCGTGAGGTAAGTGACTTTGTTGTAGACATACAATATAAAACATCAAAAGATTTATTACAGAATTTGAAATCTAATTCTGATGCTGAAGAGGAAAATAAAAATCAAATAAAGGCAAAAATTGACCAACAGAAAATATATATAGCGGATAAAGAACGCTTAATGAAAGATGAGGGAAAAGGAGCAATAAAAGTAAATGAATATCTAAATAATTATTTTGGACATAATTTTCTTTCATTACAAGCTTTAGAAGAAACAGATGAGTCAGGAGGGAAAAAGGTAAAGTTTGAAATTGTAAGAAATGGTATCAAAGCTCATCATTTAAGTGAAGGAGAAAGTAGTCTAATTGCATTCTGCTATTTTATGGCTAAACTTGAAGATGTCGACACCAAAGGAAGTAAACCAATAATATGGATTGATGATCCAATTTCAAGTTTGGATAGTAATCACATTTTTTTTATTTACAGTCTTATTAATGCTGAAATTTTCGAAACTCAAGAGTTTGAACAGATATTTATTTCCACACATAATCTTGATTTTCTTAAATACCTGAAAAGATTGCCAAATGCTTTAAATAAGAAAGTTTGTGGTTATTATTTAATTTCTAGAGAAAATGAATTAAGTAAAATCGACTTAATGCCAGATTATTTGAAAGATTATGTAACTGAATTTAATTTTCTTTTTCATCAAATTTATAAGTGTGCCATATCTGATACTGCCGATGCAAATCAACATAACCTTTATTATAACTTTGGTAACAATACAAGAAAATTTTTAGAAGCTTTTCTTTACTACAAATACCCAAATACGAATAAACAAGTCGACAAATTGGCAAAGTTTTTTGGAAGTAATAGGCATGCATCAATAGTAACCAATAGAATTACTAACGAATTTTCGCATTTAGAAGGATTGTTTGAAAGGAGTATGGCACCGATAGATATTCCAGAGATGAAAAAAACAGCAAAATATATTTTAGATAAAATCAAAGAAAAAGATAATGAACAGTATGAAGCATTGTTATTAAGTATAGGAATCGAAGTGTAAACGCAAAAATCCAGTAACTTAATTTTAGAACACCCCCTTTTTAAGTATTCTAAAATAAACCCACCAAACCCATCCCACCTAGCCCCAATAGCAAATTAAATCCCCCTTTGGATATCCCCCCTCAAACCCCTACCTTGCACCCACAACCACAAACACCCAATAAATGGCAAAAACACCAACAAAGAAAAAAGAACAAAACATGGAAGAAGCCCTTTGGGACTCCGCCAACAAACTCAGAGGATCAGTAGAATCATCCGAATACAAACACGTAGTCCTAGGCCTAATCTTCCTAAAATTCGTCAGCGATAGATTTAGCGCCAGAAGAGAAGAACTCATAGCAGAAGGCAAAGAACAATACCTAGAAATGAAAGAGTTCTACAACATGAAAAACGTCTTCTTCCTACCAGAAGAAGCACGATGGACACACATCATCGAGAATGCCAAACAAGACGACATCGCACTAAAAATAGATACAGCACTCCATACCATAGAAAAACACAACCCATCCTTAAAAGGAGCATTGCCAGACAACTACTTCTCAAGACTCAACCTAGACCCAAGCAAACTCTCCGCGCTACTCGATACCATCAACAACATCAATACCCTTAGTGACGAAGAAACAGACGTAGTCGGCAGAGTCTATGAATACTTCCTAGGAAAATTTGCAGCATCAGAAGGAAAAGGAGGAGGAGAATTCTATACACCAAAATGTATCGTAAAACTACTCGTGCAGATGCTACAACCCTACAAAGGAAAAATCTATGATCCAGCCTGTGGCTCAGGAGGAATGTTCGTACAATCGATCAACTTCATCAAAAGCCATCAAGGAGATACCAAAGACGTCTCCATCTATGGACAAGAACTGACCGCCACGACCTACAAACTAGCCAAGATGAACCTCGCCATCAGAGGCATCTCCGGCAACCTCGGCGAAGTGCCAGCCAATACCTTCTTCAAAGACCAGCACCTCGACCTCAAGGCAGATTACATCATGGCCAATCCGCCCTTCAACCAAAAACAATGGAGAGATAAAAACGAACTCACAGATGACGCCCGTTGGACAGGCTACGACGTACCCCCAACCGGTAATGCCAACTACGCATGGATCATGCACATGCTCTCCAAACTATCAGAAGGAGGCACAGCAGGTTTTGTATTAGCCAATGGATCTATGAGTAGCAACACCTCAGGCGAAGGTAAGCTCCGACAAAAAATGATAGACAAGGATCTAGTAGACTGCATGATAGCACTCCCAGGTCAACTCTTCTACACAACACAGATCCCCGTCTGCCTCTGGTTCATGACCAAAAGTAAAAAAGCAGTACCCGCTAAGAAAAACAATAAAAGCATAGAAAGAAGAGAAAGAGTAGGAGAGACCCTTTTTATAGATGCACGACAGATGGGTACCATGATTAGCCGTGTACACAAGGAACTGACAGAAGATGACCTAAAACAAATCACCAGCACCTATCACGCTTGGCAAGGCCAAACAACAGAAGGAGCTTACGAAGATCAAGCCGGCTACTGCAAGTCTGCCACACTAGAAGACATACAAAAGAATGAGTATGTACTAACCCCAGGTCGATACGTAGGCATAGCGGAAGAAGAAGACGATGGCATACCTTTCGAAGAAAAAATGCGCGGCTTGAGTGTCAAGCTTTTTGGGCAGATGGAAAAATCAAGCCACTTGGATAAGGAGATTAGAAAGAATTTGAAAGTCTTAGGGTATGAGTAAGAAGTGGCAAAAAATGACATTAAGTGAAGCTGGAATTATTCTTATTGATTGTGATCATAAAACTCCAACAGCTCAAGAATCAGGAATTCCTTACATAGGAATCCCTCAACTTAAGTTAGGGCATATTAATTTCGATCTGAACCCAAGATTAATATCGCAGGAAGATTATCAAAAATGGACAACAAAAGCCAAACCGCAGTTAAACGATGTTATCTTATCTAGAAGATGTAATCCTGGTGTTATAGCGCATGTGCCTAATGTTAAGTTTGCACTTGGTCAGAATTTAGTTCTTTTAAGATCTGTAGGGAACAAAGTAAGCCCTTTATACTTAAGATGGCTAACTAATGGAAGAAATTGGTGGGGACAAGTGCAAAAATTTCTTAATGTAGGCGCCGTTTTCGATAGTCTAAGATGTAGAGATATTCCAAACTTTGAAATCAACCTCCCACCACTCCCAGAACAAAAAGCCATCGCCCACATCCTCGGCACCCTAGACGACAAGATCGAACTCAACCGCCAGATGAACGAAACCTTAGAAGCTATGGCACAAGCCCTCTTCAAGTCTTGGTTTGTAGACTTTGACCCAGTGATGGATAAGGCACTAGCACAAGGCAATGAAATTCCAGAAGAATTACAAGCCAAAGCGGAAAGAAGAAAAGCGGTAAAGGCTAGCGGAGCCTACAAAGCACTCCCTCAAGACGTGATGGATCTCTTTCCCTCTTCATTTGTGTATAATGAGGACTTGGGGAAATGGATTCCTGAGGGATGGGAGATAGGATCTCTTGGAAATGAATATAAGGTTACGATGGGACAATCTCCACCTGGGTCAACTTATAACACTGAAAATATCGGCATTCCCTTTTTTCAGGGTAAAACTGATTTCGGCTTTAGATTTCCGACTAATCGTATCCATTGTACTGAGCTGAAAAGATTGGCGAAAATAAATGAAACACTTATTAGTGTAAGGGCTCCAGTCGGAAATGCAAACTTAGCACATTGTAAATGTGCAATTGGTCGAGGCTTAGCTGCCTTAATGCATAATTCAAATTCTGTTTCATACACCTATCATTCAGTAATTAATTTAAAACCTATATTTGATGTATTCGAAGGAGAAGGGACGGTTTTTGGTAGTATCAATCAATCCGATCTAAAATCCATAGTCATAGTTTTACCACATATAAAAGTTATCAGTGCGTTTGATCTACACTGCTCTAGTTTTGACAAACTAGTTGATAATAATTCTAAGACTATTTCAGAGTTGTCGAAAACAAGAGACCTCCTCCTTTCCCAACTCATCTCAGGCAAGATCCGTCTCCCTTCATCATTCATCGAGCAGTTTGAATCTGAAGAAGAATTAATTAACAACAAATGAAAAAGTACGACGAAGCCAAACTAGAAGAAAGTGTCATAGAACTACTCCAAAAACAAGGCTATACCTATGTCAAAGGCGAAGACCTCGACCGAGCACCAGAAGAAGTCTTACTCAAAGAAGACCTCCGAACATTTCTGAGCCAACGCTACGCCGAGGATCACATCACGACCTCGGAGATAAACAGCATCATCAGAAAACTAGATCTGCTCTCATCAGCAGATTTATACGACTCCAACAAGACCATACTGAAGTGGATATCCGATGGTTTTATTATGAAGCGAGAAGACCATACCCAAAAAGATCTCTACATCCAATTCATAGATTACGACAAGGTCGAAAACAACGACTTCAAGATCGTCAACCAATTTGAAATCGTCGGAACAGAAAAACGCATACCCGACGGCATCATCTTCATCAATGGATTGCCTCTAGTCGTCTTCGAGTTCAAAAGTGCAATACGAGAAAACGCGACCATACATAACGCATACGAGCAACTCACCGTAAGGTATAGAAGAGGCATCCCAGAGCTGATGAAGTACAACGCCTTCTGCGTCATCAGTGATGGAGTCAACAATAAAGCAGGCTCACTCTTTGCAGCCTATGAGTTCTTTTACGCCTGGAGAAGAATCTCTACTTCTACCAAAGACGTGCAAGGCATCGCGTCCTTGTTTACGATGTTGGAAGGGATGTTCCACCGAGACCGACTGATAGACATCATCCACCACTTTATTTTTATTCCTGACAAATCTAACCGAGAAGACAAAATCGTCTGCCGTTATCCGCAGTACTATGCATCAAGAAAGTTGTATGACAATATATTGATCCATCAGAAAAAAGCAGACGGCACCGGAGGCGATGGGAAAGGAGGGACATACTTTGGGACGACGGGTTGCGGCAAGAGTTTTACCATGCTCTTTCTGACCCGCTTACTGATGAAGAGTAAAGCACTCTCTAGCCCTACCATTGTCGTCATTACAGACCGCACAGATTTAGACGAACAGTTGTCAAGGCAGTTCACCAATGCCAAAAGCTACATCGGAGATACCGTCGTGCAGAGCGTCCTCAGTCGTACATACCTCAGAGACAAGCTGCGAGGAAGAAACAGCGGCGGTGTATTCTTGACCACCATCCACAAGTTCAACGAAGACACAGAATTGCTCTCTGACAGAACCAATGTCATCTGCATCTCAGACGAAGCACACAGAAGCCAAATCAATCTAGACCAAAAGATTAGCATAGACGAAAAAAAAGGAACCGTAAAAAAATCGTACGGCTTTGCCAAGCACCTACACGACTCCCTGCCCAACGCGACCTATGTGGGCTTCACAGGCACGCCCGTAGACGCGACGCTAGAAGTATTCGGAGAGATAGTCGATTCATACACCATGACAGAATCCGTTACGGATGAGATCACCGTCAGCATCGTCTATGAGGGCAGAGCAGCCAAGATGATCCTAGACGACAATGTCCTCAAGGAAATAGAAGAGTACTACACCGGCGCTGTCGCAGAAGGCGCATCAGAATATCATGTAGACCAGAGCAAAAAAGAAAGCTCCAAGATGAATCTCGTACTTGGAGACCCTGACCGCCTCAAAGCCATAGCCAAAGATTTTGTCAAGCATTACGAAACCAGAATAGCAGAAGGCGCTACCGTCAAAGGCAAAGCGATGTTCGTCTGCAGCAGCAGGACGATAGCCTATGCCTTCTACAAAGAGGTAGTAGCCCTGCGACCACGATGGGCAGAAGCGCTAGCCTGCGAAGAAGGCGCTCAGCTTACAGATAAAGACAAAAAAGACCTCCTGCCTATGGAAAAGATCAAGATGATCATGACCAGAGGCAAAGACGATGACAAGGATATGTATAATCTACTAGGCGACAAAACCCATCGCGCAAAACTAGATGGACAGTTCAAAAATGACAAATCTAATTTCAAAATTGCCATCGTCGTAGACATGTGGCTGACAGGATTTGACGTGCCCTTCTTGGACACCATGTACATAGACAAACCCGTACAAAAGCACAACCTCATCCAAACCATCTCTAGAGTCAATAGAAAGTACGCCGGCAAGGGAAAAGGCTTGATCGTAGATTACATCGGCATCAAGAAAGACATGAACCTCGCCTTAGCCATCTACAACAAAGTCGACGCCCAGAATTTTGAAGACATAGCCCAATCCGTCAAAGTAGTCAAGAACCACCTAGACCTACTGGCTAAGTATTTTCACGGATTTGACACCACAGCCTACTTCAGCGAAGTATCTCTCGACCAATTAAAATGCCTCAATCAAGCCTCCGAGTTTGTCTTGCAATCCGAAAAAAAGAAGAAGCGCTTCATGGATATGCTCAAGCGGCTCAAGTCCGCCTATGACATCTGTAGTACCAATGCGGCATTGACACAGCAGGACAAAGACCATATCCACTTCTATCTTGCCATACGCTCCATCGTCTACAAACTCACCAAAGGAGAAGCACCCGATACCGCGCAGATGAATGCCTACGTCAGAGAGAAGGTCGCCGCTGCCTTACAGAGTGATGGCATAGAAGAGATCATCAAGCTAGGCAACGAGGGCGGCAACGAGCAAGACATATTTGACCTAGACTATCTAGCCAACATCGACAAGATCAAATTACCCAATACCAAGATTCAACTATTACAAAAGCTCCTAGCCAAAGCCATTGGCGAGATGAAGAAAGTCAATCGAATCCAAGGCATAGAATATAGCAAGAAGATGAAGTTTGTCGTCGATCGATACAACGAGCGCAAGGACAACGAGTACAATGGAGAAGAGTTCGACACCATCGTTACAGATTTGACCGACCTCATCTGGGGCATCAAAAACGAGTTCGCTTCCGGTGATGACCTAGGCATCGACTTCGAAGAAAAAGCCTTCTACGACATCCTAAAATCCCTAGCAGAAAAGTATGATTTCACCTACCCCAAAGACAAATTATTACACCTAGCCAAAGAAGTCAAAAAGATAGTAGATGACAAAGCAAAGTATACCGACTGGAGCAAGCGCAGCGACATCAAAGCCGAGCTCAAGGTAGATCTCATTATTCTACTAGGCACCAATGACTACCCACCCGTAGCCAATGACGACGCCTACCAAGAGATATTCGAACAAGCAGAAAATTTCAAGAAAAATAGAAAAGCTTAAGCGAATTCAATTACAGCACACCAGTACCTAGCAGATGACTGACTGATGTGAAGCAAAAAAGATACAGTGTATCTTTTTAAGGAAGGAACCGAGACAAACTTGTCGAGGCAAGAACTAACCCTAATTTGCCTTAGCATTGGTGAAGTTTTTTAACGAAGATAGTGGACAAAAGAAATAGTAGAAAAGTCCCAAACCACTTTCTTTTGAGTATACCTTGTGATTTGGGAGCTACTAGCGCAGGAATGCCTAGGCTCCCCCGCTACGCTTCCTTCCTGCTCTAGTCGGGTGATCCACTTGTATTCACAGCACTGGACAGCTATTCAGGTAGCATCTAGAGCCGTATTCGCCTGTCGGCTCATCCATCTCTAGATACACCTTCATTGGCCGTCCAGCACAGCTCATATCGTTCCTCCCCCTAGCTCAAAAAAATAGACCCCTCAAACCAGACCACCACCAAGAAAAGTATATTGAACTGTACAAAATTCTAAAAGAGCCAGAGAAATCTATAAATCTAAAGGAGATTCCGATGACTTGATACAACCTGATCCTATGAAAATACATTTAATCAAGCATTTTATGTCTTCAATTTTCTAGATCAAAAGGTTGTCTATGTTTCTTTTTTCAGGATAGGTGTAATTGGTATTTAAGGAATAAATTTAGAGTCTTCTATGCCTAGGTTATGGAAGGAAATTGACAAACTAGAAAACGATAATCAGTATAAAATTTTAATTCAGATGTATTTATAGAAAATGGGAGATTTACCCCCTAATCTTAAGGGGGTTTATCTATTTAGATCATTGAACAAAGTAATACTTTGCGATTTATATATACTCAATGGAAAGTGGTTTGGGGCAATTTGAGCGACTTTATTTTGATCAATATCGAGGCAAAAAATCGAGGCGATGCCTTCGCACGCAACATAGTTGTCGCACAGGCATCAGCGAGATTTTTTATACTCAATGGAAAGTGGTATGGGACAATTTGAGCGACTTTATTTTGATCAATATCGAGGCAAAAAATCGAGGCG
>CAYOBX010000167.1:4536-11225 GCA_964402245.1 uncultured Saprospiraceae bacterium | reverse complement strand
TTTTTAACGTTTTTAGCCTAATTTTTAACGAATACATTTTTATAAGAAAACCCTTCTATTACCTATTACCTACTATGGATATAGAAACATTTCATACTTATTGTCTCTCTAAAAAGGGCGTCGAAGAAACCTTTCCTTTTGATGAAGTCACTTTGGTATTCAAGGTAATGGGGAAGATGTTTGCTTTGACCAGTCTCAAAGAAGAAGTCTTTAGAGTTAATTTGAAATGTGATCCAGAAAAGGCATTAGAATTGCGAGAAGAACATCCATCTATTCTTCCAGGTTGGCATATGAATAAAAAGCATTGGAATACGGTTTATTTTGAAGAAGGCTTGGAGGATACTTTGCTGATAGAGTTGATCGATCATTCGTATGATCTGGTCGTGAAAGGCTTAAAGAAGAAGGATCGGGAGTTATTAGCAGCTTTGTGAGGATGTATTGAACGCAGAGTTGGAGAGATGCAGAGTTGTGTATTTACTCTGCATCTCCGCGTCTCTGCGTTTAAAATTAAATCATGTGAGCACTTCAAATACTGCCTCCTCTAAAGAATTAATTTACCATTAGGTTTGAGGAAATTGTCTATTATCTTGTGATATAAGACCTCTTGCTCCATGTTGATTTAATATTGCTTGTTCTTTATGATACTACCTCTCCACCTTCCTCCATCCATTCAATCATGCCTCCCCTCAAATTAAAAATCTTATCTGCATCGAACCCTCCATTCTTCATCAAGGTACACACTCGGATGCTCCTTCTTCCAGATCGACAATAAACAAGGCTAATTTTGGTTTTATCCAATTGTTCTATTTTTTCCCAGAATTCCTCTTCAAAATAATTGATATAGATAGCACCTTTTATATGCATCGTCTCAAACTCTTGCTCGGTACGAACATCTATAATCTGTACATTTTCTGCTGCTATTTTAGCTCTAAATTCGGTTACATCCAAATTGTTTAACTGAGCTTGTAATAAGCGCCATCTTGGAGTTTTGCAAGCATTATCTTTTGACATAGAAATAAATTAAAGCCATTTGCTACCATAGACTTTTGGGAGCTTATTGCTAAGAACCTAATGATTGTTCGGGAAAACGTCACATTTAAAAAAATAGAATAAAAATATATCTTAATATGTTATGATCCCTGGTATTACGCATCCTCTCAAAAAGAGATATACAAAGTTAGATATAAAAATATATAGTAGAAGAATAGTATTTATAAATTACTGAATAAGAATAAGACATCAAGTAATTTAAAAACTTACCTAAAACCAAGGATATTTAATGGACGAAAAAATGCAGTATTTATTGTTTCGGTATTTCTTTTTATAAGGAAGAAATCTTCTATGGAGCAATCTTAACAGCCGTCACAATATCTTAAAAATCTAGCAGTATACAAGAGACATTATCACTAAATTGAAATTTTATTATTAATATATAAATTATAGCATACTTATCAACTAGTACTATATTTTATATTTTCTAATTGATAAGCCTGCCTTTAAACCCTTTGCCGAAATTAAGTTTACATAACTATTTGTAAGTGTTCAATAGTGATTGGTGATTGATAATTGGTGACTAGTTTAGACGTTGACCTAGATGTTGACAACGTCTAAATCAACATCTGAACTAGTCACCAATCACTAATTACCAATCACTATTGAAACCTTACAACTATTCCAAGTAAGTTATTAACATTCTCTGTTACTAACACTGTGTGAATATTGTATTAAAAATGAAATTTATGCTTAAACCAATTAAGCATCTTTTACTGTGGAAAGTATTGGTGTGTCTGTTACTGTTAATGCTATCAGTATCCTTATCGGGTCAAAGTGGTTTTATAGATTTAGATATATCCATTGAGCAACCAACAGATTGTGAAGTAAAAGATGGTAAAATTGTTATTACACCTCTGAATGGGACGGCTCCCTATCAATATAGTATTGATGGAGGTGCTACGTTTTTTAGTAAATCAGAATTTTCTAATTTAAGCATAGGAAGCTATATTATCCTTGTAAAGGATGCAAATAATGAAATATCTTCTTTTAAATTTATACAGTTATTCACAGAAGACTCTCCAAAAATAAATGGCGTTGCCATCCATCACCCTGAAAAATGTGGGGAAGGAGGTGCATTAAATATTATAGCTACAGGTATTCATAAGCCTTTGATTTTCAGTATTGACGGAGGTTTAAGCTTTCATCTGAACAGCCGTTTTGACAATTTAAGTGCAGGAACCTACAATGTAATAGTTGCCAATGCCGATCAAACTTGTTTGACACATCACCCATCTATAGACTTCCAACCAATAGAACCTAGCCGTTTCATATCGGGATCAACCAATGTATCTTCCCCAACTTGCAAAGATGCTAATGGCCAAATTGAGGTAATTGTTGGAGGCAATTTAAATGAATTTGAATTTAGTATAGATAGAGGAATAACCTTTCAAAAAAGTAATATTTTTTCTGGCCTTCAGGCAGGAAATTATATTGTAATAGCTAGAAATATAGATTTAAATTGTCAAAAAGAAATAGAAGTTGTCAACTTAGTAGCTAGTCCTTGTCCACCGATCCCTTGTGATCAATTGATAGAAAATACAGTACTGAATGTACCTGGATGTACTGAATCTATAGAATATTGTATCAACATTCCTTTAACCGAAATAGGAGAATATACCATCAATATTAATGGACAGCGGTTTAATCCTGAAATTCTTATTGCTTGTAGGAAAGATATTCTATTAGCTGCTTTTCTATTATCTCCAGGCACCCATTTTATTAATATTGTCAAAAATGATGGTACTTGTAATACGGCTGCTACTGTGCTAGTAAATTGTGAATTTGATGGCAATCAAGATTGTAATCTTATCAATGATGAGACTATAGATGTCAGGACTCTTACTGAACGGTATTCTTACTGTCTTAATATTCCACTAATTAATTTTTCTAGTTATGAGGTACTTGTGAATGGGGTAGCCGCTCAGGGATTGCATGCTTGTAATAGGGATACCAGCTTAGCAGCGATTTATTTGACAAAGGGAAACTATGATATTCGTATATCGAAAACTGATCGTTGCCAAGATCAAGCCAATGTGCGAGTGAGATGCACATATGATCCGACAAGTCCAGCCTATTGTGGTGCCTTGTTACAAGATCAAAGAATACCATTAGATACTCATTCTGATATTAAGAATTATTGCCTTAATTTTCCAATAGCTGAAGTAGATAAATTTACTATTCGGATCAATGGATTTGCACCAATACAACCAATAGTACCTTGCACAGATGATCCAAGCCTAGCTGCTTTACTTTTTGAACGAGGTACTTATCAGATAGAACTCTTTCATGAAAACGGTATTTGTAGCGACTCTTCGGTTGTTCAATTTTATACGCCTTACCAGCCAGAAGATTCTTCTTATTGTGCTGGACTTATTGAAGATAGGGTATTAAATTTAGAACAGTATGATGAACAACATTACTTTTGTTTGAATATTCCATTAGAACATATTGGCGATTTTGAAATCAATGTAAATGGAGCGCCTTTTACTCAACCATTACTAGCCTGTAGAGAAGATCCTACTTTAGCTGGTCTTTTATTTGAAAAAGGGACTTACTTTATTACTGTTAGTCATAAGAATGGCATTTGCAATGATGCAGCTACTGTGCAATTGACTTGCCCATTTGATCCAAATGATCCCGCATTTTGCGCTTCTATAGTTGAAAATACTATAGTAGAATTAGCCGAAGTAGGAGGTACAATACCCATCTGTTTAAACTTACCGTTTAATGCTATTGAGGATTTTGAAATTACAATTAATGGCCAACCACCTACTCAAGATTTGGCAATATGTAGTACGAATAATCAGCTAGCAGCCTACTTATTTACAGAAGGTACTTATCAGATAGTTGTGAGACATGAAAATGGAACTTGTGTAGATGAAGCTACTTTTAGAGTAGATAATCCTTTTGATCCAGAGGACGTAGAATTTTGTAGTACATTGATAAGTGATGCTGTATTTGAAGTAGCAGATAGCACAGCGATTGTTCCATTTTGTTTAAATATTCCGATTGATGAGCTGCTTAATTTTACAATTTTAGTAAATGATATAGACGTTACTTTGGATGCAATTACTTGTGACAATGGAGGCGCTCTAGCAGCGATCAATTTGGGCTTTGGTTCTAATGAAGTGCGCATTGCTCATGAGAATGGTATTTGCATCGACCAAGCAAGGGTCTTAGTGATGCTCCCTATGGATTTTGATCCGCTAGATTCGTTAAGTTGTAATAATTTAATAGGAGATTCTGTTTTCGAATTAGGAGAAGAATCCGATAATCATCCATTCTGTTTGAACTTTCCTCTAGAAGAAGCGGACAGTTTTAATGTTACAGTAAATGGAGAAGCGGTGATGGTAGGAGCATGTGAATTGAACCTTACCATAGCAGGTATTCGCTTACCAGAAGGGGTACATAATGTTGAAATAAATCATGCCAATGGACTCTGTAATGACCAAGCTACTATTACTATTGTCAATGAGTATAATCCGAATGATTCCACCCTTTGTAGTATGCTAATTGACAATGGAGCTTTTATTTTAAGAGATTCAGGAGGAGTGCTAAATTACTGTTTGAATATACCCGAATCAGACATATCTAGTTTTACGATCACCGTGCTAAATGAAGGAGTAACGTCTGCTCCAAACATGGTTAGTTGCACAGATGATCCTTCCTCAATAGCATTAGCTTTAAGTGCTGGGATTTATAATATTTATTTAAATCACGACAATGGTATCTGTAATGATAGCGCAATGGTCGTAGTAGAAGATCCAGTGCCAGAGATTCTTCCATTGAATGATTGTTTAGGCATTTTAACAGATAATGATATTATAGATATAAGAGATTGCGATAACAGGTCCACCACTGATTATTGTTTGGAAATTCCAGACAATCCTAATTTGCGATTAAGTCTTAATGGCTCAATAGTACTGGATTTCTTACCTTGCCCTAGCCCAACTGCTTCAGGACTTCCACTAGTACCAGGTATGCATACGCTCATATTGTCAAGTGACTCCACTGGATGTACGGATACCGCAAATATTATGGTTCGATGTTTTCCAGAGACGCTGGATAATTTCACGGATACGGTTTTGTTTAATGAAACAAGCATCTATTGTATTGACGATTCTTTATTAGCAGGAGGAATTGATACACTTTATAATGCCTGTCCTGAGAAATCAGGAAATATCGTCAACTTTATAATAGAAGATGGATCTACTTGTGTCGTCTATGACAGTGGTGATCAAACGGGCACAGAAGAAGCCTGTATTATTATCTGTAATGCAGAAGGGCAATGTGGTACCGTTTTTATGACCATTACCGTTTTGCCAGAGCCTATTGTTACTTTCTTGGATACCATCAACTTGAATCAAACAGATACCTTTTGTATTGATACCAGTATGTTGGATGGAACCATTACAAGTATTATGAATACCTGTCCAGAGGAAAGTGGAGAATCAGTGGTCTTTGAAATTTTGGATAGCCTATTCTGCATAAGCTATACAGGTTTTGAGGTAGGTACGGAAATGGCTTGTATTAAAGTATGCGACGATAATGACGAATGTTTTACCACAGAAATCACTATTAGAGTAGAGGATGAAAGATTGACTTTTGAAGAAACCATTCTCTTAGATTCTACTGGTGTTTTCTGTCCAGATACTACTTTACTATCAGGAAATATTACGACTGTGACGAATACCTGTCCAGAGGAAGCAGGAGGATTTGTAGAATTCACCATAGACTCTCTTAATTGTCTTCGCTACGAAGGCTTGATGGTGGGGACAGCAAATGCATGTTTAGAACTATGTGATGATACAGATGAATGTGTGACAATAGCTGTGACCATTAATGTGGAAGAAGATTCTTTAAAAGCACCTAATGCAGTGCCAGACATGGATACGGTAAAACAGGCGCAAATGGCAGTCTTGAATCCTTTAGGAAATGATACCTTATGCTCTGATTCTATCGCCTTAACAATAGCAGCTATGCCCGCTAATGGTACAGCTACGGTCAATCCAGATGGAACGATTACCTATATCCCAATGATAGATTTTTGTGATGATGAAGATGTGTTTATGTATCAAGTTTGTAATGAAATAGGATGCGATACGGCACGGGTCATGATATTTGTAGAATGTAGTGTGATTGAAATATTTCCAGGGTTTTCTCCAAATGGAGATGGCATCAATGATGTGTTCGTGATTGATGGATTAGAAGGATTTCCAAATCATGTCTTGCAGATTTTTGATAGAAGAGGGACAAGGGTATTAAATGCCACCAATTATCAAAGTGATTGGGATGGCACTTGGGAAGGGAAAAATTTACCAGATGGTATTTATTTTTATACACTTGACGATGGAGCTGGAGGGATGTTTTCGGGGTATCTTAATTTGAGGCGGTAGAGTTGTTCGTATACGGCTTTCTTTTATTAGGCGATTACACACATTACGATTATGACTTTTCGTTCGCCCTGCCTTTTTCTTTTTGTAGCCTTAAACTACATTATTGTACCACTAGGCAGGAACTATCTTGAATTCGTCAGGCGTTAACCCATTCATAGACACATTTTAAAAAGTTTCTTTTGAGTAAAAAAGAGGCGCAAAGAATTTATTCTTTGCGCCTTTTCTTATTAATTTTGATTT
>CAYOBX010000167.1:0-4436 GCA_964402245.1 uncultured Saprospiraceae bacterium | reverse complement strand
ATTTTGATTTACATTTCAATTTCTTTAGAACGATTAAAAATACCTGAAAATCTGTATTATCTTTACTAAGTAACGACAAAAGAAGCCATCCAAATGGTAGAGTTATTTTTTTGTCGTTACTAAAAACATTAAATGAATGATTATGAATACCTTTAACAAACGCCCTCTTTCTTATCTTATATATTGTATAATAATTTTTAGTTCGACAGCTTGTAATCAAAGTGCACCTAAAAACCATACAGGAGCTTCTACAGAGACGCATGAAACAAAAGAAGCACCCACTCATTGGAGCTATGAAGGCGAATCAGGTCCAGAACATTGGGCAGCTATTGAAAAAGAGAGTGATTGTGATGGGCAAGCTCAATCTCCAATTAATATCATTGAAAAAGATGTAGTTTTGATAGAAAGGGAGGAGCAATTATTCAATTTCCATTACGCCAAAGAAACAATGATTCATGATGTTATAAATAATGGACATTCTATTCAATATAATTTTGATACAGGTGACCATATAGACTATGAAGGTGAGGAATTTGCTTTAAAACAATTTCACTTTCATGAACCTTCCGAACATACCATCAATGGGGTTCGCTATCCTTTAGAAATACATTTAGTGCATCAAAATACAGAAAAGGAATATTTGGTCCTATCTTTTATGGCCATTGAAGGAGCATCTAGCCCAACGTTTAGTTTTTTAGAAAGCTATTTGCCTATAAAAGTGGGCGAAGCAAAATCCATTGATACGCCATTTGATTTTAACGAAATTCTAACTGGGAAAAAAATGTGCTTTCACTATGTAGGTTCTTTAACAACTCCTCCTTGTACGGAAGGCGTGAAATGGTTTATTTTTAAAGATCCTATTACTGTTTCGGAGAAACAAGTAAAAGAATTACAAGTCTTAATGCCAATGAATAATTATCGTTCTACGCAAGCTTTGAATGATCGAATTGTGGAAGGGATAAAATAGAGAAACTCTCTTCTACTCAATATTTTAAAGAAAGGCGCAAAGAATAAATTCTATGTACTACATACTTGTAAAAGTTTGCAAAAAAAAACAAAGTTTAAGTCAACGTCAAATTTTTTAAACTCTAAAATCCGTTGCTAACTAAATCCGTTGCTAATCATTTTTTAACAACGGATTTAGTTAGCAACGGATTTTGCGGCTTAGTCGCTATATGCCTTTTCTAAAATATTATCCTACTTTCGAGTTTTAGATTATTGGCAATAATTTCTATGTGTTAAAATGTATTTATTCATTTGCATATATTATTTTAATACATTTGAATTAAATCTACTATGCGCTGGAAAGATTTTGGGTTATCCAATCCAATCCAATCCAATCCAATCCAATCCAATCCAATCCAGCCTCAATAGTTTTATTTAGAGAGAAATCGATCCTATAAAAACTGTAAGGACTTATGTAGAAATAACTCCTTTGGCTTTTTCATGCTTAAATGTAATCATTAAGGGCTACGCCGCAGCACTGTGGTAAGTAGCAGATTGTCTTAAACCAAAACTTCTTAGTCAAAATTGCTACCTTATTTTTTGATCGTTATTTAGATAAAAAATATTTATGAGAGTAAAACTAGTTATTTTGTTTAGCTTTTTTATTAGTATATGTTTTAGTCAATCAAGAATTGCATATCCCTATGAATGGAAAGATACAGATTATAATAAAATAATTTCAAGCATTGAACGAGAAATAGCTTTGGAAAAAGATTCTTCTATTTTATGTAGATACTATTTTTTACTTTCTAGTGCTTACGCAAATATTGATTCAATCAAAACAATAAGATGTTTGGAATTGTCTTATAATTTTTCAAATCAAAAATGCTGTTATTATCTTAAGAGTTTAGAAGATTATTACAGAAGTGAAGATTTACCCAAATGGGTAAGTGGTGTTCGGTATTATTTACATGAGCCACAATTTGAGACTTTGAATAAAAAATATTTAGAAATTTGTTCAAACGATAAAATAGACTCAATAAAACTAAATCTTGATAAATTAGTATCAGAAATAAAAATAAGTGATCAAAAATTTAGAGGAGATTCCATTGTGAATTGGCAAAGTCAAGATTCTCTAGATGAAAAAAATAGGATGGTATTAGATAGTTTATTTAACAAAAATGATGCTTTTTTCAAACAATTTACAATTCAAGAAATAGAAGTATTTTGGAGCATATTACAACATTCTACTGATTGTACTTGGAATCAAAAATGGTTTCAGCGATTCTTAGATGCTTATCAAAAAAAAGAATTCGATGGTGGTTGGTTGAAATTAAGTTTTGAAAGATTTTATCACCCAATTGAAGGATTCTGTACTAAACAAGATTCCATTGGTACAAAGTTGTATATTCAGTATATTAAAGAAAAGTACTCAGAAAAATTTGCAGAGCGTTTTGGCTATAGAGATTATTGATTCTGTTTGTTTAAATAAATCAAAAGAGGAGCTAGTACAACACTGTGTAGTTAGTTGCTAGATTTTAAATAGTAGTAAAAATGAAAATAATTTTTGGTTGTAATTTTTTTTCGCAGCTTTGGATTTATTTAATTGTAGTACTTTTTTTCCTAACAAATAACTCTTTAATAGGACAGAAGAGATTATTCGTATTGTCAAAATCTACTGACTTAGAGACTGCACAAAAATTTATTAAAATTGAATCTCAAATTGATACCTTAGTTTTAGACGAAAAAGATGTAGCGCTATATTATTTCCGACAATCAAGTATATATGCATATCTTAAAAATAATAAAAAGGCTAAATATTATCTTAACAAAAGTTTTAAAAAAGATAGCTTATGGTTTTGTAAAAAAGTTTCTTTCTTATTACCTCTTTTTAGAACAAATAAGATAATTTTAGAAAATAATAAATCTTTTTTTATAGATGATATATCTACTAGTCTTGGTGACAAATATTTATCCAAGTGTAAAACTTGTTGTGATCGAAAGAAGATTAAGAATAACTTAGACTCCAGCCTAATTAAGCAGAATAAATATTCCAGTGAATTAATTATTTTGATGAATAGAGATCAAAAATATAGAAATAGAGATTCTATTATTTGGAGACTACAGGATAAAATGGATTCTGAGAATAGAAGAAAATTAGATACTCTTTTTCAAAAATACGGTTTCCCTAGCCAAAATAAAGTTGGAAAAGAAGCGCAAAGAGCAGCATGGCTTGTCCTCCAACACTCAACAGATTGTGATTGGAACAAAAAATGGATACTTACATGGCTAAATGCCTATCAAAAGAAAGAATACCGAGGAGGGCAGTTTTTAGATCAAACTATAAAACGTTTTTTTGAACCTAAAGATGGTTTTTGTAAAGAAGGAAGAGAGCAGTTTATCAAACTATTGAAAGAAACCTATCCTGAAGAATATGGAAAACTATTCAGTTATCATACTTACTGATGAACGAGACATTTCTACTACTAAGGTAATCCGTTTTTTAAGACATGCTAGAAAAAGAAAAAGAGCCTACCAATACCAGATAATTTTACTTCACCCAATATTCATTTCAATACTGGAAAATATAGTTTACTGCCTTCCTCTTATCTAATCTTAGATAGTGTGGCTTTTTATTTAGAAGGAAATCAAAATATTAAACTTGTCATTGAAGTATTGATTAAAAAAACAAACCTCAACCAGCAATATGTTGTGCAACAACAGGCAAGGATTGAATTCTTTGCGCCTTTTTCCTATTTGATAAGTTTAACATGTGTTAAAGCATATTATTTTTCAAATTAATGCGTTTTCCTATTAGATATTGACATTTATAGATCTGTTAATAATATTAATAAATGTTAAAATTTTTATATTCATTTGCATATTTAATTATTGTTGTATACATTTGATAATAAATCTGTACTATGCTGGAAATATTACCCTAACCATTCCATTTCAATTCTAATCCAGTCTCAATAGTTTTATTTAAAGAGAAACTATAATAGAAAATATATAGCAGATTTTATGCTTTATAAAATAGTAAGCTATGCCATAGTAATGTGGTAAGTAGCCGTCTATTGCTATGCTCCTTATTAAATGAAAACTTCAAAACCATGCACAATATAGAGCAGAGATCAGCCGACTACCGTTAGGCAGGGAACGAGAATAGAGAAACAATCCGTTTGAAAAACGATGATCATTCGTTGTAGGAAAACGAAATCTATTCTCTGTTCTCACCTCTCTATTCTACAAGTTGCATGGTTTCAAAAATGAAAACAATGAATCATTCCAAAACAGAAAATTCTTTTACTTTTTTAACAATTTTGATTGTCGAGCCTATATAGAAGACCCAGAAGACATCAATAGTAAGTCATTAAAATGTGGATATAATCCCTTTACAGGAGAATGGTCAGAATGGAGTACAAATCCTTTAAAACAAAAAGCCATTGAACACTATGGTAGGAAAGAAATAATCAAAAAGTAAATCCTAA
>CAYOBX010000166.1:2690-11277 GCA_964402245.1 uncultured Saprospiraceae bacterium | reverse complement strand
TTGCCAGCAAAAGTATTTAGGAAAACTCTAAAATTACCATTAAGATTGGCACCGTCCACACAACTACTCGTCCAGTTAGATGCCAAACCAATTGGTAAGTTATTACTGTCCGCATCAGCGTACATCACATCTCCTGTAAACAAGTCCGCTAACACCTCAAAGAAAAACTGGAAATTGCTACTATTATTCGCAACTTCACTAGTACTATTTGCATCCCCATTATTTAATAGGATTGCCAGTGTATAATCTGTGCTTTCTGTTAGATTAATTGGGCCATCTACTATTAAGCCACTCCCAGTATCTGTAGCACTTGCTGTTACTACTGCACCATTGGCAGAAGTAAATTCGAGGGTTACATTCGTAATGGGGCTAAGCTGGGCTTGTGCCAAATGAAAAGAACAAAGTAGTAGGATTAGGGTAAAAAATCGCATTGTAAATTTGTTTTATAATAAGTAACGACGAAAGAATAAATTCATGATTTCGACGAGGTTATTTTGTTCTTAGTTTTTCTTTGAAAGTAAGGAGTATTGTTGATACTATGACTGATTTCAAAAAGAAAATAAGGGCAAAAGAAGCCGTCCAAATCGGGAATTTATTTATACATCGTTCCTAAGTAAGTTGTAGGAAGAAGCTATTGGCTATTATTCCTGTATTTTTAATTAAAATGAATGTTTTGATTATTTAGAATTTGTTCTTGGTCAAAGTGATCAGATGGCGGAAGGCCATCAGATCACATGCTGATCTTTTGGTATGGTACTACCTTTCTATGTCAGAAAGTGTGTGCGATCTGATCGTTCTAAACGATCTGACTGCTATATCAATTATCCAAAAAATCAAATACTGATGCATTTATCAGTATAAAAAAATGGAGACCAGACTTGTGATTAGGCAAAAACAGGAGGAAGGAAAACGTCTTTAGGAAAGCCGTCATTTGGAAGAGAAAAATTAAGAAAGTCTATTTGTTGAAAGGATAGAAAGGGTATTGATTTTAACTCCAAATTAGGTGTTAAATACTGTTGTAAGTCTTGAAATTCACTTTTTGTGGTGGAAGGTAATTGAGGCTGATTTTGGTTGTCCGCCAATTCAAAAATGGATATACAGTCATCTGGGTTTGGATGAGAGTGTTCCGATTCCGTTTGGCAAAAAGTATGGGTATGTTCTACTGCATAATGGAAAAGAGAAATTCCATTCCAAACAATTGGGAAAAGAAGTAAGGAGAGTAATAATATGATAAATGTTTGTTTCACGCTACAAATGTAGTGAAATTTCTGATTATTATGCAACAGCGTTGCAGAAATGCGCACAAATGTAGTTGATTGATCGTTTTTCTCAATTAGGGGAGTAGGTAAAAAATATTAGTAGGCAGAAAAGAGGAAATAGACATCCTACAAGAAGCACTACAATCAGACGAAGCAGAAATGGTTTCCGTATCATATCATACTTAATACTTTATTATCTGCTTGTGCCAAGATAGATTTAAGCTCATTCTGTACGAGCTCAGCTTCCTCTTGTAAATTCAATGCCTTTAGGGCAGTCATTTTTCCTAAGAGAGACTTGGTTCTTCTAGGCATCCGTTGCAATGCTTTGTTAAATTGTGGATTTTCCTTCTGAAAACACACATGAACAAACACCGTTTGTGAACCGCTTGCGGATGGGTTGGCACCAATTTTTGTAGGTCGTGAGTGATTTTGACATTTATTGCTAACACAAAACGACCGTTTTTTGAGACGACCTATCAATATTTAATTACTGCTATTGGCCTCATCAGGTAGGGAGGATAAGAGAAGATTTCAATGAAAGAATAATCTAACATGTACCATAATAATACTTGCTGTCATCTACAAGATTAGGTAGAAAGTTTAGCCTTATTGTCAGCCTTTATTGCTTCGTCCCTCTCTAGTACCTCTAAAAAACCTGCTTTTAACTTAGATAGGTCGCTTTCTATTTGTATCAAATAAGGATCATTTCCTAGCTCGTCTATTATCTCTCCTATCTTCTTTAGACTCTCCTCTCTTTTTTTATGTTTAATCATAATTCTAATTTTATACTTACTTGAAAAATGTTTTTTTGACAAATTATTCGCCTCTTAGTTCTTTAATCCTTTTTTCTAGTTCTTTGATTCTATCAAGATTAGCACGAATTGCCAATCTGTCTATTTTAGAGAGAAGACCAGACCTAGAGAGCAATTCTTTTAATTGATATTCTAAAAAGCCTATTTCTTTTATGTGTTCCCGTATCAGTTCCTCTTTTGTCATATAACAAATTTACATAAAAACTAGAATAAAAGTATATCCCTTTGGCTATTTAGACCAGTACTTAACATAAAACTCAATTCATACAATTAAGTAACACCAAACGACCATTTTATGATACTCTTAATCAAAACTGATAACTAACCCCCACCTGCACATTACGTCCAACACTATCAGAAAAATAGCGAAGTCTATCCGTATTACTTCGATAACTAGTATTGAAAAGATTCTTTACGCCCAGTTGAAATTCAAAATTATTCCAAGTAGCAAAAACAGAAAGGTTGGCTAGTAAATATCCATCAGGTGGTGGGAGAATATCGAAATCTTTAGCATTGCCAGTAAAGCGATCAATGTCTAATTGGAAAGCATTGATAAATTCATCAAAACTTAGAATGCGGGGATGTTGAAATTGTTCGAAGGTATAATTAGCAGTAGCCAAAATTTTCAGACTGCTCAATCCTTTTACTTTTGGTTGAAACGCTAATTGATATTGTAGATTAGCAGGCGGTTGCTCGACAAAAAAATCGTTATTACTAATTTGTTTCGACCATAGATAACTGCCTTTTATTTGAGAACTTAATAGGTCGTTGTGCGTCCATTCACTGGTTACATCCAATCCCCAAAACAGCGCATTGGCTTGGTCGGTAATATAAAAAATAAATACGCCTCTTGGTGTTCTGGTAATGCCACCAGGGGAGGTCATAATAAAGTCTTGTACATAATTGATATATCCTGTAAATTCCGTTCGAAAATTATCTCCCTCAATTTCATAGGTATTGATCCATTTATAACCAATTTCAGGATTAACAGGGCGATCCGTTTCGTCTAATATGCCATCTGTAGTTACTACAAAATCGAAACGATCATCAATGGTGTATCGCCATAAGCCGTATTCTAAAAAGAAGGAATGTTGACCAAAACGATATAATTCTGCCACATTTGGCGCACGCCAAGCAGTACCAAAATTAGTCCGAAAAGTGTGATGATTGGGTAGGTGGGTTTTGAAACCAATAGTGGAACTAAAGTTTTGAAAAGAGAGGTCATTACGAAAAATAGTATTATCGGGTTCTCGACCAACTATATAAGAATTTAGATAATCATAGCGAATACCGATTTCCAATAGATTTTCATTCCATTCATAGGTTTCAATTAGATAAGCCCCTAATCGGTCTTGGTCATAGTTGGGAATAAAAGGTACAGTATTGGTGCCAGGATTATTATCATTTTTTTGCGTTAAGCCTTGCACGCCTATTTTCCCTGAAAAGATACCTAGTTTGGGATGAAACCAACTCAAATCTAAACTATGGGTACGCAATCCTAAATCAATATTCGGTGCATCTCCTCGGCGCACACCAAACTCTTTTCTTTTATTAATTTGGTAACCATATTGAAAATCAAAGGACTGGTTTTTCCCAATATATTTCCCATTTAATTTAAACAAATCATGGCTCACTTCTTGACGGGGTTGACCAATATCATAAGAAAATGGTTCCGTAAATAGGGGAATTTCGCTCGTTAAGGCTCGTTCCACATCGTCTAAATTACCAAAAGTAGAACCTGCCAAAATTCCAATATCTTGCTCAATATGGCTGTAGGATCCTTCAATGTCCACCTCTGGACTAGGATGGATTCTAAAACGTCCCGCATAACTCTTATCTTCTTTTCCTGTATTGGTTAATTGGTAAGAAGGGGCATGTAAATCTCCCTGCTTGGTATAAGCCGCATTAGCTGCAAGGCTTAGCCATTTAAAGCCTTTTTCTAATCCAATACTAGCTTCTCCTGAGCGACCATTCGATTTTCCCAATAAGCTAACATTTCCTTTAAATGGACTAGACAATTCTAATTTGGAAGGGTTTACTAGAATAACGCCACCTAGCGCATCAGGTCCAAAACGAACGGTAGCAGCCCCTTTGACTACCTCAATTTCGTTAGAAAGAGACGGATCAATTTCTGGTGCATGGTCCAAGCCCCAATTCTGGAATTCATGTCGAATGCCATTATTGACCACCAAAACCCGATTACTATGTAGTCCATGAATAATAGGTTTGGAAATGTTTTGTCCCGTATTCAACACACCTACCCCTGTAAATTGACTCGTTATTTCTCCTAAAGATTCACTCTGAACACTTTTTAAAACATTACCAGAAAGCTTGGTACTACTCATCGACTGTAAGTCTGCTTCACTTTTCTTGGCCTCTACCGTAATTCCTTCAAGATTGTATTGTTCCTCTACCATATAGATTTCCATTTCAGGATGGTGAAAATCATGGTGGTGTTTAAATTCTTTGTAACCGATTCTGGAAAAAACCAAGTCATATTCTTTCTCGCAGATATTTTCTAACAAGAAAAAACCATTCTCATCTGAAATGGTGCCAGTGCTGGTACCATTTATTTGAATGCTGACAAAGGACAGTGGTTCTTTATTTAATAAGTCATACACCCTTCCCTCAACTTTGAAATCGCAATGATCCTGTGTTTGAGCCTCTATGGTCAACACTCCCCATAATAATAAGAAGTAAGCAATAATGATAATTTTAAGCTTCAAAATATTGAATGATTAATTGGTGGATGTCCATTTTGGTTTGTTTATAATGGTATTGATATGCAACAACGTTGCAAAATACTATTTATTTAACATATTTATAAATTATCTTACCTTCAAAAGCAAACAAAGACACTTTTATATATTTCTACAAAAGACATCCTTGTTTTGGCCTTAGATTTCATCGATACTCAGATAAAATTGCCAACAATTTTAAAATATCACAACAGGACAAATGAAAAGTCGTTTTTATAACTTATAATTCGCATTTCACTGAAATCAATTTATATCTGTTAACTGTGGAGATGGAGGAATTTACACTTTAATTCCAGCTTACCTACCTTGGCTGCACGAAGTAACTAATGGTTTGGTTGGATCATCAACAGTTGAAGAAATAGATACAGATGTGAGTACTCCTTCCAATACCGATACAGAAGGGCTTTTTATTAGTGCTGCTTTACCGAATCCTGAAGGACAAGATGACGGAAATGAATGGATAGAAATTACAAATACTGGTACTACAACTATTGATTTAACAGAAGTCCTCTTAATGGACAAACAAGGAGGTAGCTTAGCTTTATCTGGAACAGTCGAAGCTAGTACTACTTTACGAATTACTATTCCAGCTGGGCATGCTTTAAAATTAGGAAATAGTGGAGATTCTCTTGCATTAGTATTGGAAAATGGAATGCTTATTCATGAAGTCGGTTATGACAAGGCAAATTCTGGCACAATTATCAACTTTGATCTACCAACAATATCAGAGCCAGAACCGCAACCAGAACCAGGTCCTCAGACAGAGCCAGAACCTCCTACCGATGATTGTTGTTGCGATAAACATGATGATTGTGATGGACCAATTGACCTCAATTTTACGCCAGGAGCAATTCGGTGCTAAATGTATTGTTCTTTTAGTACCCAGCAAGCAGTAGCTTTAAATAGTTTTTTTTACAAAAATCACGACAACATAATTGAACGCAAAGACCAAAGATGCAGAGTTATATGTGTTCTCTGCGCCTCTGCGTTCAATATATTATTTTGCTTGCAAAATTTATTTGCGTCTTAGACAGACTTTAAAGATATATATCATAGCCGTCAGGCTAAAAAGTAATTATCTGATAATCAGATAATTACAAGGGTAGTTTTTGACAATTGGCAAGCAGTAGCTTTGATATAGTTTTTTAGAGGTAGCGATTTTGCTAGGTTTTTTTATAAAAAAACCTAGCAAAATCGCTACCTCTAAAGAAAAATAGTAAACATACTTGTTGCCGAGTGTCAAGATAAACAACCTTAGCCTGACGGCTATGGACATATACTTATATTCTACATAGAATATTCTTAAATTTCCAAATAAACTGGCAAAAGAGAAGAGATCTTTTTAATTTACAATACATTGCAATTAAAATAAATATGAAAAAAAGTATACTCCTCTTATTTTTTCTTTATAGCCTTCAATCCTTCTCTCAAGACATATACAGAGAAGAGAGTGAAGAAAATACTACTGACCAATTTCCTATGTTTATTGGTATCTATCCTAGTATATCTATCCCAGTGGGAGCTTTTAGTGACAATATGAATAGAATAGGATTAGGCGGTGGATTCGAATTTTTGGTAAACATAAAGCAGACTCAATTCTATGCTGGTTTTGCTTCCAATATTGCCAATTATGGCAATGAAACCCTTGAGTTTATAGATACTGACGGTTTTACGCTAGATTGGAAGACTAATTCTAGTCTTTGGGATAACCACCTCTTGGTGCAATATGAGCCATTAATGAAGCAAGAATTTCAACTATATGTACAAGGCAAAATTGGCATTAATCACTTCTTTACAGTGACTAAACTAGTAGATGAAGAAACAGGGGGTGAGAATGAAGTGTTGGAACGTTTTGTAGATGGTAAAAGCACTACCTTCAGCTATGGAGGATCTATCGGTGCTTTGATTCCTTTAGATAAGGAATGGCATTTTATGCTTGATTTAAGAGCTTCTTACTTGAGAGGAACCAATGCTTCTTATTATTCTAAATTAAATAACTTCACGATTGTTGGAGATACTTTAGATGCTTTTGATTTGCAGGAATCTACTACTAATATGTTGCGGTTTGAAGTTGGGGTGTTGTTTTATATATGGGCTGGGTAAATTGGCTGCCTCTAAAAAACTATATCACAGGCTACTGCTTGCCACGTAAGCATATACTAAAGCATTAAAAAAGGGGAAGCAAAAATTTGCTTCCCCTTTTTTTGTCTTGTAAGGATATTGATACAAAATCGAAATTAACGATTCATCGTTTGTAAGAATTCATCATTACTAGTCGTACCATTCATTTGCTTTCTTAAGAAAAGCATTGCCTCGTCTGGCTTCATATCTGACAAGTGATTTCTTAAGATAAACATTCTCTGTAGCGTATCTTTATCTAACAATAAATCTTCTCGTCTTGTACTAGATTTAGTTAAATCAATAGCAGGATACATACGCTTATTCGCTAAGGAACGATCTAATTGTAATTCCATATTACCAGTACCTTTGAATTCTTCAAAGATAACGCTGTCCATCTTAGAGCCTGTATCAATTAAGGCAGTGGCTAAGATCGTCAAAGAACCACCGTGTTCTATGTTACGAGCCGCACCAAAGAACTTTTTAGGTTTGTGTAATGCATTCGCTTCTACACCACCAGATAATACTTTTCCACTGGCAGGTGCTACCGTGTTATATGCTCTAGCCAATCTAGTAATAGAATCCAAAAGGATAATTACATCATGACCACATTCTACTAATCTTTTTGCTTTTTCTAATACAATACCCGCTACTCTTACGTGATTGTCTGCTGGCTCATCAAATGTAGAGGCAACGACTTCCGCATTTACATTTCTTCTCATATCTGTTACCTCCTCCGGTCGTTCATCCACTAGCAAGATAATCATATACGTTTCAGGATGATTTTTACCAATAGCATTGGCAACATCTTTTAGTAAGAAGGTCTTACCTGTTTTAGGTTGAGCGACAATTAAACCACGTTGGCCTTTACCGATAGGAGTAAAAAGATCAATCATTCTCGGCCCCATATCCTTACCTGAAGCGGAAGAAGTAAGATTAAACTTCTCTGTTGGAAATAATGGTGTCAAATAATCAAATGGAACTCTGTCTCTAATATCATGCGGCTCTAATCCATTTATTCTAGACACTCTTAATAAAGCAAAATACTTTTCTCCTTCTTTTGGAGGGCGAATCGCTCCTCTTACGGTATCTCCTGTTCGTAATCCAAATAATTTTATTTGAGAAGGAGAAACATAAATATCATCTGGGGAAGTAAGATAATTATAGTCAGAAGATCTTAAAAATCCATATCCATCTGGCATCATTTCTAAAATGCCTTCCCCTTCAATAATACCATCTAACTCTATATTAAAACGATTTGTGTCTGGCTCGCTTCTGTCCATGTCTCTTGACTCAGAGCGAACATCTCTTCTTCTACCTCTTGAATCGCCTCTGTCCCGATCTCTGGAATCTCGATCTCTAGAGTCTCTTCTATCACCTCTGTCTCGATCTCTAAAATCTCTTCTGTCTCCTCGGTCTCTATCTCTATCACGTGAATCACCTCGGTCTCTATCTCTGTCACTTCTATAGTCTCTATCTCTAGAATCTCTTCTGTCTCCTCGGTCTCTAGAATCTCTTCTGTCCCCTCGGTCTCTATCTCTATCACGAGAATCGCCTCGGTCTCTATCTCTATCACGAGAATCACCTCGGTCTCTGTCACGAGAATCACCTCGGTCTCTGTCACGAGAATCGCCTCGAT
>CAYOBX010000166.1:0-2590 GCA_964402245.1 uncultured Saprospiraceae bacterium | reverse complement strand
CCTCGGTCTCTGTCACGAGAATCACCTCGGTCTCTGTCACGAGAATCGCCTCGATCTCTGTCACGAGAATCGCCTCGATCTCTGTCACGAGAATCGCCTCGGCCTCTGTCACGAGAATCTTCTTCATATTCTTCATCGTAATCATCATCATTCTTATCATTAGATTCTTTACGATCAAGGTCTTCTTCTACTACATCTTCCGCATCCTTTACAACAGTGCTAACCTCTGTGTCTGTTTCTTCTCCGTTCTTGACACTTTTTTTAGTAGTAGCTTTATCTCCATTTAGGAGTGCCTGTCCATCTAATATCTTATAGATTAATTCTTGCTTATTAAGTCTCTTATAACCTTTTAAGCTCATCTGCTCAGCAAGTTCTTTCAACTCTGGAACCAGCATATCATTTAACTGGAGTATATCGTACATAATTATAGTGTTACTAAAAAGTAAAATGTAAAATTGAGTGTGAGTAAGTTGTTTGAATGAGTATTGTCGTCTCTGAGTTTAGTGTGATTTTATATCAAAGGAGTAAGTATAGTGGGGAAAATGTTCTGCACGAATGCAAAGGAAAGCTTCCTAACTACCTCAAAAAAAAAAATAAGCTGTCCAAAAGAACAGGGGCTTATTTTATAATATTCATACAATAGATATAGTGTATGAATCCTATAAAGTAAATCAATAAATTTTTAAAACTTGAAACTAAATCCCAATTGAGTGAAAGTATAATAACTTAGTCGTGGGAAAAAAGCTGGAATCTAGCTTAAAGAGATACCTCGAAGTATATAAGGTTTGAAGAAAAAACTCGGAGGTTTGATTTAATTATCGGAAGCAAAAATACACTTATATTTTGAATATCAAATAGTATCTTTGCAAATTTTAAACAAAAATAGTATATCAAAAAGAATACCACAAGTTTTATTCCTTTTGTTTTGAAAAAAAATACTCGTTCATCTGCTCATTTCTTAGGTCCACAAGAAAGAAACTTATTTTGAGTTTTACTAGTTAATTATTCATAAACTATAGGAATTGTTTAATATTAAGCACAAAACGTTGGATAAAATAGTGTAAAATACTGCTCCTATTTCCAATTATTGATGCAAAATTATTTTTTTGCTTTTTCCTGCAAAAAATTCCAATTTTCATAAAAGTCGTAAATATAATATTCTAAATAAGTACAATTATGCTACAAGTTAGTTTCATTAGACAAAATAAAGAAAGAATTTTAAAGGGTTTAGCCACCAGAAATTATAAGGAGGATACTTCCAAATTAATAGATAGTATAATTGAATGGGATGATGCTCGAAAAGATACCCAAACTGCCTTAGATGAATTATTAGCCAAAAATAAATTGATCTCAAAAGAAATTGGGGGGCTTTTCAAGCAAGGAAAGCAAGAAGAAGCTACTACTCTTAAGCAAACTGTAGAGACTAGTAAAGTAAAAATAAAAGCCTTGGAGGAAGATATGCGAGAAATTAAGGAGAAGTTAGATAATGGTTTGTTGCAAATCCCAAATGTGCCTCACGACTCTGTTCCTGCAGGCAGTACAGATGAAGATAATGAAGTATATAAAGAATGGGAAGGTCCATTACCTAAATTGGGTGAAAAAGCACTACCCCACTGGGAGTTAGCTAAAAAATATAACTTAATTGACTTTGAATTAGGCGTTAAAATTACCGGATCTGGCTTCCCTTTATTTAGAGGAAAAGGAGCAAGACTTCAAAGAGGCTTGATAAATTTCTTTTTAGATGAAGCAAGTAAGGCAGGTTATGAAGAGATTGTTCCTCCTTTATTAGTCAATGAAAATTCTGCAAGAGCTACAGGACAATTGCCTGATAAAGAAGGACAAATGTATTACGTGGAAAAAGACGATTTATACCTTATTCCTACTGCGGAAGTGCCTGTAACGAATGTTTATCGAAATGTGATTGTCAAAGAAACTGATTTCCCGATCAAAATGACGGGCTATACTCCTTGTTTTAGAAGAGAGGCAGGTTCTTATGGAAAAGATACGAAGGGTTTAAACAGAGTACATCAATTTGATAAGGTAGAGATCGTTCAAATTGTTCATCCTGAAAAATCTTATGAAGTATTGGAAACGATGCTTGACCATGTAGCTAATTTGCTTACCAAATTAGAGCTTCCTTATCGGATTCTTCGCTTATGTGGGGGGGATTTAGGCTTTACCTCTGCTTTGACTTTTGACTTTGAAACCTATTCTGCGGGACAGGGTCGTTGGCTAGAAGTAAGTTCTGTTTCAAATTTTGAAAATTTTCAAAGTAATCGCTTGAAGGTTAGGTATAAAGATGCTAATAATAAAACTCAATTAGCACATACCCTTAATGGTAGTGCTTTAGCTTTAGCTAGAATTATTGCTACGCTTTTAGAAAACCACCAAACACCTGATGGGATACGTATTCCTAAGGCATTGCAGCATTATGTTGGTTTTGATATGATTAAATAATTAAAATGTAAATGATTAGGGGTCAGGAGTCAGGAGTCAGAGCATGACTGCATAATGGAACGCAGAATAATCTTGAATCGAAGCCGAAATAGTTCTCTGTTCCCGAAATAGAACCTGACCCCTGACTCCTGAC
>CAYOBX010000165.1:0-11279 GCA_964402245.1 uncultured Saprospiraceae bacterium | reverse complement strand
GCAACAAGTATGTTTAATTTTATTTTTAGAGGTCGCCAATTTAATTTGTTTTTTTACAAAAAAACAAATTAAATTGGCGACCTCTAAAGGAATATAAGAAAGCTACTGCTTGCCTACTATTAAAATCCTTATTCTAAATGCGCTCTATTTTTCTATCTTATAAAATTGATTCTTTGACAAATCCCGTGAAAGAGAGTCAATGAAAAATAAAATTTAACTAACACCAATATATATTACAATTATGGGTTTATTTTCTTTTTTAAAAAATGCTGGTGCTAAAATATTTGGCAACACTGCTACAGCTACTAAAACAAACACTACCTTAAGTGAAGTCGATACAAAGAAAGCAGAAGACATCGCAAGAAGACAAAAAATAATTGTCCTAAAAGGAGTCGTTAATAGTTTAAATTTAGATGTTCAAGATCTTGATGTAGATTTTTACGAAGATACCGTGACCGTTTATGGTAGCGTAGATTCACAAGCAGAAAAAGAAAAAGTAATTCTAGCATTAGGTAATGTAGCCGGCGTTGCATCCGTAGATGATCGAATGATTGTCGAAAATCCTGCTGCAGAAGCGGTTTTCTATGAAGTAAAGAAAGGAGATTCTTTATCTAAAATAGCAAAAGCTCACTATGGGAATGCTATGAAATACCCAGTGATTTTCGATGCCAATAAGCCGATGCTAAAAGATCCTAATAAAATATATCCGGGACAAGTATTGCGAATCCCGCCATTAGAAGCTTAAAAATAGAACAGAGATTAGAGAAGCGAGAACAGAGATAAAATATGTTTCCATAGAACGAAATTTCGTCGTTTTAAATAGATTTATCTCTATTCTCTGCGCTTCTCTACTCTAACCTTCAATTCCCTATCTACCTTACTTCTCTCCTATTATTTTAATTAAAGCATAAATACTTTGGGTATCTCTGCTATATGCCAAAACACTCTATTTTAGTGACATCCTTGCTACGATTACGCTAGAGATCTATTTAAAATAATTTCTAATATGTAGTATAGTGTCAAATAGTAGCAAAATTTAATCTACATCCTTAACGTTTTTAAGGTTGATTATTTATTTTTATCACAACCGATTCTATAAGTACCAACTTTACCGATATGCCTATTTTCAAATGGCTGAAAAGTCTCCCTTCGACAAAACTGTACCGTATCCTCGGATGCAGTCTAATCTTATTCTTATTTTCAACAACTATTTTCACTCAAAATACAATAGAGGTCCAAATAGATGCTGGACAGGCAACTAGTACCTGTGTAGATGGTTTTGGGGCGAATGCAGAACCACTTTGGCAAGTCAATATCCAAAATGAAGCTTGGATAACCTATGGGGATGCACTTTGTTATACCACGACTCCAAATACTCAATTCACTACTAGTTTAGATTGTTTAGGAGATTTAAGAGGTGGAGAGATTCAAGTATGTTTTAGGGTTTTTGAAAATGACAATAACCTCTTTTCTCCTTGTGAAATAGATATGGATTGCGAGCAAATGATTTGTGATTTTTTCGTTTTACCTCTAGCAGGAACAACTACTAACTATAATTTAAGTATTCCCGAGGGATTAGATTCAGGCGGAGATCTTTCTTTTTCTATTACAGTAAATGGGCCTCAAAATGGAGCAGTGAACGATCATATATGCCACGCTATTAATTTGGAAATTGTAGAGATTACATCTAATCAAGAAAAGGAAGATCTAACAACTTATCATAATTTCTGTGCTACTGCAACAGAGGAAGAGGACCCTAAAAAGATCGGTGGTAGCTTTACGAACAATGCAGGCGTCTGGTTTTCTTTTAATACAGGAGCTGATCCCAGCGAATTAATATTAATAGAAGCCTTCAATGATCCCGAAGCCACAGGAGATATTATTAATCTCCAATTAGCACTCTACCAATTAGATGCAGGTGATTGTAGGAGAGAAGCAACGTACATCACGGACCATCACAATCCTGCTATATTGGACGAATATTTGTTACTAGAATGTCTTCCCCCTAATCAAGAATATCATTTATTAGTGGACGGCGTTTTTGATGATACGACTAATCCTGATGTGCCTGAATTAAATGGGTATTTTAGTATTAGAATTCGAGAAATAGCCGTCGAAGGTGGGAATGATGACATTTGTGGGGCGATCAATTTATCTATAGAAGAAGGAGGCACTAAAATCTATACTGATTTTTTTAATAATTGTGCGACCAATACGGATGATCCCGTAGTCGAAAATTTTCCATCTCTAAAACCTGTCTGGTTTCAGTTTACGCCGCCCATGACGCATCAAGCCTTTATAGAGGTAATTAGCAACCAAGCTTACCCTAATGGGATTGATCCTATCGAACCCCAAATAGCCGTTTTCAGTTCAGATGATGATACTTGCACAGGCAACTTAACAAGAGTAAGCCATCATTATGACAATGATGCACTAAAAAATGGTCTTAATATAGGTTGTCTTGATCCTAATAGATCGTATTGGATCATGGTCGACGGTAGCGAAGCAAATTCTACTGGAATATTTGATATAAGTATAACAGATCCTGGTTATCCTGAATTAAAGAAACTCGAGGCGGTTACCTGTCAAGGAACACCTTATATACTAGGAAATCAACTATATACAGTCGAAGGAACTTATACTGACACGGTAATTTTTGCAGAAGGTTGTTTAGAAATTTTAGAGACCACATTAAGTTTTGCAGACTCCCTTCGTCTAGAAATTGATGTTACAAAACTGGCTGGAGGATTTGGCGTTTCCGATGGAAATGCAAAAATAACAGTTACTGGTGGTTCCGGAAAACAAGATATTACATGGTCAGATGGGACGGGGGAACCAGTCGGAAAAGAATTAACAGGAGGAACTGAATATTGTATTGCTATAATAGATAGTATTGGTTGTACACTGGATACATGCTTTGTGATGCCCTATGTCATTTCTATCAAAGCCACTTATACAAATGATACCTTAGATTGTTTTGGGGACGATGATGGAATGTTAGTCTTAGATATTACCCAAGGGCTTCCTCCCTACAGTTACGAATTAACCAGTGCTGATGGTATAGCAATCCAGCAAGGAACCATTATAGATTCAACAGAAACCGTGTTTTTTACAGACTTAGAAGCTGGTGACTATTTAATTTCTGTATTTACCGCTACTAATTCTATTGAGGATAAATTAGTTACGGTCTTTACACCCAACCCAATCAATATCACTATAGACACACTAATCCCTGCCTCTTGCCATAACACTTGCGATGCCATGGTGGATTTATTAGTAGAAGGGGGCAACGGTCGATTTGATTTTGAATGGTCTGATAATATAGATCATGGTCAAAATCTCAGAACCTTATGTGGGGGAAATTATCGATTAACGGTAACAGATGAAAAACAATGTATAGATACCCTCAGTTTTAATATAGCCCAACCAGAAGACTTTACGGCAAAAGCCACTCAGACTAAAGGAATTAGTTGTTTTGGAAATAATGATGGGGAAGCAGTAGTCAGTGCTAGTCGTGCCCTTACAAGTTTAATTTGGGATAATGGCGACACAACAGCTATGGCTAATGACTTAACTGCTGGTATTCATACAGTCATTGTAAGCAATGAAGATAATTGTACCGATACTGCATTTGTTGACATTGAAGAACCCGCTCCAATAGTAGCAACTATTGATGTCCTTTCGACTATTAATTGTTTTGGAGACAATAATGGATTATTAGAAGGGATGGCAACAGGCGGAAATGGTAGCTTTTCTTATCTATGGAATGACAATACTACAAATGCCTTAAATGATAGTTTAGCAGCTAATAATTATTCATTGACAGTTACGGATGCAATAGGTTGTACCAATAATACTTCACTAGATTTATCACAACCAGCAGCTTTATCTGCTCAGATCACCAAGCAAGATGTTACTTGTCCTGGTGGACCTAAGAGTGGCGAAATATTTATAGCCGAACCAGTAGGGGGGGTTGCTCCATATGCTTATAGTCTCAATGGAACTGTTTTCTCTACTATCAATACTTTTAATAATTTAAGTGCAGATAGTTATGAGGTAATTGCACAAGATGCAAATGGTTGCGATATAACCGAAACGGTAACCATCAATACCCCACCAGTATTAGAAGTAAATTTAGGGGAATCTCAAACCCTTCAACTGGGTAATACCATTCAATTGACCGCATTAACAAACCTTCCTGTAAGCTATCAATGGAATCTAGCAGATAGTGCTTGTACCAACTGTAATACAATCGAAATTACGCCAACTGCATCTACTACTTATAAAGTTACCGTAACCGATATTGATACAGACTGTGTGGCAACTGACGAAGTGTTTATAGCGATTGATAATAAACGAGATGTATATGTGCCCAACGCCTTCTCTCCAAATGGTGATGGGTATAATGATGCCCTAATGATATATGGTGGGAATAATATTAAATTAATTAAAGCATTCAAAGTATTTGATCGACATGGAACCTTAGTCTATGAAGCCGATAATTTCTCTCCAAATGATGCTTCTACTAGCTGGAAAGGAGACTTTAATGGACAACGCCTAGCCTCTGCCTTATTCATTTACTGGGCTGAAGTAGAATTTATTGATGGTTATTCTGATATTTATAAAGGAGATATTGCTTTATTTCGGTAGATAGATTTTGAATTTATTACCGAGATTGTCTAAAAAGATATTTTTCAAAACTAGCGACAACATAATTGAACGCAGAGACGCTGAGATACAGAGTTATATTTGTTTTCTGCATCTCTGTGCCTCTGCGTTCAATACATTATTTTGCTTGCAAAATTTATTTATGTCTTATTAGACAGCCTCAAATATACCCTCCCACCATTCTCTCCAATATTCCGCTAATAAAATTTATTTTGTAAAACCTATCTTTCTCCCTATTTTTGCGCTTTCCCAAAAACAATGTTCTCCAACCATTGATCGTATTTTCAATACATATATACAACTTGTAAAATAGAAAAGCGAGAACAGAGAATAGAGCTGAAAATATTTAAAAATGAATCTATCTCTATTCTCTAGATTTGTTACTCTTTAAGAAGTGGCTATATGAATTATGGATTCTTTCGATAGTTTTCTTTAAAAAATCAGTCATAGCCCAGCTACGGACTTATTTTTTAAAGTAAAATAGCATGAGGAAAGTCAATTCCGAACCGCAAAGCGGATGGGATGCCAAGACATTTTCAGATTGCTGTTTATTAAAGGGTAACAAGTATTCTTTTAAAAAATACCTATATAACAACAAATGTCTGTAAAAAAGATTAGCACAGCCCTTATCTCTGTTTATTCTAAAGAAGGCTTAGAACCAATTATTAGAGAACTAGAAAAAATAGGCGTAAAGATTTACTCTACTGGAGGTACTCAAAAGTACATAGAACAACTAGGTGCCCCCGTTACTTCAGTAGAAAGCTTAACCTCTTACCCTTCTATTTTGGATGGTCGAGTCAAAACATTACATCCCAAAGTATTCGGTGGTATATTAGCAAGAAGGGAAGAAGCCCATTTAGGGCAATTAGAAAAATACGAAATACCAGAAATTGATTTGGTTATTGTAGATTTATACCCTTTTGAAGAAACCGTAGCCAATACCAAAGACGAAACAGCTATTATTGAAAAGATAGATATTGGTGGTATTTCTTTAATCCGTGCAGCAGCAAAGAACTTCAAAGATGTAGTGGTCATTCCTTCTAAAACAGAATATGCCGATCTCCTAGATCTTTTAAAAAACAAGCAAGGTTTTACAGATGAAGCAGATAGAAAAGAATTAGCGCGTCGAGCATTCAAAGTTTCTTCGAATTATGATGTGGCTATTTTTAACTACTTCAATGAAGGTACGGCTGATTTATCTTTTAAATACAGCATTCACCGATCCGATATTTTACGATATGGAGAAAATCCACATCAAGACGGCGTCTTCTTTGGAGACTTTGAGCAAATATTTGTTCGGCTAGGTGGTAAGCCTATCTCCTACAATAATTTAGTAGATATTGATGCAGCGGTTCAGATTATGAAAGAATTTAAAGAGGAGGATCCGACTTTCGCTATTTTAAAACATACCAATACTTGTGGCTTAGCTACGCGCCCTACCCTGCACAAAGCATGGCAAGCAGCATTAGCTTGTGATAATGTGTCTGCATTTGGTGGTATTTTCATTTGTAATAAATCACTAGATCTACCAACCGCAGAAGAAATCAATAAATTATTTTATGAAGTAATAATCGCTCCAGATTTTGATGCAAACGCTTTTGAGTTATTATCTAAAAAGAAAAAGCGTATCTTGCTAAAAATAAAAGACTTCTACGTACAACCTAGGAGTTTTAAAAGTCTTTTAAATGGTGTTGTGGAGCAAGATACTGATCTAAAAACAGAAACAGCTCCTGACCTAAAAACAGCCACTACAAAAGCCCCGACCCAACAAGAAATCGAAGATCTTTTATTTGCCAGTATCAGTGTAAAACACCTGAAATCAAACGGCATTGCACTTGTTAAAAATAAGCAACTGATCGGCATGGGTTGCGGACAGCCATCCCGTGTAGATGCCTTGAAACAGGCCATTACGAAAGCTAAAGCTTTTGGCTTTGATTTGAACGGTGCGGTGATGGCATCTGATGCCTTTTTCCCTTTTCCTGACTGTGTAGAAATTGCACATAAAGAAGGAATTAATGCAGTAATACAACCTGGCGGTTCTATTAAAGATCAAGAAAGTATTGATTATTGTGATGCCAATCAAATGACTATGGTTATGACTGGTAATCGCCACTTCAAACATTAATTTTTGAGACCGCTTCGCTGTCAGAGGTCAGACCGTTCTAGTTAGCTTTCGCTAACGAGACTGTCAGAGGTCAGACCTGTGATGTCGACGCAGCACGTTTTTGAGTAGAATTTTCTTTATCATTCAGCATCCGTATGAACCCTCCCCAACCCTCCTTCAAAGGGAGAGAGACGTCTTCGAGACAAAATTTTCAATCGCAGATGTCTCCCCCTCTTTGTAAAAAGGGAGCAGGGGGAGTTTAAAACGAACTGTGTCAACGTCATAAGTCTGATATCTGATAGCGAAGCGGTCTTCCTAACAAATATATCTATGCGTACCCTTAGCACAAACACAGACCCCATTTATACCAAAAAAGCATTTGATACCTTAGATCAATTCTTTTTGAAATATTTGAAAGATGAGCGAGACTTGCCTTTTATTTATTTGATGATAAAGCTATCTCTTCTATTTATTCCTACTGCTGCCATCGCCTATACAATAGATAGTACGATTTGGCAATGGTGGGCTTTAGCGGTTCTTTATGCGGCGGGCTTGTTATGGTACACGGGGCCATTTACGTTAATGCTACATAATACTAGCCATCGGCCATTTTTTAAAAGAGAATATAAATTAGGAAATCGCTTTATTCCTTGGATTTTATGTCCATTTATGGGGCAATCTCCTGATACCTATTTTAGTCATCATATAGGCATGCACCATGCAGAGAACAATCTAGAACCAGATTTGAGTTCTACAATGAAGTACCAACGGGATAGCCTTATTGATTATATTAAGTACTATATATCTTTCTTATTCTTGGGAGTCATTCAATTAATACAATACCATCAACAAAAGAAGAAGAAAAAATTCATGAAAAAAGCGATCATTGGTGAATTAACTTTCATGAGTATATGGATCGTACTTGCTTTATTTAATTTAAAAGCTACTTTATTAGTCTTTATATTGCCAACCATTATTGTCCGATTTGCAATGATGTCTGGCAATTGGGCGCAACATGCTTTTATAGATGCTGCCGCACCAGAAAATAATTATAGAAATAGCATTACCTGTATCAATAATGTTTACAACAAACGTTGCTTTAATGACGGCTACCATATTGGACACCACTTGAAACCACACATGCATTGGACTGATATGCCGAAAGATTTTAAAAAAAATATAGATCAGTATATCGCTAATAAAGCTATAGTTTTTGAAGGTATCGACTATTTTATCATTTGGTTATGGCTCATGCTTAAACGCTATGATATACTAGCCAAGCATTTTGTAAATATTGGTAATACCTATCAATCAGAAGAAGAAATTATTGCTATGCTTAAACAGCGTACACAAAAAATTATATAAACCATATTTTTGCGTAGCTCAAGCTTCTAGCTTGAGTTTTTTCTCAAGCTGGAAGCTTGAGCTACGGTCAAAGGCAGTTCGATTAATTGAACTGCCTTTGTTCATTTAAAAAAACTTTATAAACAACCTAACTTATTTGATAAGTATATCATCGTTAGTCCGAGTATGTGGTGGGATGAGGAATCTTTATTAGGAATTACCTCTATGCCTTATACTTCTAAGAAAGGAATCTATATAGGTGTTGGTAAAGAAGGATCAGGTGAAATTTCGTGAGTAGAGAACTGTTTCGACTTCGATTCAAAGTAATTTTCCCTTCAAATACCCAGAATGTTCTGACTCCTGCCCCCTCAGGCTGACCGTGAATGTGTTTTTCGTAACCGCCAAATTTATTTGGCTGGTTCAAAATCGGTCAGCCTGCCCTGTCGCCTGACTCCTAGTCAGTTACAAAAGAAGAATAAAAGAATTTTTATCGTTACTTAGTATGAGCAATATTTCCTACCTTTAGTAATGAAGTTGTTTAAAATATACCTCGCTTAATCAAAAGAGCATGCGATGGTCGGCAAACAGTAGCTTTGATATTCTTTTTTAGAGGTAGCGATTTTGCTAGATTTTTTTATAAAAAAACCTAGCAAAATCGCTACCTCTAAGTAATGTAGTAAACATACTTGTTGCCGAGTCTCAAAATAAAGAACCTTAGTCTGACGGTTATGGTTTGCAACTTCACCCTATATTTTTTATAAGAAAGCCTTTCACTTTAATATAAAACTAACATTATTAATGACTGCTCTATCCAAATTTTCATGGCTGGCACTCCTACTATTGCCACTTAGCGTATTCGCCCAAGAAGACATGACTGCTGCCGACCGTCCCTCCACAAAAGCGAATCAAATAACTGCTGCCCCTACGCTTGATGGAAATGTACTAGACGACCCAATTTGGCAAAAAATAAATACCGTTGGAAAGCTTATCCAAAATACCCCTAACTGGGGCAACCAACCAACAGAAAAAACGGACATCCGAATTGCTTATACAGAAACTACTTTATATTTATCTGTAGTTTGCTATGATGCTACACCCGACCAATTAGTTGTTTCAGATGCACGTCGAGATGCAGATTTGGCAGGAACGGATGCCTTTTTATTTATCTTAGATACCTATAAGGATAGTCAGAATGGCTTTGTATTTGGCACCAATTCCGTAGGTATAGAATATGATGCCCAAGTCGATAATGAAGGGCAAGGCAACTTTAATAATAATCGGCAACAAGGTGGTGTCATTGGTGGTTTTAATCTAAATTGGGATGCTTCTTGGGAAGTAAAAACAGAAGTAGGCGAGTATGGGTGGAGTGCAGAGTTTGCCATTCCATTTAGAACCTTGCGTTTTAAATCAGGAGAAAACACGACTTGGGGGATTAACTTTCGTAGAAATATTCGAAAGACCAATGAGATTAATTTCTGGTCGCCCTTACCTTTAGGATTAGATATGAAACGGCTGTCTTTAGCTGGCACCTTAACTGGATTGACCATTAAAAATCCTGGAAATTTAAAGGTGATTCCTTATGCCCTTAGTCGATTGGATAAAGATTTCACATTGGTAGGCGGAGGTACTGATTTTGAAGCAGAAGTAGGCGTAGATGTTAAATATAGTGTTACGCCAAGTTTAACTTTAGATTTAACCTATAACACCGATTTTGCCCAAGTTGAAGTAGATGATCAGCAGGTCAATTTAGATCGTTTTAATCTATTCTTTCCTGAAAAAAGACCTTTCTTTCTAGAGAATGCTGGATTATTTACCGTTGGTTCCCCTGGGGAAGTAGATTTGTTTTTCAGTCGCCGAATAGGTATTGCGGCTGGAGGTATCCAAACACCAATAATCGGTGGTGCAAGATTATCTGGTAAAGTGAATAAGACAGCTATTGGCTTACTAAATATGACAACAGGTGACGTACCTGAATTAGATGTTCGTAAAAACAATTTTACAGTAGCTAGAATCAATCACCAAGAAGGCCGTTCAGGTATCGGTGGTCTATTTACGAATCGAAGCGGACTTGGCGATGATGCTTCCGATGATTATAATCGAACCTATGCTATTGATGGTCGATTGGGCTTAGGCAGAAAGGCTAAATTATCAGGTTATATAGCTAAAACAGATACGCCAGAATTGGAAGGAGAAGATCTTTCTTTTCAACTTAGATCAGATTATAATTGGAACGGTTGGCGCATGTTTGCTGGCTATACCCAAGTAGGGGAAAATTTCAATCCAGAGGTTGGATTTTTAGGTAGAGAAGGTGGATTTAAAAAAGTAGAAGGCCTAGTTTTTTATAATTTAAGAGCGGATGAAAATTCTAAATTTTTAGAAAATCGTCCACATATTTCTTATCGTGGTTATTGGGATGCAGAAAATAGATTACAAACAGGTTTCTTACATATAGATAATCATTGGGTTTGGAAAAATGCATTTGAGGTACACACTGGAGTTAACTTTACCGCCCAAGGAGTCTATGAACCTTTTGAAATCTCAAAAGGTGTGATCGTGCCACCTGGCACTTATGACCATGCAGAATCTCAAATTGTTTTCATAACGAATCCAAGTAAACCTGTTTCGATTAGTACTCGTCATATAAATGGAGGTTTTTTTGGTGGTACTCGTTTTGCAAATAGTGCCTCTATTAATTTGATTCTTGGGGATAAATTTAATTCAGAAATTGGCTTCCAGCATAATGATATTAGATTACCTGATGGAGATTTTACGGCAGATGTTTTTCGGGCTAAATTAGCCTACTCTTTTACGCCAAGTATCTTTACACAAAGTTTGATTCAGTATAACTCTGTAGCGGATGTGTGGTCTGCTAATATTCGATTTGGTTGGTTACAACAAGCTAACACTGGACTGTTTTTAGTGTATAATGAGAATAGAGGGCAACTATCAGAATTGGTGAATGGGCCATTAAATCGGAGTTTTATTTTGAAGTATAGTCGGGTGTTTGATGTGCTTCGATAGATAATCTTAGTTTTTGCTAAAAACAAAAATTATTTAGGTAAAAGCTAGTAAGTTACAGTAAGATTGGCTTAAGCCTAGGCAACAAGTATGTTTAATATTACTCTTTAGAGGGAGCAAATTCGTTTTGTTTTTTTATAAAAAA
>CAYOBX010000164.1:0-11291 GCA_964402245.1 uncultured Saprospiraceae bacterium | reverse complement strand
TAATAAACTATGGTATTGAACACGGAGACACAGAGCGCACAGAGAATAATAAACTCATGTCAACATCAAAAAAGGTCAACATCAAAGAATTCATCATTCATCATTCATCATTAAAAGATGTGCTCTATATCTCTGTGTTTATTTTTAATATATAAGGCATATTATAATATCTCCACAATAGTCACCCCATCCCCGCCATCCTCTGGTTTTGGATGATCATAGCGAACATCTTTATATTCTCTCAATTTTTTATGCACCCCTTTTCTAAGACTACCCGTTCCTTTACCATGAATAATTCTTAGTAAGGAAGCACTAGATATAAGTGCTTGATCCATAAAGGTTTGCAATACACCGATGGCTTCTTCATAGCGCATCCCTCTTAAATCAATACGACTTTCAAACTTTTCGCTTGGGGCTACGGTATCCAATTGGACCCTCTTTTTGCTGTTAATTTCTAGTGGTTCTTTGGCACCTATTATATCAACTAAAGGAACCGTGAGGTGCATAATGCCCATTTTTAAAACGGCTTTTCCTTTATTAATTCCTTCTATAATACCCGTAGCACTACCTGTTTTCAATTTAACAAAGTCTCCCACTTTTAATTCTCTATTCGCTTTGTTATTGGGCTGGTAATAAATGTCCTCTTTTAATTGGACAACCTCTGCGGCTATTTGTTCTTTTTCTGCTCTTACTGTTGCCGCTATTTTTTTAGCTTCTTCTAGTTTTTGCTTTTCACTCAGCCGTTCATTTTCTTTTAATTCTCTTACTAGTTTTTCTAATTGTTTATTGTCTTTAGCGGTGCCTTGAAGTTTATGTTCTTTAAGTTCTAACTTATGTTTTTTGCGGCGATACTCCATATCTCGTTGGAGATATTCATAGTTTTTAATCAATCGCTCTAAAGCCTTTTCCTTAGCTTTACTGGCTTTCAATTGCTCCTCAATAATCTGTTTTTCCTTTTGTAGATCTACTAGTAGTTGATCGACTGCCTTTTCATTTTTCCCTGTTCGATGCTTGGCGTAGTCTAGCAATTTCTTATCAAGACCGCTTTTTTGGGCAATTTCAAAAGCATAAGAACTACCAGGCTTACCGACCCGCAATTGATAAGTAGGACTCAAGGTATCCTTATCAAAAGTCATAGACCCATTGACGATACCTTTTGTCTTATGGGCGAATATTTTTAGATTAGAATAATGGGTGGTAATAATACCAAAAGTCTCTCGATGATTTAATTCTTTTAGAATCGCCTCTGCTATTGCTCCCCCTATAGTTGGATCAGTTCCTGAACCAAATTCATCTATTAGGATTAAACTTTTCTTGTTGGCTTTTTCTAAAAAAATCCGCATATTTTTAAGCCTAGAACTATAGGTACTTAAATCATCCTCAATGGATTGTTGATCTCCTATATCTGCAAAAAAGCCATGAAAAATTCCCATTTCACTAATAGGTTCAACGGGGATCAACATTCCAGATTGCAACATGATTTGCAATAAGCCAACGGACTTGAGCGTAATAGACTTACCACCAGCATTCGGGCCACTCAACATCAAAATTCTAGTACCTTCAAACAAGATCAAATCAAAAGGAACCGTCTTTTTATTTTGTTGTTTATTTTTTAAAAATAACAAGGGATGAAATCCTTTTTTAATAGCGAGCCGAGGTTTCTTTTTAAGTTGTGGCATATGTCCACCTATCCGATAAGATAGTCGAGCCTTGGCTTGAACAACGTCTACATAAATCATTAAATCTTGATAGCCTTGAATGGGCTCAACATAAGGTCGGAGTACCTCACTCAATTCTTTTAAAATATTATAAATTTCTCGGCGCTCCTCTACTTCTAATTCAAAAATATCGTTGTTGATTTCAATTATACCTTCTGGTTCAATGAAGGCGGTTCGACCCGTCGTAGATTCATCATGTATAATACCCCGTATTTTTCGTTTATGCTCCGCAGGTACACTTAATACTCTTCGATTATTTCTAAAACTTTCTACATTATCACTCAACCAGCCCTGCATTCTGTATTTGGTAATGATTGAACGAAACTGCTTATCTAATTCCTTGACCTTCGCGCCCATACTCCGCTTAATTTTTTGTAAACGGGGAGAAGCATCATCTTTGATTTGTCCTTTTTCATCAATGACTCGGTCTATTTCTTTAATCAAGGTAGCATCAAAAGTAAGGGGACGTATTAAGTTATATAGGGTAGGGTAGACCTCTTGTCGGTCTTTTTCAAAATAGCTAAAAATAGCTTGTGTAGCACTTAGCACCACATTGATTCGCTGCATTCCTTCTATAGGCAATACATAATCTGCTATTCCCAACATCTTTAAGTCCTCCGATACATCCTCGTAGGCACTTATTGGAAAAGGATCATTACCTAGTGTGCGTTGATATTCTTCAACTTCTTTTAATTTCTTAGTAATGGAGACTATATCTGTTTCAGGGAAAATTTCATTAACTGCTAATTTACCTAAGTCCCCAAAACACTCTTGCTCTACTAATTCTAATATCTTATCAAATTCTAGTTTCTGAAAAACATCTTCTGGATCTAACTGAATCATTCTTTCTTTTATCGTTACGGAGTACTGTTTCTGGATAATTTGACGAATTTATCTGACTAGTTGATACTATTCTAACTACCTCGTTGCATCCAGTGTAACGGCGACTTCAGTCGATCTGTGCGATTAAAATAATTTTCCTATTTCAAGGATTTTTTTGGTAAAAAAAGCGGCAAAATGTTGAAGTTTTCGTCTAGAATTCAAAGGATTCGCCAAAGTACTCCCCTTTAGGGGGCGAGGGTTGTAAAATGATGGTAGCCTTCACTCAAGAACCCCCGACCCCTAAAGGGGAGTACTACAGTTTTTTACCAAATCATTAGGGATTATATTTTTTGAAACCAATGTTTCGCAGTAACCCTATTTTTAATCGCACAGGTCGACTGAAGTCGCCACTACATACGGCTTACAAATCCAACTATTGTCAACTGCTTTTTGTTTTTGGATAAACTTGTCGGTTTTTCATGCAAATTGCAAAAAAACACCATATTATACAATGGAGTTTCAGGTCAAAAAGTTTCTATTTAGGGGTATTTTTCTTTAACTGTTCAGCATTTCCGTTTAGTGTGCCCTTTTGAAGTGCTGATTACCACTAAGGATAGCACGATTACTTTCAAAGATGTAATGATTGGTGAAGTATGGTTGTCTTCTGGGCAGTCCAATATGGAGTGGAAATTAAGACAATACGAAGGATATCAAAGGTTAGTACTCCTAAGGAGGTGAGGTATGGCTGGAAAAACTGGATGGTTGGAACATTATTCAATAAAGAAGGGCTTTCGGCTTCTTCTTTTAGTAGTACTCCATAGCCGTCAGGCTAAGGTTCTTTATCTTGAGACTCGGCAACAAGTACATTGACTATATTTCTTTAGAGGTAGCGATTTTGTTAGGTTTTTTTATAAAAAAACCTAACAAAATCGCTACCTCTAAAAAACTATATTAAAACTACTGCTTGCCGATTGCCAAAAGCTATCCTCATAATTATCTGATAATCTAATATACTTCACGAAACCCGTTTCCCTCCCTGCAACAAATCTTGATATTCTTTCAACTTAGTCCATTCTTGTCTATGGGCCATGCCAGCTTGAATAGGCCAGGTGGATGGATCCGCCAATCGGTATCGATTACCAGCATTGAGCAAGATTAACTTTAATTTATCAACAGAAGCATTAGATAAACCTTTCCAAGTGTTGATGCCACCTGCTTTTAGTAAGCCTTCGATCTTAGGCCCTATCCCTTCAACAATTTTTAAATCATTTACTTCGGAATTTGCAAAGCCAAGATTTTTATTTAATAATTTTTCAACTTTAGAATAAGCACTATCTGTTCCAATCGTATTTTCTAAAAACTTTTGATAATTGATTAACTCATCCCATTTATTATCATTGGCTAATTGAGCTTGCTTAGACCATGATTTTGGGTTATGGATACGGTATCTTGGCCCTGCGTCACTCATTACCTTTTTAAGGTCGTTATAACTAGCATTGGCTAAAAGGCCCCAAGTACTATAACCTGCCTCTTTTAATATTTTTTCAATTTTAGGCCCTACCCCTTCAATGATTTGTAGATTATCATTATTAAAATAGACCTGATATTGATTTTCTTTTGTAAGCGTTTTAGTAGTAGGCACAGCTTGTAATGGTGTCGCCTCTGGCAGGGTAGTATTAGGTACTTCTGCTACTGGTGTATCTGCACTAAGACTTGTCTTCGTACTTTTTTCATTTTGAAGCGCGTAAAACTTGGCCCAGTCGCCATTTGTAGCATACTTTGATTGATTCCACCAATGCTTCCAATTAAGTCCAGTTCCAGCAAAACGATTGGCTAAATCAGTTTGACTAGCTGCAGCAAGGGCTGTCATACTGCCAAAACCTAAATCTATTAATTTACGTTGGGAGGTTGCATCAATGCCATCTAGGTCTTCAAGACCAGATATATTAACGGTTCTCTTAACCGTGATAACTTTTCTTTCTGATACTTTTGCATCTTCCACTTTAACCTCTGCTGTTTCAACAGGTGCTGCTTCCTCTGCTTTCACCTCAGTTGTTGCTTCCTCTTGCTTTTGAAGGCAGCTTCTTCCGACCTCTCTTCCTGTTTCATCAAATAAGACATCCATATAGTATTTGCCTTTTTGAACGCGCTTATACATCTCTGGATTATCTTTAAATCGAACGACTCCAGATAATTCTTTATCTCTTAATTGTGCTTTTGAAAATCCTTCACTTCTAAGTCTTACTGATCCATCTTCTGCATATAATGCAAAGTAATACTGTCCATTACTATGTTTAAAGAAGGCAACATTATTGCGCTTATCATTTACACTATGACCAATATATTCTTTACAAGGTAAATAGTCATCCTCTTTTTCATCTTCAGAGGGAGTTGCAGCTACAGTTGCGGCTACGGCTGTCGCTGCAGTTGCTGCTATGACTACTTCTTTAATAGGTGGTTGCACCTCTTCGACTACTTCTTCTACTACTGTTTCTTCGACTACCTCTTCTACTATTGTTTCTTCCACTGTTTCAACAACAGCTAATGGTGTTTCTTCCACTACTTCTTCTGTAACTTCTTCAACGACTTCTACTTTGGTAGCCGCTTCTTCTGCTAGTCTAAGACGACTATGAAGAGAAGAATTTTCAGCTTGACTATCTGCTAAAGAAGCCTTTAGTTTTGTACTAATATTATTAGTAGATTCTAGTTTGTATTTAAGATCTATCTGCTCTTTTTCATTGTCAGATATTTTCCTATTTAATCTTGAAATTTTTAAATCTCTCTCTTCTACAAGCGCTTTATAAGCTCCCCAAATCCAATATCCTAGTCCTAAGCCTAATAAAAATGGTAATAATAACCAACAAGCAAAACACCAAAAATTAACGGTATTAGCTTGAAATAGAAATAATATATTTAGCGACATCTTTTTTTAATTTTGATTAATTTGAATTCAACTTTGACCAACAATTAGCCCATTTTAAAAATCGACTTGCACTTCCACCCGTCTATTATCTCGTCGCCCTTCCTCTGTATCGTTAGAACTAATTGGAGCATATTCCCCTTTTGTGAAAGTTTTTATTTGACTTCGTTTTACCCCTTTTACTCTTAAAATATCTCGAATCATCTTTGCCCGTCTATGTGCCAAAATTTCATTTCTATCAGGAGCGCCTTCATCATCTGTATGTCCTGTTAATTGGACATTGCCACCATTCTCTTTTAATAGAGTAGCTAAGTCTTCCAGATAAGCATCAATTTTGGGATCAACCTCTTTCTGCACGGAGTTGTATGGGAATCGGATAATGGCTCGATCCTCTAAAATTTCTACAGGTCCTCTTTCTCCTTCTATCCAATTAAAAGAGGCACTTTCAAAATAATCTGTCCTAGCTTCCGCTAAAGCATCCAATTGATTAGCAGATAATTGGAATCTTGCCTCTGGCAATTCTTCTTGTAGTAGCTTTTTGATTTGGTTCGCTCTGGCAAGCCCCAAATTTTCATAAGAGGTCGTGTTTTCTTCACCATCATAGTAATTACCTATGATTTCTAAAATGTTGTTGTCCGTAGCCCCTGATAGGAGATTAGCTTTCATAGCTTCAAATCCTTCATTAGTATTACTAGTGGCATTAGACCATTGGAAATCCAGTGGAAATCTATTGACTTCGGTGACTGCTACAGGTGCTGTGACTACTTTTTGGGCACTACTTCCACAAAAGGGAAAGCTACCAGCAGCTGGAGCACAATACTTGTACATACCGAAAGTCAAGAAAAACCAAAGGACTAGACCAATAATTCCCTTGAGTAAATCAGGCATAGTCGTTTGTTAGTTTTGTAATTAACGGAATTCTGTGTTGTTATCTAGGGGATGTGCGTAGTTGGGGACCCCATAGTATGTTCTTCTAATAAAATGTAATAGGTGTAATTTAAAAATCAATTCACCATTTACTTCCAAAATTGCTACGTTATCTCAACGAAATGCCCTCTTAGAAAGAAAAATGGAGATACATTCTTGGAAACATACAGTTTATATAGACAAATAAGTTACAATATATGGGGGTCAAATTATCTGTTTTTTATCAAATTAGCTACAGATGAGACCATTTTTTTTTCGTAACTACTGATTTTTTTCCAAATTATATATTTTAAAATATATTATTTGTGCAATTTAATTTTGACTGAAACGCCAATTGTAGTGGTAGCGATTGGGCTAGATTGAATGCTTGGTTGGAAGCTTATATCGTCATTTACATCAAAATCTTTGAGATGGGCATCTACAAAAGCTTCTCCAGCAGATATTATGTAAAAACCGAATAGGCCCAACCATGAAAGTTGTCTTCTTTTGTCAAATGTATCTCGTGCATCCCTTATGGCAGCATTAGGTAAGGTCGGAAATCCGTCTTCGAATACGCTATTTGGATTTGTTCTTGCATCATTAATTCGTCGAAATGTCTCATATCTAGAGCTATTATGATCAATAGCGTATATCACTCCAGCTAAGGATAAATACACAATAGGTAATTTCCAATAATCTTTATTATATATTTGACCTAAACCAGGAATCACTGCTAATGTGACGGCTTTTTTTGGGGAAGGATAACCTTTTTGGAAATAATTTTTTAATTTAAATTTTTGTTTAACAGGTTTGGTAAGTATAGTGGTATCGGCAGAATAAGCAATTTCTTTAAAAACGCCTAAAGAATCTTGGGCATAAGCGTTGATAGATATTATTAGGAAGAGCGCATATAGAATGGTTCTTTTTATCATTTTTAATGTCGGAGTAGATTTTTGAACGCTGAGATGGAAAAATGCAACGTTACAAACTTGAAAAATATCCATTTGAAGTTACCAACTATAGCCGTCAGGTTAAAAAGTATTACTTGAAGAGGAGCTAATTTCAAACCTTTGTATTTACTAGGTTTTTGCGAAGATGGCAGGCACTTTCAAAGTGCCAGCCATCTCTGTTAATTAAGGATAAGTGATTGATTTACAGTACTATTTTTTCTTAGCCTGACGGCTATGATTTGTAACTTCGACCAATTATTTTAATTTGCCTTAATTAGGAGATAAGCCCAATTCCTTCCCTTGTTCAATCATAAATTGAAAAGCTTCGTCATAGTTATTTCCAATTTCACCGTCCAGAATCGCTTCTCTGATTTGATTCTTTATTATTCCGACTGTTTTAGAAGGAGAAATATTAAAAGTTTCCATAATCATTTCTCCAGTAATTGGAGGTTGCCAATTTCGGATTTTGTCTTTTTCCTCTATCTCTTTCAGCTTTTCTCTAACGATATTGTAGTTGTGTAAAAAGCGTTTAACTTTATTAGGATTCTTTGTGGTGATATCTGCTTCGCATAGCAACATCAGATCATCAATATCATCTCCTGCTTCAAAAAGTAATCTTCTAATAGCCGAATCCGTAATATTTTCTTGAGTTAAACTAATCGGTCTTAAATGTAAACGAACTAACTTTTGAACATATTTCATTTTATGATCCAGCGGTAATTTCAAATTTCTAAATATCCGCGGCGTCATAATAGCACCTAATGCCTCATGCCCGTGAAAAGTCCATCCGTGTTCTTTATGAAACCTTTTGGTTGGCGGCTTCGCTATGTCATGCATGATTGCAGCCCAGCGTAGCCATAAACTGTCCGTCTTTTTAGCTACATTATCTAAGACCTCTAAAGTGTGATAAAAATTGTCTTTATGTCCTTTCCCATCAATATAATCTACCCCATGAAGTGCAGCCATTTCTGGAAAAACAACTTCTAGTAGTTCTGTATCAAATAATAATTTGAAACCGATGGAAGGCTTAGGGCTGCAAATTATTTTATTGAGTTCTACAATGATTCGTTCTTTAGAAACGATTTTCATTCTTCTTTTATACTCGGTAAGGGCAGAGAAGGTATTGGATTCAATTTCAAAACCAAGCTGTGTAGCAAAGCGTATAGCCCGCATCATCCGAAGAGGATCATCAGAAAAGGTTTTTCCTGGTTCGAGGGGTGTTTTTATGAGTTTGCTTTCTAAATGTTGTAAGCCGCCGAATGGATCAATTAATTGTCCAAAATTCCGACCGTTTAAGCTTACCGCTAGGGCATTGATGGTAAAATCTCGCCTATTTTGATCGTCTTCTAAAGAGCCGTTTTCAATACTAGGTTTTCTAGAATCATGTCTATACGACTCCTTCCGTGCGCCTACAAATTCTATTTCGAGATCTTGGCATTTTAGCATGGCCGTTCCAAATCGCTTATAGACCACCACTCTAGGTATTGGTCGCATTTTGGATGCAATATTTTGAGCCAATCGAATACCATTGCCCACACAAACTATATCCATATCCTTAGAGGGGCGAGCTAACAAACGATCTCGTACATATCCACCTACCACATAGGTTGGGTAGCCTAACTCCGTAGCGGTTTGCTCGATTAAGCTGAAAATTTCTCGTTCCTGTGGTTGTATATTAAAGACCAATAGATAGTAAGTTGTTAAAAGTTGAATTAGCTGTTAGCCTTTAGCTGTTAGCTATCAGCTTCATGTGTTGATTGAAGCTAATAGCTGACAGCTAAAGGCTAACAGCTTTTTTCTCACACAAACTGATGTTCCGAATATCGTTCTTCAATTTGTTGTAATGTTTGCATAATTTCTTCTGGATCAGGGCAGGTAACCAATTTTGTTCTATAGGGTTTGATATGAGGAAAACCTCTAAAGTAATTGGTATAATGCCTTCTCATTTCTAACATGCCTAAGGTCTGGCCTTTCCATTCAATAGAGTGTAGAAGATGCTGTTTAGCAGCAGCAACTCTTTCTTCAACAGACGGAGGTGGCAGTATTTCTCCTGTAGCCATATAATGCTTAATTTCTTTAAATATCCAAGGATAACCAATAGAGGCTCGACCAATCATAATCCCATCCACTCCATATCTATTTTTATATTCTACTGCTTTTTGAGGACTATTAATATCTCCATTTCCAAAGATAGGGATATGTATTCTAGGATTCTCTTTAATTCTTCCGATTCTTGTCCAATCTGCTTCTCCTTTATACATCTGCTTGCGAGTACGTCCATGAATAGATAAGGCTTTAATGCCTACATCTTGTAGCCGTTCCGCTATTTCTTCTATATACTCTGTTTTTTCATCCCAACCTAGTCTGGTTTTTACGGTAACAGGTAAATTAGTGGCATTGACGACCTGCTTGGTTAATTCCACCATTTTGGGAATGTCTTGTAAAATACCAGCACCACACATTTTAGAGGTAACTTTTTTCACAGGACAGCCATAATTGATATCTAATACCTCTGGTTTAGCTGCTTCTACTATTTCCGCAGCGCGCATCATAGAATCAATATTAGCACCGAATATTTGTATGCCTATTGGGCGTTCTTCATCGTAGATGTCGAGTTTTTGGACACTCTTTGTAGCATCTCGTATCAGACCTTCCACAGAAATGAACTCTGTATACATCATGTCACAGCCTTGCTCTTTGCATAATGCTCGGAAGGGCGGATCACTCACATCTTCCATTGGTGCTAATAATAATGGAAACTCACCTAGTTCTACATCTCCTATTTTTACCATCTTAATTTACTTAACTTTAAACTATACGTCCAAAACTATCAACTACTTTTGGTATTTGGATAAACTTGTCAAAAAACCAAACAAAAATACTTCTTTCTATTATATTACTACTTATAATAAAAGGAGAATTTTAGAAAAGAACTGAGAATAGAGAATAGAGAGCAGAGACGGATTTTGTTTAAAAAATGACTAAATTTCATTGTCTGTAAACGAAATCCGTCTCTTTTCTCTACTCTCTACTCTCTGTTCTATTTTAATAGTGAGCATAATGTCCAAATAAATGAGTAAAAGAGCAAATTCTAATTTTGAAAACCAAATAAAAGAAGTACCTATCCTTAGAATGACAGAGACAGATACTCAATCCACTGTTGACCATATAGTGGTAGAAGCACCTCTTGAAATTCAAATTTCCTATATAGAACAGAATCGACGAGTCAAGCGTTCCCTAGCGATTACTATGCGAACGCCTGGAACAGATTGGAGATTAGCTTGTGGTTTTTTATTTACAGAAGGAATTATTGGAAAGGCAGCAGATATTTTGGCATATAATCATCTAGGAAATACTATAAAATTAACACTTAGTGATACTATAAAAATAGCTCCTAAAACTAGCGAACGCTCCTTTTATATGCATTCTAGTTGCGGAATCTGTGGTAAACCCACACTGGATAGCTTGGAAAAAACAACTTGTTATTATCCATTACCGGAGATTCCGACAGTTACCGCTAGTATATTGAATCAGTTGAGCGATCAATTAAGAGCAGCTCAATCCATTTTTGAAGAAACAGGAGGAATACATGCGGTTGGCTTGTTTGATGATAAAGGAGCATTACTACATTATGAAGAAGATATAGGTCGGCATAATGCCTTAGATAAAATAATTGGGTATGCTTTGGAACATCAAATAGTGCCTATGCGGGAGTTCCTATTACTATTAAGTGGAAGAATTAGTTATGAATTGGTGCAAAAAGCCAGCTTAGTAGGTATTCCGATTATAGTTGCAGTAGGAGCGCCTTCTAGCATGGCTATTGAATTAGCCGTAGCTACAGATATTACTTTGATTGGGTTTTTAAGAAATAATCGTTTTAATGTGTATAGTGGATCAAAACGAGTAATTGGGTAAAGGGTTTGACAAGTTTATCTAGCATACAAAAGTAGTTGACACTTTATAAAGCGCAAGTTC
>CAYOBX010000163.1:0-11307 GCA_964402245.1 uncultured Saprospiraceae bacterium | reverse complement strand
GTGTCTCCGTGTTCAATCATCATCAAGCTCAGTACCTCCCTAATTGACTTTCAAAAACTGAAAACCACGGAATTCCAGTATATGTATTTTACTATTCTCATGCTGGTCAAAAGCATTTAAATTATCATCACTTACGGCTCTCTGTTTAGTAACAACTCGATTTACTTCATATTGGGTATGCAATCCATTACCCATCTCTTGATCTAAAGTAGTTAAGAAACCAGTACCCTTATTTTTTAATTGTCGACCAAAAAATAAGACCGTATCATATCCTTTAATAGCTTCATCAGTGGGTAAAGTACCATACCGATTAAAGAAATTTTGACGAAAGGCTTGTATACTTGGATCATTAGAATCAACGAAAGATTCAGAAGTGATGTGTAAATTTAACTTCTCATAATAATCATAGCTAATCTTAGTATAATCTTTCCATTTAGGTTGACCAAAAACAATTACTGGATCATCTTCTAATACTTCATCTTCATCCTCTTCATCAAAATTCTTTTTCTCAATATCTATTTTACGTAAAATTGCATAGGCAAAACTCTCTTGAGAGGAGGCAATAACGAAGATCGTTGGTCGCTCTTTTACAAAATGTTCTTTTAGTTCTGTCTCTTCTAAAGAGGAGGTCTTATCCTCAATTATTATTTGCTTTAAAGGTTGAACATTTATGCTGTCCGCATATTTATAATGTGCTTTTTGATATAAATTCAACATCCCTTGATCTCGTCTAGTTTTTCTACCCACTAATACAATCTGATCGTCTTGATACCTAGATTTTAGAAATTGGATCAAGGCATCCGTATGTGCAAAAACACTTGGATTTAATTGTATAAAATAAGGATTGTTTTTCACTAATGCGTTATGCGGGTAGTAGGGGGAAACGAAAGGAATTTGATTGATTTGTGCATGTTCCGCCATGATTTTGGCCGTACTATTTCTGAATGTGCCAATAATTAAATGTGCTTGCTGCAAGGAGCTTAAGCTAGTTAGATTTCTTGTATCTCCTTCCCCTGCTTTTGTATCTAAGACATTTATATCTAAGTTGATGCCTTCATCAGATAATAGATCAAAAGCCATTTTTGCCCCTTCATAAAAATTAAGAGCAGGAATGGATTTAGAATTAATCGCATCATCATTGGTATAATTTTGATGGGTCATAAATGGGAGCGCCAGTACCATATTATAGGAAGGCAAAAATTCCGAATTTTTATCCAAAAGAGGATCGGTAACATCAGCTCCATCGTTAATAGTAGGAATGATTCCGTTGTCTGTAGCCTCTGACGAAATAGGTGGAGCAGCATTGGTTTCATTTTCCCATTCTACAGTTTCCATTTCTCCTGTAACATCTGTTACAACTTCATATTGGCCAGTCTCTTGGTTATACACTTGCTTTCCTTCAATTTCATCTAGTTCTTCTTTTTGCGTATTACTACTTGTTGTTGGTTGCACCTTTTTCAAGGAGTCACAAGCAGTCATACCGAGTAGCAGAATTAGTAGAAAGAGGCCATTTTTATAGAAAGAACATTTCATTAGCGTAAATTCTGGTTGATTTTTGATTCATCAAAATTAGAAAAATAATAATAAACGCTCTTGGGGTAGGTATGATTTTGGGATTGGAAGGCGTTTTACTGGATTTGGGAGTGTAGCTTAGGCTTTTTCAATTAAAATTAAAAAACTAGATATTGACAACAAGAGATGGGTCAACGTCTCGTTTTTTAATTTTAATTTTAATTTACATTTCAATTAAAAAACTATTCCCACTCTATAGTAGCAGGTGGCTTAGTACTAATATCATAAACCACTCGATTAATACCTTTTACATTATTTATGATTTCGCTAGAGACCGTGGCTAGAAATTCGTAAGGCAACTTACTCCATTCAGCAGTCATGCCATCTACTGAATTTACAGCCCGTAAGGCGACTGCTTGCTCATAAGTACGTTCATCTCCCATTACACCAACGGACTGAACAGGTAGCAATATTGTACCAGCCTGCCAAACCTTATTATATAACTTGAATTTTTTCAAATTATTAATAAAAATAGCATCTGCTTCTTGTAATAAAGCTACTTTTTCGGGTGTAATATCCCCTAATATCCTAATCGCTAAACCAGGGCCAGGAAAAGGATGCCTGCCTACGATATTCTTAGGAATTTTTAACTCTTTGCCGACTTTTCGTACTTCATCTTTAAATAAAGAGCGCAAAGGTTCTATTATTTTCAGATTCAATTTATCTGGTAAGCCACCCACATTATGGTGAGATTTAATCGTAACAGAAGGACCATGAACCGAAACAGACTCAATAACATCTGGATAGATAGTCCCTTGTCCTAACCATTTTATATCCTCTAATTTATTAGCTTCTGCTTCAAAAACTTCTATAAATACCCGACCTATAATTTTTCGCTTTTTTTCAGGATCACTTTCTCCTTTTAACTCCGACCAAAATCGCTCCCGTGCATCTACCCCTACCACATTTAACCCCATTACCTTATAAGAATCCAATACCTCTTGGAATTCGTCTTTTCTTAATAATCCATTATCTACGAAAATACAAATTAGTCGATCTCCAATTGCATGATGTAGCAATTCTGCACCGACAGTGGAATCAACGCCACCAGATAAGCCCATTAGCACCTTATCCTTACCCAGTTGCTTCTTTAACGATTTGATGGTTCCTTTGGCAAAGGAAGCAGGGGTCCAACTAGGTTTGCAACCAGCAATATCTACTAAAAAATTTTTTAGTATTCTCTTACCATCAATACTATGGGTTACTTCAGGGTGGAATTGTAAACAATAAATAGGGGTCGGATAGGCTTTTTTCTTTCCTCTAAATATAGCAACAGGAATACTTTCCGTACTTGCTAATACTTTAAAATCATTCGGTATATCTTTGATGGTATCTCCGTGAGACATCCACACTTGAGAGCCTTTTTTAATGCCTTTTAAGATAGGATCTTTGGTGAGCTTTCCTAGCTTGGCTTTCCCATATTCTCGCTTTTCGGAACGCTCCACTTTACCGCCCATATTCTCCGCCACATATTGTGCTCCATAACAAATTCCCAAAACAGGTCGTTGTCCAATTAATTTGGACAAATCAATTTGTAAAGCTTCTTTCTGCTTCACAGAGAAAGGACTACCAGATAAGATTACTGCTTTAATTGAATCATCGAGTATTTCTGGTACTTTATTGTAAGGGATTATTTCACTATAAATATTCAACTCCCGAACTCTCCGAGCGATTAATTGAGTATACTGAGAACCAAAATCAAGAATAAGAATTTTCTCCTGCATGCTTTTTTTTTAATGATAAATGATGAATGAGAAATGATGAATACATCACGCATTCATCATTTTTCATTCATCATTCATCATTTCTAATTCTAGACTGCAAAATCACCAAGCGTTTCCTCTAATTGAGATAATGCATTTTCCAATTGCTCATCATTAGGAGCCTTACCATGCCAGTGGTGACCAGACATCATGAAATCTACACCACTACCCATTACTGTATTCATTAATATGACAACTGGCTTGCCTTTACCTGACTTTGCCTTTGCTTCTTTAAGCGTTTCTACAACTTTGGCCATATCATTTCCCTTCGTCAATTTAATTACTTCCCATCCAAAAGCTTTGAATTTCTTGGCTAAATCTCCATTAGCCATTACCTCTTTGGTTGGGCCATCAATTTGCTGACCATTCCAATCAACGGTAACAATCAAATTGTCTACTTTATGGTGAGGTGCAAACATAATCGCTTCCCAACATTGTCCTTCTTGTAATTCACCGTCTCCAGTTAGGCAATATACTAAGGTCTTATCCTTATTTTGCTTCTTTGCTAAAGCAGCACCGATAGCTACAGAGATACCTTGTCCCAAAGAACCAGAAGCGATTCTTACACCAGGTAAGCCCTCATGTGTGGTTGGGTGTCCTTGCAAACGAGCATTCAATTTTCTAAAAGTGGCTAACTCATCCACTTCAAAATAGCCAGCTCTAGCTAAAACGCTATAAAATACAGGAGAAATATGACCATTAGATAAGAAAAATAGATCTTCTCCCTCTCCTGTCATATTAAACCCCTTCTTTCTCTTCATTGCCTGAAAATACAGGGCTACTAAAAAGTCAGCACATCCCAAAGACCCTCCTGGATGTCCAGTACCTGCTCTATTTACTTGTCTAACAATATCTCTTCTTACTTGAGATACAATGCTTTCTAATTTTTTTGTTGTTGGCATAAAAAATATTTTATTACAAAACGTATTTTCAAGACTAAGGCGCGAAATTACTAAAATGCCCCTACCTTTTCAAGAAAATACGCTTGTAAATACCGCTGAGAGGAAGAAAGCAGGCAGAAAAATTTTCGATTCCAAAGATAAAACGTAAATTTCTAGCGTAATCAACTAAACAAACGATGACAAAACGATTAACCGCCCTAGACACTTTGCGTGGATTGACCATTGCCCTAATGATTTTGGTAAATACTCCTGGTACTTGGGAGCATGTATTTCCACCTCTTCGACATGCCCCTTGGGATGGCTGGACACCTACAGACTTGGTTTTTCCTTTTTTCTTATTTATTGTAGGAGTATCCTTCTTCTTTTCTTTAAAAAAATATAATCATCAATTAACTGCTACATCTACTGAAAAAATACTCAAACGAACATTGGCTATTTTTTTAGTCGGCTTATTACTAAATGCCTTTCCAAATAAACTGATGGATCATGGTCGTTTATGGCAATTAGTATTTGGAGTGGCTTTATTAGATTGGTTAAGCATGCCTCTGTGGAAGCATCGAGTGAGTGCTTCTGCATTAAGAATCGTAGAATGGACCTGCTTATTGGCCCTATTAGGCTTATTCTTATTTACTTTAGATAGCAGCAATATTCGAGTGTGGGGGGTATTACAGCGGATTGCATTGGCCTTTGGTTTAGGAGCTTTTGTATGCTTGTTATTTAAAGGAAAATCATTGATTTATGTCTTAGCGGCAATTTTAATAGGATATTGGTTACTGATGATAGGATTTGGAGATTTGACCCTAGAAAACAACCTAGTACGAAAAGTAGACCTATGGCTCTTAGGAAAAAATCATATATATGGCGGCTATGGAGTTCCATTTGACCCAGAGGGATTAATCAGTACCATCCCATCCGTTGGGACCATGATAATGGGATTCTTATCAGGACAGTTAATCAACGATCATATAAATAACAAAAAACAAGCGGTTTTTAAATTAATGTTATATGGAATACCAGCAATAGTTTTAGCTTATTTATGGAATCCTTTCTTTCCGATCAATAAACCAATTTGGTCAAGTTCTTATGTATTGCATACTGGTGGTTTAGCAATGATACTATTAGCCTTTTGTATTTATTTAGTAGATATCAAAGGTTGGAAAAAATGGACCAAGCCATTTGTGCAATTTGGTTTAAACCCCTTATTTATATACGCCTTGTCTAGTTTGACTGTAAAGTGCTTGATCTATTTAATTAATATTCCCAATGGGGCAGGGGAGTCTATGAATGGGTATCAAGCCTTGTATGAAAAGGTGTTTGTTAATTTAGCTGGTAATAATGAATATGGCTCTTTCTTGTTTGCTGCTTTTTATGTTTTTATGCATTGGGTGGTGGCTTGGGTGTTGTATAAGCGGGAGGTGTTTATAAAGGTATAGTAGAGGAAATGTAGCTTAGGCATTCTTGCCTGAGTAGCTATTAAACTACTCAGGCAGGAATGCCTAAGCTACTTCCTCTAATTTGGGGAGGGGATATTTAACTTGTATAGTTCACCATCCAAAACACAAACACCCCCACATAATTCCCCATAGCAATCCCCAATAATCCCAAGGCAATACCAGGAAATACCAATCGGCGATTATCAATTGTACTAGCAATTTGTCCTATAAAAACAGGGCCATAGATCGCAGCGGTTTGCGTAACAATGGCCGTATCCCGATCTATTTTGAAAACATAGCAAAGCAACCAATGCAATAAGACCGTAATACTCCAAGCAATAGCTAAGAAAAGTACAACACCCATACCGTCTGTAAGGATATTATCGAAATTAGCCAACATCCCCACCGCCACACAAAACATTAATAATAAATAGTCTCCTATTTCAAAAGTTCCTTGTAGATGTTGTACCCATCCAAGCCTAGATGCTAATAGGCTCAAAGTCGTTAAGGATAGTATGATAAAAGTAGCAGCTAGTTTTTGAAATAAAAAAAAACTTAAGCCAACAGCTAAGCCAATAATACCGACGGTTAAAAGTAGCCCCTTGCTAAAATCTTGAAAATTTATCAAATTACTATTTTGTAAAATATTTTTACTCATTTTATAATTTCCTTCTGTGTATTTATTTAAAAATAAGCCCACTACTGTATGAGCAATAGAAGTTAGAAAAACAAGGAAGATACCACCCACAAAAACATCAGCAGTATTCATTAAAACAATTGTTTCGCTATCTGCTTCTAATGCCATACCTACTGCTTGCATATTAGGAATTCCGCCAGAGAAAATGGCTGCAATCATGCCTGCTAAAATAGGAGCATCACTATATTGTCCATGTAGAAGCCAAGCAGTTATGCTCGTTCCAACGAGCCCACTTAAAATACACAGCAAAAATGCTAATAAAGCGCTTTTAAATTCATTGTAAATTCCACCTGATAAGTTGGTGGAGTAGAGAAGAAAGGGTAGCGCTAATAAGATGGTGCCTTGGGTCGCATATTCTGCTAGGCTATGGTTAATTGGAAAGAAATTTAAGTTAGCTAATAAAATGCCCACAAGATAGCAAAGGACTACTGGACTTAACCATGAAACGGTCTTCTGAGAAATAATTTTTGCTAGATATGGGAAACCAATGATTATTAGTATTTGAATCAATGTATAGGTCATGGGATGAAGGTAAGAAAACAATTAAAATTGTCAGAATCAGGATTCGCTAGATTTTAGGATTAGCAGGATTCTAAGTGATAGTACTATCTGAAATCCTGCTAATCTTAAAATCCTAGAAATCCTAATCCAGACAATGAGTGGTATTTTGAGAACTTACTTCTGGAGGGAAGCCTGCGTTTAGACGAAGTATAATCGTAAGTCTAAAATTTATTGCTTTTGCCTATTATTAACGGAATCACAATAGGAATAGGAGAAACCCATAATTGCCCTTTCCGATATACCTCCAAAGTAGGCCGACTATACCCAGGAGAGCGGCCATCCAAATAAGTAGTCCTTCCTGTAGGATCAATTTGGATATTAGATGGACATCCCAATTGTCTAACATTTATTGGAACTACTTGATTTTCAACTACAGTAATATTTGCCGAACTATTCTGCATATTTTTTTTCCCAAAATTCATTTTATGAAGATCAACAGCATGCCAGACCACCATATTTTTAGCTTGACCCTTGGCATCCCCATATATATGCACATAGACTCCATTGTCCTTGGTATTTCCATAAGCCCCCATAAAATATTGATCGCCTAGCAAATGATTCATTCTGGATAAGGCATACCAAGCCTCTTTTTTTTCCTTGGGTCGAATGAGCATTGTTTTGAGTTCTGCTACATTTGAAGGAACATTCGTATCGACTAAGCCATTAGAATAATAGGCACCATTTGTCCAGTCGTCCATCAAATTATAGATCACTGCTTGGTTGGCCCCCCAGCTATGCAATAGCAAAATGGAGCGAATAATATATGCTGCTTGAGCAGTTCTTCCAATTCCTATTTTGACTGCTTTTCCGCATTCATTGGTACCATAGTTGTAATTACATCCAGGCATACTTAAGGCAATGGTATTGTTGAAATTTGCTTCTTGGCAGCCGCCCCACTGATTGGCCTTATGACATTCAAAGATATGACCGGGTTCATCATCAGAATTCCAGCCAAACTCTGTTGCATTGACTTTACGATTACCAACAGGCATGTTCTGATTCACCCATGCTGCCACATTTCTGTATATATGGAATCCACCATTAGTAGCCTCAGGATGCTGTTGAATGGTCCGTACATCTAATTTTCGATAGTCCGAAAAATTGTAATTGTGAACACCAATACCTTCTGTTATTTGAGAGCGTAGCTTGGCTTGATTCGAACCTCCAATCATGATTTCCACTGCATCCCCTAGATGACCATTCCCATAGGTAGATCCTTTTAACTCATGCGCTTGATAAGCAGCTCCAGCAATACCAATACGTGGTTTAATAGGTCCATAGTAGTCATCAAATGCCATTAAAATGCCTTGTATATAGGCCCGATAAGCCGCTATGCCTGGATCGCCCCAAGGCTCATTGCCCAATTCTAAAATATCTACTAATGGAGAAGGGGTAGAAAATGTATTGTTAGAATTTTTAGGATCGTAGACTTTTAAAAAAGCACAGGCCCAATCCTTACCTGTGGATTGTATTTCCATTAAAGAGTTTCCCAATTCTTCTTTTCTCCACCATTTATCGGGAAAATTTCTCACTGATATTTCTATGGCTACTGCCACCTTTAAACCAGCTTCTTTTATTTTTTTAATTCTCACATAGTTATCCCATAGATACCCAGGTGGAGAGTCGGCTATTAATTCAACAGTAGTTTTATCTCCTAATCGAATATCTTTTGGTGCAATCCCATCATAGTCTTTATCCTGCTGGTAAAAAAAACGAATGATACTACATATTTCACCTACTTCTTCTAGTGGGAAATTGTTAGCTTTCGTGAAATGCTCTATTTCGTACCCTGCATTGATACCAATAATTGCTTTGAGCGGGTGTTTAGTTTTTGCTAAGTTGTTGGTACCAGCTAATGGGAGGCATTCTTGAGCGATGAGTGGGGAGGAAAATAATAGGAATAATAATAATAGATTTTTTTTCATTCTACCCTATTGAGTTTAAGAGTTATTGAACACAGAGGCACTGAGCGCACAGAGTTAGATTTATGCTCCGTGTGCTCTGTACTACCTACTTGTAAAAGTTTGCCAAAAAAAAGTCAATATCATAAAGTCTGCGTCATTCATAACCAAGTCATAAAAAGTCAGCGTCAAAAAACATTGTCCTAAATTATGGTACTGGCTTCGCCAGTTTAGGTGTTTAAAAATTTGGTTGTGGCTTTGCCACTATAAGCTTCTGTGTTCTAATTAGTCAATATATGTGGTTTAAATTATGCTTAAGGCTCTCAGCCGCTATATGTGGTAAAATGAAGTGCCACTGGATCGACTGACCCAAATATTACTAAGTAACGACGAAATATGTGATACGATAGGAAAAGTGGAAGATAAGTGACGACAAGTTATGTTATAAATCAGTTAATCGCTCAGATTTTATTACCTATTTCCTTAATAAATACGTACTTTTGCGCTTTTTTGGGCTAAAGTAGCATATAGATCTACTTTCTAACAATTAATTAGGTATGGTAACAGTAAGCGATTTAGGATTGCAATTTGGAAAAAGAGTATTGTTCGACGAGGTAAATGTAAAATTTACTAATGGTAATTGCTATGGAGTGATTGGAGCGAATGGTGCGGGTAAATCTACCTTTATGAAGATCTTGTCTGGAGAGCTTGACCCAAATATGGGGGCAGTAAGCATAGAGCCAGGTAAGCGAATGGCTATATTAAAACAAAATCACTTTGAATATGAAGAGGAGGTGGTATTAAATACCGTGATGATGGGCCATAAGGAGATGTATGAGATGATGTTGGAAAAGGACGCTATTTATATGAATCCAGATGCTACGGAGGCTGATGGATTGAGAGCAGCTGACTTAGAAACGACTTATGGTGAAATGGGAGGATGGAATGCAGAAACAGATGCGGCGGTATTATTAAGCAATATGGGGATTAAAGAGGATCTGCATCATAAAGAAATGAAGGAATTGAGTGGGTCAGAAAAGGTGAAAGTGTTATTAGCACAGGCATTATTTGGAAATCCAGACATCTTGTTGTTAGATGAGCCTACGAATGATTTGGATGCAGTAACTGCCACTTGGTTAGCAGATTTCTTAGCAGATTTTCCAAATATGGTGATTGTAATTTCGCATGATCGGTATTTTTTGGATATGGTTTGCACGCATATTGTAGATATTGACTTTAAGAAAGTAAAAGTATTTACAGGGAACTATACTTTCTGGTATGAATCTAGTCAGTTGATGCTCCAGCAGATGGCAAATAAGAATAAAAAAGTAGAGCAGAAGCGGAAAGAAATGTTAGATTTTATTCAACGTTTTAGTGCGAATGCTTCAAAGTCTAAGCAGGCCACATCTCGAAAGAAGGCTTTGGATAAGTTGAATATAGAAGATATTCAGCCGTCTAGTAGAAAATACCCATATATCAATTTTAAACCAGAAAGAGAACCTGGTGATCAAATGTTAAAATTGACTAAGTTAAGCTATGTAGCAGAGAATGGACAAACGATGTTTAGCGATGTAGATTTGACACTAAATAAAGGAGAAAAGATTGCTTTGTTGGGAAGAGATTCTTCTGCCTTGACTGCCTTTTATGATGTTTTGTCTGGAAAGTTACAACCAACGGCTGGTACTATCGAGTGGGGGCAAACAATTACAGTTGCTTATTTACCTAATGAGAATGAAGAATACTTTTCTAAAGAAAATGATCTAGAACTATTAGATTGGTTAAGACAATATTCTGAAAATAAGGACGAACAATTTATACGTGGATTTTTAGGGAGAATGTTTTTCTCAGGCGAAGAGATTTTCAAAAAGTCGAGTGTTTTATCTGGGGGAGAAAAAGTGCGGTGTATGTTATCAAAGATTATGTTAGCCCATCCGAATTTCCTTTTAATGGATGAACCAACCAACCACTTAGATTTGGAATCTATTACTGCTTTGAATAATGGGATGAAAGAATTTCCTGGGAATATGATTTTCACCACACACGATCATCAAATCTTGCAAACGGTGGCTAATCGAATTGTAGAAATTACGCCATCAGGCATGATTGATAGTTTGAAATCTTTTGATGATTATTTAAAGTCAGAGGATATTCAAAAACAAAAGGAGTTGTTGTATGGCGCTGTGGCGGTGTAACTATTCTGGTTCAGCATAAAAGCAAGGGGTAAAGAGATGGAGCAACCTGGAATGATTGATGGTAATCCTGTGAAAGTACAATTTAACTTATACTGGGACAGGATAAAATACCGAATTTATTTTTGAATTAGACTTCCCAAATCTGAGTCCAATCCGAAAAGTCGATTCGAGCGAAATCTATCTGCAAGTTTTTCAAAAACTGGCAGATCTATAACTCTATCAAAATCAAACTGCTATAAATCTATATTTACAGTAATTGATTTAAGTTTACAGCAAAAAAAACTTT
>CAYOBX010000162.1:0-11324 GCA_964402245.1 uncultured Saprospiraceae bacterium | reverse complement strand
AAAAAAGTAGGAAAGCCGCTAATTCTCCAAACGCAAGTTGCTTATTGGTTTGGTAAAGTTGGCTTAAAACTTGAGAATTCCGATCAAGAACCCTCTATATTAAGACTAGAAGAAAGAAATTTTGAAACCGATCAAATCATTGTATCTGTAGGGAAACGCTTAAGTGCTATAAAGTCCTCCCTTAATTTTAATTATCAATTGTCTTCTTTAGCATGGTTGCAAGCTGGTATTGATTATTACTTACCTGTATCAGAGCGATCTAGTGTATTTATTAAAAATAGGTCTAACAACAACAATGATTTTATAGGCACAAGAAGCTATCAACTTAAAAATAATGATTTTCTAATAAATCAAAATGAACAATTTATTAGCGATGAGTTTCCTCTTGAGATGGGACGATTATCTTTTAGATTGGGTATATTAATAGATCTATAAACAAGTCTATTCACCAAAAAATATAAATATGAAACAGTTATTAATAATCATTTGCTTACTGTCTTTAAGTACATTTTTACTTGCTCAAGAGGCACAAAAATCTATTACTACAGATACGCTTCATGAAGCGGAAAAAACCATATATCGTGAGGTGGGCGGATTAGGAATAGGAATTATTCGGTTTCGAGATTATGCGACCTCGCCATTAATTTATGAAGGTATAGGACTGAATCTTAGTAGGGCTAAGGTAAAAATAGATCCCAAAAAAGAAATTCGATCTTCTATTAATTTTACGATAGGTAATACTTTTAATAGCGTGGTTCAGCCTCAAAGTGATATTGAAAGAGAGCGGCATCTTAGTAGTGTAAATGCTTTTGATTTGCGGTATAGTCGCTTATATACTTTAGGTAGAAATTCCCGAACTAATACGGCCTTTAAGATAGGAGGGGCATTTGATTTGCAAACGATCGTTCGTATTAATCCTTCCTTAGGAAATAATGGGAGAGGAATAGATATTTTTCCTACGGTATTTGCTTCCTTTAAGATGGTACAGCGTCAATTTGCACCTATTTTATTAAGAAAAAATAAGCCACCAAGAAAACAAGATTTTGCTATTAGACTAGATGTAGGTTTACTCAATGCAAATGTTAGAAATGGCTATGCCTATACGATACATGCCCCTTTTTATAATGACGGAAATCCTTTTGATGGATACGCAATTAATTGGTTTTCTGGATTTCGTATAGGTGGTACTTTCGATTATGTGCTTTATTCTAAATCTAATAAAAATGCAGTAAAATTCTCCTATAAAGTAGATGCTATGCGAACTGGTCAAGAGAATGATAGATTTTCCTACTTCTCTTCATCTTATCAATTTACTTATCTGCATCGCTTGAATTAATGATAAAACTACGAGTTCACTAATGTACGCCTAGCTCGCTCTTAGAATTTGTGTAGTAGTTTTTAATTAGTGAATTCGTGGTTAAACTTCCAACACTTAAATTAGACATACTTTTATTAAAACAAATAAATATGCGATATACCAATTATTTCATCCTATCTTTTTTTATAATACTATCCTCTTGTGATTTAATTCTTATTGAAGACATAGGTTCAGCAAATGCCAGAGACAATTTTAACTACCTATGGGAGGAATGCAATGATAAATATGCTTTTTTTGATATAAAGAATATTGACTGGGACGCAGTGCGAGTGGAGTATGAAGCTCGACTGAATGACAATATGCAAGAAGAAGAACTTTTTCTTTTACTAGGAGAGATGTTGAATGAATTAAAAGATGGACATGTAAATTTAGAATCTAATTTTAATGCTTCTTTTTATCCTTTCGAACAATTAGGCCAAGACAATTTTGATCTACGATTAGTTCAAGATCATTATTTACCAAAGAGCCCTCATGTTTCTGGTGGTATTCTTAATGATTTCTTAGCGAATGGTGAAGTGGGTTATATTCGATATGCATCTTTTATGACACCTGTCACAGATGAAAATTTTGGATTTATTTTAGATAGATTTAAAAATACTAAAGGCTTAATTCTAGACTTACGAGAGAATGGGGGAGGCGCAACTACAAATATGTATGCTATGCTTTCTCGATTTGTGGATAATAAAACTACCGTAGCTCAATCTAGAATAAAGAATGGTCCAGAGCGAAATGACTTTTCTGATTTAGAAGATGTCATGATAGAGCCTACCGATGGGACAAGATATACCAACAAAGTAATGGTTTTAGTAGATCGGGGTAGTTATAGTGCTACTTCTTTTTTCGCATTGGCTACTAAAGCTATACCTAATATGGTACTAGTAGGTGATACGACTGGTGGCGGATTAGGGGCTCCTAATGGCGGACAATTACCGAATGGATGGACCTACCGTTTTTCAATTACGCAGACTTTGGATTTGGATGGTACTAACTATGAAAATGGCGTACCTGTAGATATTGAAGCCTTTTTAGATTTGGACGATCGGACTACAGATGAAGTGATTGAAAGGGCTTTGCTGGAATTGTTGTAAGGAGATTTAAGACTCGGTAACAGGTATGTTTACTATATTACTTTAGAGGGAACAATTTGGTTAGGCATTTTACAAATTGCCGAATTTATTTTTGAATTAGACTTCCCAAATCTTGAAGACTTTGTAAGTCTGTCGGGATCGAACTTACAAAGTCTTCGAGACTTGGGAAGTTTCATTTTCGGTAATTTATCCTGTTTCGAGTATATACGTTTACATCAAGTACTGTGGATGTATATCAATAAAAGAAATTAGTTCAGTTGCAATAGCCGCAGTATTCTTCCTCTCAAATTGTAGATACTGAATACTAGTCGTCTCATTGTTATCCAACATATATTGATAAGACTTATCATAATAAGCCAAGGCAATTTGCGCTGCTCCTTTAATATCCTGTTGGTCTAAAAGCTGTATGGCCGACTGATAGCGTTGGCCCCCTAATCTTTTTTGAATTTTAGAAAAACCAGATTTTAGAGCCGCTATATTTTCAGCAGTATAATCTTCGATAATATTGGTAATGCGTTCTGAAACAGGCAATTCGATATTAATTAGAGGAGCAGCTTTTAATCGTTTCCAAAATCCAGTGGGCAAATACACTTTACCGATCCCTTTACTTTCATTTTCAATCCAGATTCTTTTAGATAGATCTAGACTTTGGATATATTGATACAAATTATTTTCAAATTGTTCGGTAGTAGGTTGCGCTGCTTGTCCTATAAAGCCAAAGGCAGAACCCATATGATTGGCCAGTCCTTCTAGATCAATAACTTGCTCGCCTTGTTTCGCTAATTCATGAAGAATTTTTGTTTTACCGCAACCTGTTTTTCCACCTAATACCACTAAATTTAAGGGTAAGGTAGTCAATTGGTCTAAAATAAAGGTTCTATAGCCTTTATATCCTCCTTTTAGGGTGTGCACTTGATAACCAGCCATACCTAAGAGCCAGCCAGTACTGCCGCTTCGTTTTCCTCCCCTCCAGCAATGAACTGCTATCGTGCTATGCTCTGTGGCTTCCTTTACCTGTTCGATCAAGGGCCTCATTTTAGGACCTACGAATTCTAAACCCTTTAATAAAGCCTCTTGTGGATTTTGTTGCTTATAGATTGTCCCTACGATCACTCGTTCCTCGTCAGAAAATAAAGGCAAATTGATAGCGTTAGGAATATGTCCTTTTGCATATTCTGCGGGGGTACGTACATCAAAAAGAGGCGTATCTTTGTGTACAGACCAGAATTGTTGTATGTCTATTGGTTGAACCAGGTTTTTGTTTTTAATGAGTAAGAGAGCTGTCTAAAAGGATATTTTTCAAAAACTAGCGACAATAATTTTGAACACAGAGGCGCAGAGATACTGAGTTACACTTGTTCTCTGCATCTCCGTGTCTCTGCGTTCAATAAATTAAAGTTGGCTTTAGCCAACGCTAAACAGCGTCCACAAAAGTATAAAAAATATGTTGACAGGAATCTTTATAGCCATAGTAGCTATAGCCATAGTATTGATGACCCGTTCTATTACGGTACTGATCCATGAATTAGGGCATGCAATTCCGTCCTTATTGTTTACAAAAGAGGAGGTCATTATTTGCGTGGGATCTTATGAAAATCTTACTAAAAGTAAGGGGATAAAATTAGGTAGATTAACCACTTTTTTCACCTTCAATATTTTTAATTGGAATTCGGGTTTGTGTTTGCATAAGGGCGTAACCACCTTTATGCAGAACTTTTTAATCATATTAGGAGGTCCACTAGCGAGTTTGCTAATAGGTTTGGGGATGATTTATCTCGTCAAGAATTGGCAAGGAGGGCAATATGAGGTAGTAGTGGCAGTTTTTTTAATCGTTTCTGCATTATGGGATTTTATTAGCAATATTATTCCTCATGAAAAACCTTTGGTGACGCATAATGGAAATATCGTATATAATGATGGCTATCAATTAAAACGATTACTACAACAAAATAATTTAGCGACACATCAGCAAGAGGCATTGAGTGCCTATCAATCAAAGCAGTATGATAAAGTTCTAAGTTTATTAGAAAAAGACAAGTTAGAAGGATTAAAAACAATAGAAGTCCAACGCATTTATATTGAATCACTCATGTATACCCGTCAATTGGAAGAAGCAGAAGAAAGCTTCTATCATTATTTTGGACAAACCGAGTTAAAAAGCCCAGACTTTAGTTTGATCGCCGAGATAAAAATGGAGCAGCAACAATATGAAAATGCGCTTCAAGCCTATGATCGAGCAGTTTATTTAGATTTTACCAATCCTTTATTGCATGATAAAAAAGGCCTCTGCCATACGAATCTAGCAGATTATGAAGATGCGGTGGTTGCTTTTTCTAAAGGGATTCTTCATAATCCTGATTTCTATCAATCTATGGTGAATAGAGCTTATGCCTTAATTAAATTAGAACGCTTGGATTTAGCAGAACGAGATTTGAATAATGCATTGGCATTGAATCAAGAATATCCTAAGACTTACTTCTGTATGGGTTTGCTCAAAAAAGAGTTAGGGGCTGATCCAGAAGCATTGACCTATCTTTTGAAGGCGCAGAAAATGGGATTTGAGCATCATGGCTTGGATTATTATATTGCAGAGGTGAGTTGATTGTAACCAGAGTACGGAAGACTCGGCAACAAGTATGTTTAGTATATTACTTTTACTTTAGAGGGAGCAATTTAATTAGGCTTTTTTTCAAAAAAGCCTAATTAAATTGCTCCCTCTAAAAAGTATCTCAAAGCTACTGCTTGCCGATTGCCAAAAATAATTCCTATAACTAATATCCTATGACAAAGGCCTCTCTAATAGGTAGTTTATTGATCTACATTCTTTTTCTATTCCTACCAATCCAAGCACAAATAGATACTTTCTCTACCTATCATAACTTAGATACCTGCATCAGTCTCTTTTCAAAAAAATACCCGCAGCAAATCACACGGATCCTTCCGGAAAGACCAGGAGAATTAAAACAGATTAACTTGTATCTCGATGGTGCACCAGGTACTTGTATTTTGCAATTATTTGGACATGAAGGGGGCAGTTATTTACCATTTTTAAAAAAGAAAATTCATTCCCCCATCTCAATAGAAAAAAAGATGGAAGGCGAAGAAATGATAAAGGTAGAGTTATCAGAACAAGTGTTGATTGAGAACGATCAATTCTTTGTAGTATTAAAAGGTTTTGAAGGAGATTTTGGTGGAAGGCAAGACACTACTTTTTTACCAGAATTTTGCGAATCTACGGATGGAGGTAATTACTATCCTACCTATTTATTGATGCAAGATAGTTCGGATTGGATAAAAGCTAATAGTCCAATGGCTATGGATATTGTGATGGATTTTGTACCACGAGAATTGCCCATATTGGAGGAGGTAACAGCGCAAGTAGGATTGCCCTTGAATCTTCGTAGTCCCTCTATTGCATGGGGAGATATTGACCAAGATGGGTGGATGGATTTATTAGTTGGTAAAAAAATGTATAAAAACCAGCAAGGTAAGTTTGTCAATATATCAAAACGATTAAAGGGCACAGCTAGACAACAAGTAAGAGGTTCTTGTTTCATAGATATGGATAATGATGGGGATCAAGATATTTTATTTTTGGGTATAAAGAAAAGTAGTCTATATATTAACGATGGAAGTGGACAATGGATACTCAAAGATGTCTCCTTACCCCCTTTGCCAGCCTTAAGTGCTTATAGTATTGCAGATATTGATAAAGATGGATTTCCTGATATAGCTATTACCCAATTAATCAATAAATATCCAATTCCTGCTCCAAATTACTTGTTGTTAAATAATGGGCAATTAGGATTTGTAGATGTTACTAAACGCTTGTATCGAAGACATAGAGGGGCTTATAATTTTCCATTTAGAAAGGCTTGTGTAGCCGAGGAGGAAAAGACCCATTTGCCTAACCGCAACAAAAATAGACGGAGTAGGGCAGTGCAATTTAAAGACGTAGATATGGATGGAGATGCGGATCTATACATTACTAATTACTTTTTGGAAAAAGATGAATTTTATAAGAACAAAGGAAACGGGCGGTTTAAAAAGAGGAAAGTGCCCAGACCCCATTTACAAGCTAAAAAAGTGTTTAATCATGGTACAGGAATAGATTGGTATGACTTCGATAATGATGGAGATTTTGACTTGCTATTGCCGCAATTAGCACATCCTTGGTTTGTGGAATCCCAAGGGCATAGGGGAACTACTCTTTTTAGAAATGATGAAGGCCGATTAACAGATATAACTAATCAATCGGGTATACAATATGAAGAAACCCATGCTGGGGCAGCCTTTGGAGATTTAAACAATGATGGATTGGTAGATTTAATAACGACAGCTTATTATGGTTGTCGATATGTGGATTTATACTTACAACAAGCGGATCATTCTTTTAAATTATGTACCTATGACTCTGGTTTGTCTAAAGTTACTGTAAACTATGATGTCTGCTATGTAGATTATGACAATAATGGACACTTAGATGTAGCAATGGGTGGAGAAAAGACATTTCGCTTGTATAAAAATATAGCTCCTATCAAAAATAACTGGATAGCTATTGCACTAGAAAGCACCTCCATGAATAAATCGGCCATCGGTGCAATAGTAAAAGTCTATGCAGACGGGAGAATCTATACCCAAGAAGTAAATGCAGGGCGAGGGCAACGAATGCAAAAATCGACTACCTTACATTTTGGTTTAGATAAGGCTAGTAAGATTGAGAAGATAGAAATTTATTGGAATGGTAAGAAGGCGAAGACCTATACTGATTTAGAAATAAATACTATACATAGAATAAAAGAATAGAGAAAATTGGGAGGCAAAAATTTTGAGGTAGGTACAAAAAAAATCTCCATTGAAGCCAGGCTTCAATGGAGTTTTCTAAACACGCTATAGTGTTCCTTGAAAGGAACAATACAAATATATGCTGATATAATGAATTTACAAAATTTTATGCCCTTTTTTTGTGGTATTTACTTTAAATATTTTTTTTTCAAAATCACGATATATTGTAATAATGTGATAAACAACAATTTATAAAAAAATATAATTTGTATTTATTAAAAAAATATAATTAATTTTTCTTTTAATAAGAAAAAATGAACCTCATTTCTTGGACGAATCATTCATTTTTGTTTTCAAAAAAAGATTATTATTGCCAATCGCAAGTTGAATTCCCCCCAACCTCCTCTTTACGAAGAGGAGGAGACGTCTTCGATGGAAAATTTCGTTTTAGAGACGTATCCAAAACGAAATCTTCTATCGAAGACGCCTCCCTCCCTTTGAAGGGAGGGGTCGGGGAGGGTTTATTACGACATACGAGTTACATAAATACAACAACAAAAAAAGCCTTCATCACAAAGTGATGAAGGCTTTTTTATATCTAGGAGTCAAAGTCATAAGTCTCACTTCTGACAGTGAAACGATCTGACCTCTGACTTCTTTTTATGATCTAGCCGCAGCAGCTCTCTTAGAGAAAGAGCTTTTCTTCTTTTGTTCTTTTGGCTCTATTTCATCCGTCAAGTCTGCCATAATTGGCGTAGCCACGAAGATAGAAGAATAGGTACCGACAATAATACCAATCAATAAAGCAAAGGCAAATCCTCTGATACTACCACTACCAAAAATGAATAGCATCGCTACCACAAATAAAGTAGTTAAAGAGGTAATGACGGTTCTACTTACCGTAGAATTGATCGCCATATTGATAATCTCTGTCTTAGACTTATTGGTATACGCATTCATGTATTCTCTAATACGGTCAAATACAACCACGGTATCATTAATAGAGTAACCGATAACTGTTAGGATAGCGGCGATAAATGCTTGGTCTAATTCTAATGGGAATGGAACAAAGCCCCATAGTAAAGAGAATAGACCTAATACAATTAAGGTATCATGGAATAAGGCAGCAACCGCGCCCGCACTATATTGCCATTTGCTAAATCGTAAGAAGATATATAAGAAGATCAATAATAAAGCGAAAATCGCTGCATAGATGGAACTTTGCTTAATATCATCTGCGATGGTTGGACCTACTTTACTAGAGCTAATAACTTTAGTACCATTAGAACTAGGAGATTTGAAATCTGCCAAACTAGCCGTAACACCCATTGTTGCTAAACCTTCGTGCAACTTTGCCATTACTTGATCTGCTGCTTGCTCATCCGTTTCACTTACTAAGTAATCGGTAACGATTGCAAAAGTATTATCGGTATCTACTTCTTTTACAACTGGCTCAGATCCAAAAGGAGCTGCTAATGCTTTTCTAATTTGATCTGCAGAAACATCGCCTTCTTGAAATTGTACATTGTAAGAGTAACCACCACTAAAATCTACGCCTAGATCAAAACCTCTTACAAAGAACATAGAAATAATACCAGCTGCTAATAATACAAAAGAGATTCCATAAGCTATCTTTCGCTTACCTAACCAATCAATGTTCAAATCTGCAAAAGCATTCTTAGAGAAGCCTGTCCAGAAAGACAATTTATTCCCTTTATCAATTGTCCACCAGTCAATCATTAAACGACCCACTAATACTGCAGTGAATAAAGAAGATAACACACCGATGATTAATACCACTGCAAAACCCTTAATTGGACCAATACCGAAGTAAGATAAAACGATAGCTGTTAAGATCGTCGTTACATTGGCATCAATGATCGCAGAATAAGAGTGTTGGAAACCATCAGAAATAGAAGACAACATAGACTTTCCTTCTCTTAACTCCTCTCTAATTCTTTCGTAGATGATTACGTTCGCATCGACCGCCATACCAATCGTTAAGATGATACCTGCGATACCCGGTAAAGTTAATACCGTACCTAAAGAAGCTAATGCACCGAATACGAAGAATAAGTTCAATAATAAGGTGATAATAGATACAACCCCACCTGAGCCATAGTAGAAAATCATGAAGGCTAATAACAAAGCGAAACCAACAATCAATGAAATAATACTACTTCTAATATTCTCAGAACCCAAAGAAGGGCCTACTACTTGCTCTTGGATAATTTCTGTCTTCGCAGGTAACTTACCAATTTGAAGGATACTCGCTAAATCATTCGCTTCTTGTGTAGAGAAGTTACCCGTGATTTGTGTATTACCTCCTAAAATAGGATTGATTACTCGTGGAGCAGAATATACTTTTTCATCTAAAACGATGGCCACCTCTCTGTTACTATTTTGGGCAGCCTTAGTGGTCATGTCCCCCCAAGCTTTTGCACCAAGATTGTTCATCATTAAAGATACTGCCATTTCGCCTGTTTGTGGATCAGGCGTAGCTCTAGCATCTGTAACAACATCTCCTTCTAAAGGAGGCTTTGTACTACCTCTTCTAGTCTTTATAGCATATAGCTCATAATTACCAGTAGACTTGCCATTTTCATCATTACTAGGCTTTGCAGACCAACGGAACTTTACATCCTTTGGAAATAAAGCCATTACTTCTGGCTTCGCAAGTAATGCGCTGATCGCGTCTCTACTGCCTTTAGCTGCTGTACCCATTACGGCTTGTGGCGCGCTTAATTGACCACCACTTACTGCATTTAGGTTAAACTGGCTCAATAATGGACCTGTTCCTGCTGTAGGAGTTACTTGTCTTTCATTTATTTGAGGTACTGAATCTGTAATGTTTCCAGCATCATCATATTCATAAGTTTGAATCGTGTCATATACTGTTTCTGCAACGATTTCTGTACCAGCCGCTTTAGCTAGCACATCATTGGCAGCCACAAAAGAATTGACAATACCTGCATCTGTTACTCTATACGTGTCCCAAAACTCCAACTTCGCCGTAGCTTGAAGGAAGTTTCTAGCCCGCTCTGGATTATCGACCCCTGGCAATTCTACCAAGATTAAATCTCTAGCCTCATCCAAAGAAACGTTTGGTTGAGTCACCCCGAATTCATCAATCCGATCTTTCAAACGTTGGAAAGTCAATTGCACTGTTTCATCCGCTTTTTGGCGAATGACTCGAGCTACCTCCCCGTCAGAAGAATCTAAATCGATTCCATCATTAGTCGTTAAAGTCTTATTTCTAGTGAATATAGAAGCTAATTTTTTACCATTAGCAAGAGCTTGAAATTCTCGAACAAATAGGGAGACATAGTCCGATTGAGCATTTGCTTGTGCTTTGGACGCATTTTCTAACGCAGCTAAAAAAGTTGGATCCTTGGAGTCATTGGCTAGAGTTGATAAAAACTCTTTTAAATCTACTTGTAAAATAACACTCATTCCACCCTTCAAATCCAGTCCTAAATTCAACTGGCTTCTCTTTAATTCTTCGTAGGTGAAATCTTTTAGTAATGGAATACTAAAGATTGTTTGACTAGACATAGAGTCTAGGTAGGCTAATCTAGCACTACGCTCGGCATCCTCTTGATCCCCGCCAGTAAAATTGGCAGCAACTTGTTCTGCGTGACTTTCAGCATCACGCTCTACATTAAGCGTTGGGATTACCAGTAAAAACTGGTATAAACACACCAAAAACATAACAATCAAGAAAAAACGAATAGTTCCTTTTCCTTGCATGACTCGATACTTTTTTAGAAATGATTTTTGAAGAAAATTGCTACTTGATCTTCCGTTAACGATGAAAAAATAAATGCTCGATTTTCAAATCGATTTTTTCATTCATATTGCATATGCCCATATTTGCGTTGATATGGCGCTTATGAAGTAAGTTTTTCTAAGCAAAGTCCTTCGTAAAAAAAATTTTAGGTTAGAAAAAAACTGCGCAAATATAAGGATTTTACACGTATTTAACCCCTTTTGTTACAATATAGTAAGGCTAAGGTGTAAAATAAGTCTGTTAAGAAGGTAGGTGTTGTTTGCAAAGGTACAGATGGAATAAT
>CAYOBX010000161.1:0-11412 GCA_964402245.1 uncultured Saprospiraceae bacterium | reverse complement strand
TCTTTTGACTCCTACTCTTTTCGTTTGGAGTTTGTTTAAAATTTGTATGATGATAGTAAAACGGCATCCTCTTACAAAGAAAGACTTTGCTATATAATTTTTATTTTTAGGACTGAGTAATTCTAAAATCCATACCGAAAGCAAATTATGTTAGCTTCAAGAAAGCTAACACAATGAGGAGAATCAACAGTTGTTATTGTGTCAGTACTCTTAAAAAAAATTAGACTACTAAGTAACGACAAAATGTCCAGTAGTGTAAAAAAAATATTATTTTACTTATGTCAAAAAATATCAGAGCAGTAACCAAGAGAAAAAAGAAGGATCCAAAAGACAATCCGCAAAGAACCAATCATTTATTAATTATAGGGATTGACAAATATTCTAATGGGATTACCCCTTTAAATAATGCCGTTAGAGATGCTGAAAATTTTAGAGATACGCTTTGGAACCAATATCAATTTGATAAAGCCCATACTATAAGCTTGTTCAATGAAGAAGCCACTCGTGAAAATATTATTAAAACCTTTAGTCGCTTATTAAATAAATTGACTAAGCAGGACAATCTTATTTTTTATTATTCTGGGCATGGGGAGCAGGTAGAAGTAGGAAATGGCACCTTAGGGTATTGGATTCCTTATGATGCTACCTTAAACGAGACGTGGAGTTATTTACCTAATACAGAAATCAGTAACTTATTTAAATTATCGAATGCCCATCATTTATTTGGTATTGTAGATTCTTGTTATAGTGGGTCGCTTTTTCAAACCCGAAGTTTATCTACGATCGAAGACCGAGTGAATAGTTTCCCTTCTCGATGGCTATTAACAGCGGGCCGTTTAGAGCTTGTTTCTGATGGATCTTTAGGTAAGAACAGTCCTTTTGCAGCTTCATTGCTCACCTATTTAAAGAATACAAAAGAAAATGCTTTTTGGGTATCGGATTTGTGTAGTTTGGTATTAAAAGGAATGAAATACAATACGAATCACCAAACACCTAGAGGAGAGCCGTTGCAGGATGTAGGACATCATGGAGGACAGTTTGTATTTTATAAAAAAGATTATGTTCCAACTGAGGAGGAAACTTCTATAAGCTCTCTAGATAATGAGGTAACTAGAAATGTAAGACCAATGGAGCCCACTTATATTTCCCAAAATGTACTGGCTGAAAAGAATCCAACAACTCTTGCTGAACTGAAATCCTATCTAAATGAATTGATTAGTATGGATCTGAAAAAAGGTTTAGATGCCTATAAGCTATTCTTAAGAAAAGAGTCTTCTAAATATAATTACTCAATCAATCTGTTTGGTAGATTTAGCAGGAATAAAGATAAAGAAAACAGCAATACCCTGTCTCCTGATAATATTCAAAGGGAATATAATAAAATTAGGTTGGCACTTATTGATTATATTGATGAATTAGAAGAAGAAGATGTACTATATATTTCATAGTGTCATAGTATTATCAAAACCAACTACTTAATTTTAGGTATGAGTATAAGCCAACCAACATCAGACATGGAAAAAGAGTGGATAAAAGGCCTACAGAAAGGAGATGAAAAAGCTTTAAAATCCATCTTTAATCAATACTACAAGTATTTATTGGTCACTGCTTATAACATCGTGGGCGATAATGCCAAGGCAAAAGATCTAGTACAAGATGTATTTTTTGAAATTTGGAAAAAGCGAGAACAAATTGAGATCCAATACTCCTTAAAAGCTTATTTAAGAAAGGCGGTAGTCAATCGAGGATTGAATTATCTAAAAATGCACCAACGGATAGACTGGGGAGAGGAACATTTTGACACTCAAACGCCAGATCAAGCAGCTTCTCCACACACTTTAGTAGAAACATCTGATTTACAGGATGTTATCAACAATACGATCAATAATCTTCCTCCAAAATGTAAGACTATTTTTTCTTTAAGTCGTTTTGAAAAAATCTCCCACAAAGAAATTGCACAAAAACTAGATATTTCTACTAAAACTATTGAAAATCATATCACTAAAGCACTCAAATTAATTCGAGCAGCGGTGGATAACTATAATGATTTGGGGGTTTTCATTTTATTTTCCTTATTCGTGTAGGGGATTTGGATTTTTAAGTTGTCTGGAGAGAGCATACGAGGAATTTTGAACACGGAGGCACAGAGCACACAGAATTTTAATTATTATGGCGCTTACAAATGGTTAAAAAAAGCCGCCACTACACATGATGTGTACCTGTAGCGACTTCAGTCGCTGAATTTTACGCTGTGTGCTCCGTGCCTCCGTGTTCAATAATTATCTTATCAGAATTTCGACAGAAATTGACTCACTCTAAATTCAAAAAGAAATCCAACGCCTATTCAAAAAACGTTACACTTAAATTATAATGGATCAAGAAAAATATATCGCTTTACTTCATAAGCAGCAACAAGGGACCATTGATGCTATGGAGCAATCTTTATTGGATAATTGGCTGCAACAAGCCGATATTAATAAGGTTTTAGCGAAAAAGATTAAAGAGGACTGGGATTTAACAACAGCCTATGAGCCCCCTATTGTTTTTGATATTGAAGAAGAGTTCACTGCTTTACAACAACGTATTCAAATAGATCAAAAAACTACCTCTAAACAAGCAGTGGCTAAGGTAGTTCCAATAAAACGCAATCGCAATTGGCTATCTTGGGCAGCAGCGATTGCCTTAGTGGTAGGAGTAAGTACTTGGTTTTTGGGCAATCAATCTACCAATGTTCTCCAATTAACTTCGACTACTGTTACTAGTGAAAAAAAGGAAGTAAAATTAGCAGATGGGACTAAAGTATGGTTGAATGAAAAAAGTAAATTAAGCTATCCTGAAACATTTGACAAGAATCAAAGAGTAGTACAATTAGAAGGAGAAGCATTTTTTGATGTGCAGAAGAATCCAGCCCAGCCATTTATAATCGAAACGAAAGTTTCCTTCATAACCGTATTAGGTACTTCTTTTAATGTACGAGCATTAAATAATAGCCAAGCAACGGAGGTAGTCGTAAAAACAGGAAAAGTACGGTTGGAAAGTCAAAAAGAAAATCAATCTGTTATTTTATTACCCAATGAGAAAGGCATCCATCAACATGCAAACAAGATCGTTCAAAAAACAAAGTCAACTGAATTAAATGAATTGGCTTGGCATCAAAAAGTACTATTATTTAAAGGAACACCAATTCCAGAAGTTCTGAATCACTTAGAACGAACCTTTAATATTGATATACAAGCGAATACTAATGCGCTCAGCCAGTGCACTTTCTCTGGTCGTTTTCCTGAACCTAATCCAGATCAATTGCTAAAAGCAATTTGCAATGAATTTGATATTGATTTAAAAAAGGTCAATGATGGTGTATATGAGTTAAGTGGTGGAAAATGTCGATAGAAGTAAATAGAATCCATCAAAAACTTCCAACTTAATGCGTACATATATCTTTCTTATTCTTTTGAGTATGCCATTTTTACTTCAAGCTCAAAACTTGCTAGACACTAAGTTAGATGTCCAAATAGATCAACTTACTATTGAAGATGCCCTACTCCACCTCAGCGAAAAAGCCAACTGTAGTATTTCTTTCAATAGTAATTACTTTTCTCAAGACCAGAAAGTAACGCTTCACTATACCAGTACATCTTTAAAAAGTATCCTACAAAAATGTTTAGCCAATAGTGGTTATACCTTTAAAGTAATTGATAACAACATCTCTCTTATTGCCTTACCACCACCTATATACACCATTAGTGGATTTGTAGAAGATAGTCTTTCTGGCGAGCGATTAATAGCCGCTACCGTTATAGATATAGTTTCAGGAAAAGGGACGACTACTAATGAATATGGATTTTATAGCCTATCCATACCGAAAGGAAAAGCACAATTAAATTATTCTTATCTAGGATTTAAATCTAAAGATTATGATATAGTCATAGGAAAAGATTTATACCTGAGTATTGGTTTAAATGCTTCGATTACTTTAGGAGCGGTCATTGTAACAGATTCTAAAATACTTCCACAGTCATCCACTGGTCCACCTATTGCTCCTAATTTTAAATCCAAAGAAATTAATAAAATCCCCACTATTGGAGGGGAAGTAGATATATTAAGATACTTTCAAACCCTAGCTGGCGTACAATCAGGAGTAGAGGGCTTGGGAGGAATCCATGTGCGTGGCGGAAATGCGGATCAAAATCTCATCCTCTTAGATGGGGTGCCAGTCTATAATCCTACTCATTCCTTAGGCTTGTTTTCTATTTTTAATACCCATACCATTAAGAGTGCTCATTTATACAAAGGAGCTTTACCTGCACAATATGGTGGACGATTGTCTTCTGTAGTGGATATAAGAACGAGAGAAGGCGATACCAAAAAATTTCATGGCGGATTAGATGTTAGTTTATTTGCGACTAGTTTGTTTGTCGAAGGCCCTATTCTAAAAGACAAAACCTCTTTTCTAATCTCTGCAAGACGCACTCACATCGACCCTTTAGTTCAGGCATTAATCAGAAGTGATTCTAAAAGTGATGGTGGGTACTTTTTTTATGATACCAATGTAAAATTAAATCATCAATTTTCAGATAAAGATCGAATCTATTTAAGCTTTTATAAAGGAGGAGATGCAATACGGTATGAATCAGCACAGTTTAATGAGGATGAAAAAATAAGTCAACCAGCTATTATTGAATCTGATTTTTTGAACTATAATTGGGGGAATACCATTTTTTCTTTACGTTGGAATCATTTGTGGAATAATCAATTTTTCTCTAATACTACGTTTACTTATAGTGAATTTAAGTTCACTAATGATTACGGAACAGAAGAGTATCTTCCTTTTCTCGAACCAATTAAGGAAGATGAATCAGAGCTTCCCGATTTGGAAGAAGAAGACTTTCTTTTTTCCAAAATTTCCTTATTTCGCTTTAGTTCAAGAATTAAAGATAGTGGACTTAAAATTGACTTTAATTATCTACCGACCAATCAACATCATTTCAAATTTGGTGGAGGCATTTTGGTTCGCCAGTTTAAACCCTCCTTAGTATCTGATGAATTTGAAGAAGAGGGTTTTGATTTTGATGAAAAAGAATTTGAAGAATTAGAGTCTACTATCATTGATCCCACTTTCTTTGCTACAGAATTAAATATTTATGGAGAAGACGAAATTAAAATCAATCAACAATTAAAAGCCAAAATAGGTATACATAGCGTCTTATTCGTAGCTCCTAATAAAGTATATCCTTCTCTTCAGCCACGTTTATCCTTGAATTATCGGGTCAATGATCAACTTCAAGTAACTAGTTCCTTAGGGAATATGACTCAATTCTTACATGTACTACAATCTACCAGCACTGGTATACCAAATGACCTCTGGGTACCTTCCACTAAACAAGTCAGACCGCAAAGTGCATGGCAAGCGGATATAGGTGTTCATTATCAACTACCTAAGCATTTTAAGTGGAGTTTGGAAGGCTATTATAAATACATGAATCACCTGATTACTTATAGAGAAGATACGGACTTCTTATTAGAGGAGGAGCTACAATTCGATTGGGAAAATGAAGTTGCCGTAGGAAAGGGTCGAAGTTATGGTCTAGAAACGAGTCTAACAAAAACCAAAGGAAAAACTACAGGATGGATTAATTATAATTTAGCTTGGTCTGATCGACAATATGAAGCGATTAATCAGGGGCAACGATTTCCTTTTCGATACAATCGAAGACATGAATTAAAAATTGGATTGAGCCAACAGTTCACTAGGGTTTTTAATTTATTTGCCACTTGGAAATATGGCAGTGGCCAATGGACGACCATCCTAAATATCGATCCTGAGCTGGAGGATGAAAGTACTGCCTTTTTGCAACCCTTTCCGCTTGACCCAGATGCTCCTATCAATAATTATCAATTAAAACCCTTTCATCGCTTAGATGTCAATGCCAACTTTAATTGGTCAAAACGTAGGATAAAACATCAATTGTCTTTAGGTATATATAATGCCTATGGTCGTTCCAATACCTTCTTTGTTACCTCAGATATTGGGGTCGAAAATAGTTTAGAGGAATTTGGTTTGCCGATTGTTTTACCTACTTTTCGGTATGGGGTAACGTTTTAGTAGAGACGTAGCAATGCTACGTCTCTACCTAAAATTCAATAACATATTCATCATTTAAATTGATAGTGAAAATACCAATCCCGCCTTCTACATTTTCATAGACATTCGTAGGTTCCGCAAAGAAATTATCTTGGTTATTTTCAAATGTTTCTAATGATTTCCAAAAAGAATAATTATCCTGTGATAAAGATGATAATGTGACAGTAATACCTAGTAATTCTCCGTCTATCCGTTCTTCATTTTCTAAATAGTATGATCGTTGCTCTCTCACAAAAGCAGCAAATTTCAAAGTATAATTTTTGCCATCTAAACTAGCATCTGAAAAGAAAAGGCCACCTCTAGCTTCTTCAATTATCGGATCGACAGGTGAACTATATACCCCCCAATTAGGAATAATAAAACTAGTATCCATACTCTCAAATAAATAAGTGGCTGTTACAGAAACGGAATAATAGTTTTTCTCCCCTTCAGGATCATCAAACTCAATACTTATTTCATCTGCTCGATCGCCGTATCTATTAATAGTACCCTCATTTTCAAAAGAAGCAGTATTAATTTTAACCTTAGTAGGAGCTGTTTGAGTGCTTTCTAAATTTCCATATTCTGTACTTTCTACTTTTAGGGTATAGGTTTTTCCTGAGGTGAAACTGATAGGGTCAGCAGTATAAATTCCATATCCCTCTCTATCCTCTTCTGGAATAAAAGGAAAATTCGTCATCAAATTATTTCCTTCATACAAATCAACTACTGCATCTGTAATGGGTCTAATTTCCGCACTATCCAATATCCCTCTAGAATGGTTGACAAATATCCTTTGATAGGGACTTCCATCAAATAGGTTTGCCGTTACTGTTAATTGAGGTTCATGCTCTGGTACCTTTACATCAATACTAGCATCAAAGAAATTATCTTTGCAACTAGGGAGTAGTAGGAGCAATAAAAAAATATAAAAAAAATATAGTCGAGTCATAACTAGAATTTAAATTTATAACTAACAGAAGGAATAATCGGAAAAATACTAATTTGCCGAAAAGTTCTTTGTCCTACATCATTTTGTCCAGTGGTAACAAAATAAGGGTTATTTCGATTATATAAATTATAAGTGCCAATATTCCAGACTCCCTGCCATTTCCTATAGGCATTCTTTTTGCTTTGAATTTCTACATTCAAGTCCATTCGATGATAGGGGGCCATACGGAAGCTATTTTTTTCGCCCACACTTTCAATTTCCCAACTAGTAAAATGATTGTATCTGTATAAAGGGATGGTTAAAGCATTTCCTGTTCCATATACCCACGATCCTGTTATGGCTATTCTTTTGCTAATTTCATGAGATACCACCAAAGAAATATCATGCCGCCGATCATATTTAAAAGGAAATCGCTTACCTCCATTAATATCATCAAACTGTCTCCAGTTCCAACTTAGGGTATAGCCTAGCCATCCTGTTGTTTTCCCTTTTTTCTTTTGTAAGAATAATTCTACCCCATAGGATTTACCATCGCCTTGTGTCACTTTGTCCTGCCAATCTTGTTCGATACCTAAAAAACTAGCACCTGCTTTATAGGAGATGACATTTTTCATTTCTTTATAATAGCCTTCCAAACTAAATTCATATTCCTTCCATAAAGTAGTGGCTATCCCTCCTGCTACTTGCCAAGAATCTTGTGGTTTAATCCGTGCTGTACTAGGTACCCACAAATCAGTTGGCAGACTTAAAGACTCATTCGTTAATAAATTAATGAACTGAGACATCTTGGTATAGGAAGCCTTTATCGCAATATCATTACTCATTAAATATCTCAATCCCAATCGAGGTTGAAGAGAATAATATTGTTTATCTTCCACATCAAATGCGGTAGCGTGTAAGCCTATATTTGCTTTCAATGCACCGAATTGCAGATCATCTTCTACGTATACTTTATATTCCCAAGACTTAGCTCTAGTAGAACCTAAGATCGTATCTAACGAGATTTGGTCCGTTAGATCGAGTTGAAATTGGAAGGCACCAGGGTCATAAGTATGATGGGTAGCTTCGCCACCAAAACGAATATAATGATTAGGATTAGGTATGAAGTCAAAATCTACTTTCCCTCCCCAATCATAAATACCAGAAAAATAGCGAGCAGCCAATTTTTCTCTTTCTCCTTCAAAGGTTTCTTCAATCGCCGAACCAAAATCAAAATCGAATTTACTATAGGTAAGGGTTGTATTCGCAAATAAACGATTAGAGATTTGGTAATTCCAGCGAAGGGCAGAGATAACATTTCCCCAATCTGTATTGCCATCCAATTCTGCATAATTACCTGATTCATAATTTTCTCTAGTCTGAATACCAAATTTATCTTCTCCAGAATACATACTTAAATAGAGTCGATGCTTATCATTAAATTTATGATTAAACTTTGCATTTAAATCATAAAAATAGAGCGTAGGGGTAACTTGATTGCCTTCACTTTCTGCTTGATTTTTTACAATCGGTCGAATTAAAAAATCTACATAGGTTCGACGACCTGAAATGATAAAAGAAGATTTACCTTTTTGAATAGGGCCTTCTAAGGTCAATTTAGAAGATATAAACCCAACAGCCCCTTCTCCTTGAAACTTTTCATTATTCCCCTCTTTCATATTGATTTCTAATACAGAAGATAAGCGACCACCGTATCTTGCAGGAACACCTCCTTTCGTCAATGTAACATTCTTGATAGCATCTGCATTAAATACAGAAAAGAAGCCTAATAAATGAGAGACATTGTAAATAGGTACGCCATCTAGTAGGACCAAATTCTGATCAGGACTACCCCCTCTGACATACAAACCTGACTGCCCTTCTCCACCAGATTGCACACCTGGTAGCAACTGTAAAGTTTTTAATACATCGACCTCTCCTAATAGTGCTGGTACTTTTTTTATTTGTTCTATAGGTACTTCTATCCTACTCATTTGGCTGGACTCCTCTATTTTTTGTAGTCGTTGTTCCACTACTTCAACAGTTTGCAAACTTAATGCAGGGGATAATTCTACATTGAAAGTTTGATCTTTATTGAGTAATAAAGCAATAGTCTGAGGTTCATATCCAATATAAGAAAACGATAATAGAACGGAATCACGAGGTAAGGTTAAACTAAAAAAACCATAGGTATTGGTGATGGCACCTGCTGTGCTTTTTTGATCTAATACATTGGCCGCAATTAATTGCTCTCCAGTTTCTTTATCACTTATATATCCGCTAATGGTATGCTTTTGGGCGATACCTTTAAAGAGGAAGAAGCTGAGTAATATAGTCGTTATCGTTTTGGAGGTTGACATCTTTTCAATAGCTTTAGATTTAGAGTAGTGAAGAAATGAACACAGAGGCACTGGGGCACAGAGTCTACTTAGTCTCTGTGACTCAGTGCCTCTGTGTTCTTATTTCTACTTAGATTTTCTATTAGATAAAAAAGAATTATTAGTAAAATTATTATCTAATAGTAGATCTTTAACACTCCCAGCTTCTTGCAAACCAAATCCAAAACATTTAAATATAGCTGCTTCTAAATCATCTATAGTATTGATGGTAGCTATCGTTCCATCGTCAAATTGAATATCAAAAGGTGTAAACACTGCTATAATAGCAGCTTCATCAATATCGTCTATGTCCTCTACATCTTTAAAGATTATTTCTAATACATTTTCTAATTCGTCTTCATCATTCACTTCAATAGTTGTACTATCTGTTGGAGTTAAAGTGATAGGAAATACTAGTTCAAAACATATATCTTCATCAAATTCTCCGTAACAACTTTCCTCCAATGCTTCCCCTTCTTCATCGTTATTAATTGTTTGAGTAGTACCATCTTCTAATAAAACTTCAACAGGATAAACAGGCATTGGATCTTCATCACTATCTGGGTTAGCTGTATACCAGTCGTCTAAACCAGTATATAATTCTTCATCACTATTATAAGTCTGAACCATACCGTCTGGATTAGTAACTTGTATAGGATAAACGATGCTGTAGCATTCTTCAAAATCCTCCCATTCGTCCTCTTCCCACTCTCCTTCCCAATCACCATAATCTCCATAACAGTCTTTTTCTAATTCCTCTATTCCTTCTTCACTATCAATAGATTTAGTAGTGCCATCCTTTAATATTACATTTATTGGAAAAACGGGTAATGGCTCCTCTTCACTTTCAGGATTTGCTTTAAACCAAGTATCCAATGCTGTATATAATTCGTCATCGCTATTTACATCCATTATTGTTGCATCTGGAAAACTTAATTGGATAGGATACACTATCTCGAAGCATTTTCCAAAACCTTCCCAATCATCATAATCGCCTTCATACTCTTCATACCATTGGTCCAAAGCAGCAAATAATTCTTCTTCATTATTAACGATAACAATAGATCCATCGGGTAAATCAAATTCGAATGGGAAACTTATTTCATCTAAATCTTCTATTTTAAAATCATCAAAGAAATAATCTTCTAATTCTTCTTCCGAGCAAATATGATAGTTGGTAATACCTTTACAATCAGCGATACAGGCACTTTCATATATTTTTCCTTCGTCCGTACAAACAGGTTTAAACAATCTAGTTAATTCTTCTTCAGGTAGGGCATCAATAATGGCATTCACTGCAGCTTCGATCTCTCTGTCAGATGCTTCAAAATCAACCTCATTAAATACATCATAGCATCCACAAGGGTTATCTTCTTCGGAAAGGAACGTTCCACCATTATGACTTACTCTTGCAGCAGCAGCTAGTGCTCGGAAATTGGCTGCCTCATTCGCAGTAGTTGTATTACTTGGCGTAGTTGTGGAAGTTTCTGTAGTAGAGGGTGTTAGTTCGGTAACGGTTCCATCTTTTTCACATGCAGTGAATAATAAACTGGTTACTACTAGACAAACAAATAATCTTTTTAATACGAACATAAATTTGAATTAGTTTAGTGATTAAATTTTTAGTAACGATGAAAGAATAAGTCCGCCATTTGGACGAGCTTATTTTGTTCTCAGTTTTCTTTTAAAAATCTTTGCATAGCTGGGCTACGGAAATATTTTTAAGAGGAAAATGAGGGCAAAAGAAGCCGTCCAAATGATGGAGTTATTTTTTTATCGTTACTTAGTCGATGATTTCTTACTTTCTGGTGATTTCTATACACCAGACTGTTTAAATTACTTTATCCCCTATTCGATCTTTATTTTTTTATTTTTATGTAAGAGTAGATTTAAATAAAAAATACGGAGACAATGAGTATAAAGAACTCTTTGTCTCCGCATTTTATTAAAGATGAATTATTTATTACTTGTTTTTTACTGAA
>CAYOBX010000160.1:2651-11462 GCA_964402245.1 uncultured Saprospiraceae bacterium | reverse complement strand
CTCCTTATAGCTTTGTTTATAATTCTGAAGCTACTTCTGATTTATCTCAATCTGCTGGTAATGAGGACTTGATTTTTGTTCCTGCTAATCAGGGTGATATTAACTTAGTAGATATTGATGGTGGTGCAACGGCTGCTCAACAATGGACGGCTTTAAATGAGTTTATTGAAAATAATGATTACTTAAGTAGTAGAAGAGGGGACTATGCGGAAGCAAACGAAGTGAGAACACCATTTGAAGGCGTATTGGATTTGAAAATAATTCAAGACATCTATTTTGGTGGAAATAATGGTAAGAAGCGACAAAATATCCAATTGACCTTGGATGTTTTCAACTTCACCAATATGATTAACAAAAATTGGGGTAGAAGATATTTTGTAGGTGGCAATACTTTTTCATTGATTCAAGCTAATAGATCTGATGAAGGCGAGTTACAATATAACTTTACTGCACCTAACCGAGATCCATTCAACATTGTTCAGTCTGGAACTTATAGTGCTAGATGGAATGCTCAGTTAGGATTGCGATATAGCTTTTAATAGTTACGAATTATTTATACGAATTATTTAAAAACAAAACCAACTTTAAAATCAACCGAGCCTTCTGTATAGAAGGTTCGGTTTTTTTATGCCTTAGATTTAGTTTAACTATTTTATTCAATATAAAAGGGCACTTCGTACTGTTTTATTTTTGATACTAAATGCCTTCGATAAGTTTCATTCGTCAATAAATAGAAATAATCGTTTTGTAAATCACAAGCCTTTTCTTTTAGTTGTGTCAATACTTTGTTGGACCAAGCTTTTAATGCTTCTTCCGATACTTCATTTAAATTCACATCATAAGGTTCAATCTCCGTCTCTAAGTCCAATAAATGATGCTTCCCAGAAAGGATAAATATATTGGCTGGATGTTGAGCCTCTGCAAAATCCATTAATTTTTTGAATAGGTCGCCTTGATATAAATCTTTGGCGGCACATTTTTGTTTTTTCTTTGGTGCTACACAGGTGATTAGGATTATCTTTTTCATGGCTAAATAAAAATATACTTCATTAAAAACAAAACAATCAACACATACAACACAGGATGCACCTCCCGAGATTTACCTTGTACCAACTGAATCAATACATAGAACAATAAACCAAAAGCAATCCCATTCGCAATACTATAAGTAAACGGCATAATGATAATCGTAATAATAGCAGGAATGCTAATTTCTAAACTGGTTAAATCAATATGTCGAATGCCCTCCATCATTAAAATGCCGACCATAATTAGAATAGGAGCAGTAGCGGCAGGTGGAATCAATGTAGCAATAGGAGCGATCAAAATACATAGCAAAAATAAAATACCCGTTACCATAGCCGTTAATCCTGTTCGACCACCTTCTATTACACCAGAGCTACTTTCAATATAGGTCGTGACCGAAGAAGTACCCAATAAAGCACCGATAGTGGTAGCCGTAGCATCCGCAAATAATGCCTTTTGCATATTTGGCAAATTGCCTTCCTCATCCAACATATTTCCTTTAGCAGCAGTTCCTATTAAAGTACCCATCGTATCCAATAAATCTACTAAGGTGAAACTGATAATAACCAATAAAATGGTCAAGGTAGCAGCTAGGGTAGTTTGACCTTCTTGTGGAGCGAATAGACCAGCAATATCTAATTCAAAAGCAGTAGGGGATAAGGTGATTTGACCAAAGTCATAATCTGTCGGTAATTGTACAATTCCCATAGGAATACCAATAAGAGTGGTCAGTAAAATGCCCCAAATCATAGCAGCGCTAACTCTTCGAACCATCAAGATAGTCAAAATAATAAACCCTATAGCTGCTAATAAAACAGAAGGTTTGCTTAAATCTCCAAACTGAATGACTTGTGCAGGTGCGGTATTGATTTTTTCAATTAAGGTGGCTACTTCTGCTCCCTGATTATTTAAAATAATATCAATGATAGGCCCTTGGTTAAAATGAATTAAGCCCGCATTATTCAATCCTATCAAAGCAATAAACAATCCTATTCCAGGAGCAATGGCTAATTTTAGATATTTGGGTATCGCTTTGATAATGGTCGCTCTTATTCCAGTAACCGTCAATAGTAAAAATAGAATGCCTGACAAAAAAACAATCGCCAAGCCTTGCTGCCAGCTAAATCCTAAACCGAATACAACGGTATAAGTAAAGAAAGCATTAAGGCCCATACCGGGAGCTTGTGCAAAGGGATAATTGGCTAATAAGCCGATCAATAAGGTACCTATGGCAGCCGCTAAACAAGTGGCAACAAATACCGATTGTTGATCCATTCCTGTTTGAGCAAGGATAGCAGGATTGACAAAAATAATATAGGACATTGTTAAAAAAGTGGTCAGTCCTGCTAAACATTCTGTAGATACAGAAGTGCCGTTTTCTTTTAATTTGAAGAATTTATTCATTAGAGTTCTTTATTTCAATAACTTTACCGCATGAAACAAACACTTTTACAAGCAATAATGATGGTTCTGTTAGTAGCAACAGCCTATTGTCTGCTGCCAGCACAAACCCCTACATCCCTCGATCAGTATTTACAAAAGCGGCAAGCTTTAATGCAGCAAGATAGTCAATTGTATTTTGATTATGCAATTTCTTTATCAGAGAAAGAACAAGCATTAAATGAACAGTTAGTGGGCTTACAAAAAAAAATGATTCAAAGGTATAAGGATACTCATTTCTTCCCACCTGCTCGCAATTTTTATCAATCGAAAACGCATATAGAAGAAACGAAACTTTTTCAGATTTTAAAAGAAATGCCTAAAGGAGGTATCTTGCATTTGCATTCAGGAGCAATGGGCGATGCAGATTGGATGATTCAAAAAGCCCAGTCCTTGCCCGAAATGTATATCTACTGGGACACTATATCTAATGGCAATTCATCTACTGGCAATTTACCTAAAGGTACTTTTCATGCTTATAAAAAAGGAAAAGCACCAGAAGGATTCGTACAAGTACAATCCTTACTAAAAGAACAACCTTCCGCCTATGAAGAAATGCGGTCTTTATTGGTATTTGAAGAAGAGATGGATCAAGATTCAGTAGATATTTGGGACGAATTCCAAACTGTTTTTACTAGAATTAATGACTTTCTAAATTATCGACCGGCCTATGAAGATTATATTGTACATGGGGCAGAAATATTAATAGCGGATAATATTCAACATTGTGAAATGAGAACCGCTTTTTTAGATCGACTATATGATTTAGATCATCCAAAAGGTAGTTTAGGTATTGAAAGCTTAACAGCTATTTATGATAATATTAGACGACGACTAAAAGTAATTGACCCAGATTTCACTTTCCATATTATTCATTGTAGCTTGCGATTTAAAGATGGACCTGCTATATGGGAAGAAATGGAAACGGTCTTTGCCACTCGAAAAAAACATCCCGAATTGCTCAGAGGTTTTGATATGGTTGCAGAAGAAGATGCAGGGCATTCCACTTTATTTCATACAGAGCAGTTTTTAAGATTGGATTCCTTAGAAACAGCAGAGGATGTCCATTTGCCACTATACCTACATGATGGGGAAAGCAATTGGTCCTCTATAGACAATTTATATGATGCGGTACTACTAGGTACTAAAAGAATTGGACACGGATTCAATCTTTACCGTTTTCCTACATTAATGGATCAAGTAAAAGAAAAAGATATTTGTTTAGAGATTAGCCCCTTGAGTAATCAGATATTGGGATATATTCGGGATTTGCGTAATCATCCTGCTAGTACTTATTTAAGAAGAGGTATTAATTGTACCATCAGCTCGGACGACCCTTTAATCTTCGATTATCATGGCTTATCCTATGATTACTGGTCTATCTTTTTAGCTTGGGAATTAGATCTTGCTGCACTTAAGAAATTATCCTTAAATGGTATTACATACTCTTCTTTAACAGACACAGAAAAAGTACAAGCTTTAAAAGTTTGGGAACAGCGTTGGGCGGCTTTTGTCGATAAAACTCTTTTTAATGAAATTTTTTTTAATGATTAATGATGAATGAGAAATGATGAATCACTGGATGTTGACCACTTGATGTTGATAGTTAACATCAAAGAATTCATCATTAAATAAGATGTTAAATAAAGCCGTCGGACTAAAATTAGAATACTGATAATCAGATATTTGTAAAGGTTTTTCGTAAGTACTCAATACCTTACTCATTGTCAGAACAGGATTATTAAGATTTTAAGATGAACAGGATTAAGGCATAGCTATTAAGTATGAATCTCAGTCATCTTAGCATCTTATAAATCCTGTTCTGACACTGTATTGAGTACTTACGGTTTTTCTAGCACCCGGCAAACAGTAGATTTTAATAGTTTTATAGAGGGCGCAATTTTGTAATGCTTTTTTTCAAAAAAGCATTACAAAATTGCGCCCTCTATAAGAAATATAGTAAACATACTTGTTGCCGAGTCTCAAGATAAAGAACCATAGCTTGATGACTATGGATGTCAACGTCAAAAGAGGTCAACATCATTTCTAATTACTTAACAAACACAAATATGCGTATTCCAATTTCAATACTTTTCATCAGTCTAATGCTATTGGCTTGTCAACAACCACCGCTTAATGAAACACCTACTAAAATACCTATAAAAGTAGTAGTAGTAAGTATGTTTGAGCCAGGGGAAGATGAAGGAGACCAACCGGGGGAATTTCAAAATTGGGTAGAAAAATTACCCTTACAAGAGACCCTTCCATTTCCACAAGGCTATAGAGATTTGCGCTATAATCCAGAATTAGGTGTGTTAGGAATGGTAACAGGAATAGGCAACACCAAATCAGGCATATCCATAACCGCTTTAGGATCAGATCCTCGTTTTGATTTAAGCAAAACCTATTGGTTGGTGGCAGGGATTAGTGGCGTTGATCCAGCAGATGCACCCACGGGTTCAGCAGCTTGGGCGGAATGGCTGATAGATGGGGATTTGTCTCATGAAATTGATGCCAGAGAGATAGAGAAAGGTTGGTCTACAGGATATATTCCATTGCGCAAAACAGAACCCTATGAGAAACCTTTTCCTGCGAAAGAGAAAGAAGATGTGGTAATTCGTTTAAATCCAAATTTAGTTAATTGGGCTTATCAATTAACAAAAGATACGCCACTATCAGATAATGAAACGATTCAAAAAATGCGAGCTCGTTATTCCGAGCATCCAGCTTCCAAGATGAAACCCTTTGTCTTGAAAGGCGATCAATTAGCAGCTAGTACCTATTGGCATGGGGAACTATTAAATGATTGGGCAAATGATTGGGTAGACTATTGGACAGAAGGACAAGGTAATTTTGTTACTTCAGCTATGGAAGAAATGGGGACCTATCACGCCTTAGATCGCTTACACCAAGTTGGAAAAGTAGATAAAAATCGTCTATTAGTATTGCGAACTGCTTCTAACTTTACCATGCAATGGAAAGGGGCGTCGGCCTATGAAAGTTTAGCAGGAGAAAAATTAACCGGTCAAGGCTATTCCGCTTATATACCTTCTTTGGATGCGGCCTATTCGGTAGGGAGTATTGTTGTAAAATCAATTATTGAGAATTGGGAGCAATACGAAGAAGAATTGCCAAAGTAAGTTTTGATGATTTGATTGTGATAGTTTTTTAGAGGGCGCAAATTTGATTTGTTTTTTTATGAAAAAACAAATCAAATTTGCGCCTTCTAAAGAATAATAGCTAAACAATTTCTATTAATTATTAATCATAATTTCCGCCTGAATCAGAGCAGGTATTTGTCCCTTTATCTCTGCAAATAACTTTTGTCCTTTTTCCGTAAAATAAGGATAATGGAATTCCCAAATAGCTAACATGATTTTATGCATACTTACATTTTCTTCTCCTAAAATTTCTCGTTCTGCTAACCAAGAATTAAGAATAGCCCATATATTTTTAGCAAAAAAATGATAATGTCCTTCATGAGGTTCAGGCTTAACGATTCCTTTACCTATGGCTAAATACATACTGTTTTTAGTAAAATTTATGACTTGATCTATTTGTTTTTTATAGATGTCTTTTGCCTGAGGGGCAAGAGAGTTAATTTCTAAAATATCTCTATAAAAAAAGCGATGATTGATTTGAAAGCTAATATAATTTTTAACGACCGAAATGTAATCGTTCTTTTCGACATGCGCCATATTATAGCTACTCATCTTTTTAGAAGATTCGATCATATATTCTAAAACTCCTCCAATTAAGTCTTTTTTTAGTTTATAATGATAGGATAAATTTCCTGCACTAATGCCTGCCTTCTTAGCAATGTCTTGCAAACGGACATTACCCACACCATTTTTATTAAATAACTGAATGGCATTTTTTAGTATTTTCTCTTGCGTCTTTTTCACTAAAATTAATATTGAAATAGGGGTGTTCAGTAATTAAGTTAGCACATATTTTTATGCTCATTCAACACATTTTTTGAACCAAACAGGCTTATTATGGTAAAGCCACAAACTTTTTTTTTAACACATAGGCACATAGTCTACATAGTTGTATCATGTCTATGTGACCTATGTGCCAATGTGTTAAAAACCACGCCTAAATTGCTAAAGAAAAGATGGTTATAATTTTCTGAACACTCCTAATGATAAAATTTGATCGCTTTCGCCAAATCATGAATTCTTAAATACTTCTAAGTATTTTTTCAAATTTACAAAAATAAATCAATAAATATTTCAATTTTTAGGTTTTAAAACCTAAATTTATCCATCTATTGAGATTATTATATTTGCGCATATTCAAAATTCGAATTATTCATTCAAAATTATTCATTCAAAATTATTCATTCAAAATTATTCATTCAAAATTATAAAAATGAGCCTTTTTAAAGGAATAAAGAAAGCAGCGAGTTCTGTGGTACCCTCTCCCATCCAAATTGATTTTAAAAAAGGAGGAGTTAGAAGAATACAAGAAGTAGCCCCATACCCAAAAGAAGTATTTTGGGACGAATCGGTAACTATCCATAAAACAGCAGAAGGTATCGAGTATGTACGTACTCCTGAAGAAAGATTTGAAAATTTACCAGGTTATGATTTTGCCCCCAATTATGTAGAGATTGAGGGAATGCGTATGCACTATTTAGATGAAGGGCCTAAAGATGGACCGATACTTTTACTCTTACATGGCCAACCTGTTTGGTCTTTTCTCTATCGTAAAATGATAAAGGAATTAGTTCCCAAAGGGTATCGCTGTATTGCACCAGACATGATGGGGATGGGCAAATCTGATAAACCCATCAAAGAGTCCTTTCACTATTACGATAGGCATTGTGAAATGATACTATCCTTAATTCAGCAATTAGGGTTAAAAGATATGACTGCTTTTGTGCAAGATTGGGGTAGTTTGATTGGTACTCGATTGGTCGGTGAAAATCCAGATTTATTTTCTAGACTGGTCTTAGCCAATGGTGACTTACCACTTTTGACGGAAGAAACTAATCCATTTTATATCCCTAACCCTGTAGTGGTTAATCCTAAAATCACAGGCTTTAAAGATATTGCCAAATATTGGTTAAAAGGAATGCCTGATATGTTTGAGGCATGGATTCTGTTCTGTTTGCAAAATACTCGAAACTTTGTTGGAGCTATTATGCAGCAATCAACGGAGAATGAATTAACTAAATCAGAATTGGCAGCTTACGATGCCCCTTTTCCTTCTTTCATTTATATGGCAGGTCCTCGAACTTTGCCATCTATGAATGTAGGTTTAGTCGGTCAGCAATTACCTGCATGGGAAAGTCTCAAAAAATTTGAAAAACCGGTTATTTCTTTTATCGGCTTACAAGATACTTTATTAGGTCGTCCTAAGATTCAAGAAAAATGGATTAATTCCGTTCCTGGTGCGAAAGGACAAGCTCATGAGCAATTTGAAAAAGCGAATCATTTTATTCAGGAAGATATTGGGGAGATTATGGCGGATCGGGTGCATAAATTTATTGAAAAGAATCCTATTTCTTAGGAGTCAGGTTTCAGGAGTCAGGGGGCAGCAAGCCCTCCTGATCCTTGATCCCTCGCTCCTGACACCTAATTTAAAAAAAAATGACACCATTAATCATCTGGTCCACTGCCTTCTTACTATACGCCATTTTCTGGCTATGGTATGTCGGTTTTCGCAAACCTTTATCCAAGACAGAAATGGATCATTATCTAAATGAATTAAGCAAATTCAATAACAATAGTGCGCAAGGCTTAGCTGATTTGCGTCAATTTTTAGAAAAAGATACAGGCAAAAGCTTTGTGATGGTGAATAGCATTTCCTTAAAAAAGACACCTGATTTAATTGAGGGAGTGAAAGAAGGAGATAGCTCGATAAAGACTTTGATTACCTACCATAAATCCTTTATGAAAGCGATGCTGAAACGAGCAGGAATTGGCATTTTTCAGGGTAGGGTAGCAGGTAAGTCTGTAGATGTAATTGGCATTGAAAATGCGGAGGAGTGGCAAATTTCTGCAATTAATCGTTTCCGAAGTCGGCGAGATTTTATGGAGATTTTAATTACCCCTCAATTCCATGAAAAGCATGATTTTAAATTTGCTGCTTTGAGTAAAAGTATTGCTTATCCAGTTGACCCTTGGTTTCAATTGGGTGGGTTTCCTTTGACGGTTGGTTTGGCATTGGCTTTACTAGCAGCACTTTTACATATTTTTTTAACGTAGCTTAGACATTCTTGTCTGAGCAAATTGACTCGAATTGTACTGCTCAGACAGGAATGTCTAAGCTACCTTTTTTATAGCAAATTGACTCGAATTGTACTGCTCAGACAGGAATGTCTAAGCTACCTTTTTT
>CAYOBX010000160.1:0-2551 GCA_964402245.1 uncultured Saprospiraceae bacterium | reverse complement strand
ATTATGAAAAAAAAATTAACCATAATTAATTGGAGTGTAGTACTAATTCTTTATCTCCTATTTTCTATCTGGCATGGCGCATTTGAAGGGCCATTAACCCCAGCGGAGATTGACGTTTTTGTCGATAAGTACCAGGCCTTAAATCCAGAAAAAGATACCCAAAGAATAAGAGCTTTAATGGAGAGTGATGATGGGAAACCAAAATACATGCTTAATGCCATTAAGTTGTATGACAGACCTCAACTAATCAATGGTAAAAAGGTGGGTGAAACTTCTGCGGAGATATTAGATACCTATACCCAACATGTTTTTTCCTTTTTGTTGAGACATGGAAGTTATCCCATTTATAGCGGCAATGCAGTGTTTGATGCGGTAGAAAGATGGGGCGTTACCAATGCAGATGAATGGACCTCTGGTGCCATTGTTCGTTATCGAAGCATGCGAGTGATGATGAAGATGTCAACAGACTCTAGTTTCAAACAATTTCATGATTATAAAGTAGCGGCTATGGAAAAAACGATTGCTTTTCCTACAACTGCTGTGCTTAATTTAGGGAGTTTAGCGGTGTATGTAGCTTTTTTATTGCTCGTATTGGGACTTATTGTTCAATTGATTATTAATAATAGAGTGGTTTGACTGTTGGCGTACGTGACTTAAACCATCAGACAATCAAACAATCAAACAATCAAATTATGTTCAAAAAAATTCTACCACCCATAATTGATAATAACTATAGCGGCAACAAAATTGCCCTCTGGTTCTTCTACTTGATTACAGCCGTAACGGTTGGGAGAAGTTGCATTCATATATTCAAGTACGATGGGGGAGCACAAAGTATTGCCACCATTCCTTTAGATACTTTTACAGAAGGGGGAGCAGCGGTAGTTATCCTAATTTTTGCCTATTGGGGCTTGTCTCAATTAATGTTTGGTATTATTCAGGTAATAGTTGCTTTTAAATATAAATCCCTAATTCCTTTGATGTATTTAATGCTAGTGATAGAATGGGTCGGACGATTTGGTATTTCCTTTTTTAAACCGATAGAAACAACAGGACAAGCACCGGGAGGTATTGGGAATATGCTTTTACCATTTGTTTGTTTGGTGCTATTTTTCCTGTCAATTAATAGAAAATAATGATGGCTTGACTGTTTGATGGTTAACGCACATAACGTAAGCCATCCAGCAATTCAACTATCCAGCCATCAGACCATCAAACCATCAATATCATGTCAAATCAAGACTTAATAATAGAAACTATTTCCGACGGAAATAAAATGGCACAAGGTCAAACTAGAGCTTTAAGAGCAGCCCTTTCAGGTATCAAACGAAGAGGGATTTTAGCTAGACTACCTTTAATCTCTTCTTTGATTCCAAGGTCCACTTTATCTTATGTAGGAGATAATTTACCCGTCAATGGAATGTTGGCACATGGAGGTGGTCCGATTCATCCAGTTGGCACTTTTGATGAAGCAAAATGTTGTGTCAACCCTTTGACCTTAGACCCCGATGACCCGAACTTTATTGCTAAAACATCAGGGGGATTAAAATACTTGGAGGACGATACTTTTGTGCCTGCTCATCCTGAAAAAATCATTGGCAATTTTACTGCCTTGAATCGATTTTTAACCAATGTATCGAGAGATTTTATAGCCGCCTCCATAGACAGAAAAGTCATCCCTCAAAAAAATGACCGAGAAAGAATTGAGGCCTATTTACATAGCGTTCGGGAATGTGATAAACTAGACCGAAAAATTATTTTGGAACAACGAGCCACCTTTGCGTTTCGGTCAAAAAACTGTAAAGACCCCAATGATTGGCGAGAGCCTGTTACAGATACCATTCATGGAATTATGTTTTTTGAATGGGGCGTAAAAGGTCAAAAATTCACGGGTGCCATACTTGGTGGAACAGGAAAGTATGCGGGTGCAAGTGGCGAATTTCATCGAGAGCGGTTGTTGGCGCCGAATTTTGCAGGGGCCGAGACTTTTCGGATTACTTTTCCTGGGTTGCCGAAGCCTGATTTTTACCCTGAGTAATCGAAAAGAACTAAATTGGTCTTCGCCGATTTGGTATGGTTGCGTTTCTGAATAGACTTGTTATCCTTTAAGAAAGGCTTATATAAAATGCAGATTTTTCCGCTAGGTGTTTCTTAAAGGGTAACAAGTCTAATAATGATTACTTCTCCGGTGCTTTATCTAAGCCATTCTTAAAAGGTGCACTTAGCTGACCTAAATAGTCCTGAGGGTAATCGGGATTTTGTAAACCGATTTCTTCTATATGTAAATTGGGATCTACTTGTCGTTCAGGATGAAAATAAGTACCAAATAATCGATCAAAGATGATCAAGTTATTCCCATAATTATTATTGGATTGACCAATCTCTATGGAGTGATGCCAACGATGGAGATCTACCACATTAAAGAACCAATATAGCGGCCCAAGTTTTAAATTGATATTACAATGTTGAGAAAAGCCACAAACTACCGTTACCCCAAAATACATGGCTAAAACAATACCATCCGCTCCTAACAATACTGGAAAAACCATCT
>CAYOBX010000159.1:2082-11596 GCA_964402245.1 uncultured Saprospiraceae bacterium | reverse complement strand
GCAACAAGTATGTTTACTATATTCCTTTAGAGGTAGCGATTTTGCTAGTTTTTTTATAAAAAAAACTAGCAAAATCGCTACCTCTAAAAAATAATACCAAAGCTACTGCTTACCGATTGCCACAAGCTACCTTCATAAACAACTCGTTATCAGATAGTTGTTTTTTAGTCCGACGGCTATGGTTACAAGCCTCAATTCGTTACTAAGAAATATAGAATATGTCAACAGAAACTAAAGAGTCGCTCAATTTTATTGAGCAAATCGTAGAAGATGATATTGAAAGAAACAAGCATGATGGGCGTGTATTAACTCGTTTTCCTCCAGAACCCAATGGCTATTTGCATATTGGACATGCTAAAGCTATTTGTGTTGATTTTGGTATTGCTCAGAAGTATGGGGGTGCTTGCAACCTACGGTTTGACGATACTAATCCTGTAACGGAGGACACGGAATATGTGGAAGCGATTAAGCGAGATATAAAATGGTTAGGATTTGATTGGAATGGAGAAGCATTATATGCTTCTAACTACTTTCCTCAACTATATACCTTTGCTGTCCAATTAATTGAAAAAGGATTGGCTTATGTAGATGATTCTACTCCTGAGCAAATTGCGGAGCTAAAAGGTACGCCTACCAAGCCTGGTACAGATAGTCCATTTAGAAGCAGGAGTGTAGCAGAGAACTTGGAGCTTTTTGAGAAAATGAAAAATGGCGATTTCCCAGATGGCACTAGAGTATTAAGAGCAAAAATAGATATGACCGCTCCTAATATGCTAATGAGAGACCCTGTTATCTATCGGATCAAACATGCTACCCATCACCGTACGGGAGATGAATGGTGTATTTATCCAATGTACGATTTTGCACATGGTCAGTCTGATTCTATTGAAGGGATAACGCATTCTTTATGCTCCTTAGAGTTTATTCATCATCGTCCACTATATAATTGGTGTATAGAACAACTAGAGATATTTCCATCTAAGCAATATGAATTTGCTCGGATGAATGTGAGCTATATGATTACTAGTAAGCGTCGCTTATTAAAATTAGTTAATGAAGGGATCGTTACTTCTTGGGATGATCCTAGAATGCCAACTATTTCTGGAATGCGTAGAAGAGGCTATCCTCCTAAGGCACTTCGTACTTTTTGTGATAAGGTGGGCGTGGCTAAAAGAGAAAATCTAATTGATATTAGTCTATTAGAATTCTGTGTAAAGGATGAGTTGAATAAAACAGCACCTAGAGTCATGACGGTTATTGATCCTGTAAAGGTGGTCATTACGAATTATCCAGAGGGGAAAACAGAAGACTTAACGCTGATTAATAATCCAGAGGATGATACGCAAGGCAGTCGTACGTTACCCTTCTCTAGAGAGATTTATATTGAGCGAAAAGATTTCATGGAAAATCCTCCTTCTCCAAAGAAATTCTATCGCCTTGGTCCTGAGCGAAATGTGCGCTTGAAAGGGGCCTATATCATTCGTGGAGAAAAATGTATTAAAGATGAAAATGATGTAATTACAGAAATTCACTGTACTTATTTTCCAGATAGCAAGAGTGGAGAAGATACCTCTGGTATCAAAGCAAAAGGGGTATTGCATTGGGTATCTGTACCACATGCGATTGATGTGGAGGTACGAGAATATGATCGCCTATTTACGGATCCTACACCTGATGCACATGAAGGAAAGGATTCATTAGATTTTGTCAATCATGATTCGTTGAATGTTATTAGTAATGCTAAAGCAGAACCTAGTTTGCTTGAAGCAAAGGCGGGAGATCGTTTTCAGTTTATGCGTCTTGGATACTATTGTGTAGATACGGATAGTTCAACGGATAACATTATCTTTAATCGAACGGTGGCTATGCGGGATAAGTGGAAGAAGTGACTAGGATTTATAGGATTTTAGGATTAGTAGGATCAGAGCGAACGAAAAGTCGTTTTTATAATATATAACTCATTGATAGGGCAACGCTCTCTTTTATCAGTACATTACATATTATCATTTTAACTTTTCGTTCGCCCTGTTAGTAGGATTTCTAGCACGTGTAAAATCCTACTAATCCTTAAATCCTATAAATCTTAATCCTGCGTCGAATAAGGAAAACACTTAGGTTTAAAATAAGCAAGCCATAGATCAATAAGCCCCATTGAGAGAGGGTCGGAATCATGGTAGTAGAACAACTACCTGGATCTGTAACTAACACTGAAAAACTGCAAGTTGTATTATCTGAAATAGTTAAGATAATATCTCCAGCACCAGCACTACCACTAGTCAATTGAAAGCTAGTTGGCATTCCATAAACTCCTCCCGAAGGTATGGTATTAGCTCCTGAAACCGTATAAGCAGTGCCCATTATTCCAATAGGATTCAGATCGAAAGTAATAAAATCATCAGACGTATCTGTGAGGGTTTCATTATTATTACAAATTACATTATCTAATAAGATAGATGCTTGGCAAGGAGGGCAAGTCAATCCACCGCAGTCGATTTCCACTTCATCTCCATTTTTTATACCATCTGTACAGCGGTTAATTGGTGTGAAAGCGAAAGTAAAATCAAAGCCATCGGTACTCCATCTATCATCCCATTCTATAAAATAGTGTTGGTTTTTATTAACAGTTAAACCAGTAAGTTGAGTTGCAAATAAATTTCCGCCTGGAGATAATTCGCATTCATCATCCGCATCTCCTACGAGTGTTAAATTTTCACAGCAACCTTCATATATCCATAGGCGAGTATCAACTCCTTGTCCACAACTCATCAAATCTATAGTACCATTTGCTGGTGCTATAAATTGATACCAATTGGCATGTGTTGCAGAAGAATTATTTGCGCCCATACCCATAGATGGACCTGCTGCTGTAAAAGTACCACTATTAGAAATTGGAATAGCTATTTCACAAGTTTGGCCTAGATCAGGTGGACAAGCAGCACAAGAACCTCCACAATCGATTTCTATTTCATCGCCATTCAATAAGCCATCATTACAAAAAGTATTACAAGCTACACAAGTAGCACCTCCGCAATCAATCCCTGTTTCATCTCCGTTCTTAAAACCATCGAAGCAAGTTGCCACCACGCCATTATTATTGCATCCTTGAGAAGATAACAAAGAATTTCTAGCACCAGTAGGTTCGAAGAGAGCCCGCATCCTATCTTTTTGCCCTAATGTAAATAAGTTCATACAGGCATCATCAGAAAAGTCCATGAAATTTTGGAACATATCTGGCAAATCACCAACCGCTTCTATACAGCTATTCGCACCGGGATGTGTGCAAGGGAGAGAAGAAAAATTTGGCCCAGCTGCTAATGGGGTATCCGCCACACCATCATCAACCGTACAATCGCCGTCGCCCCAAATATGTCTTAAATTTAACCAATGTCCCAATTCATGAGTGGCTGTTCTCCCCAGATCAAAAGGAGGCGTAGCAGTACCTATAGTTCCAAAAGCCTGAAAATCAATCACCACCCCATCCGTAATCGGATTAAGTCCGGGGAATTGAGCATAACCCAATAAACTTCCACCCAGAGGGCCAACCCAGATATTTAAATAATCGCTAGTATTCCAAGGATTTTGCCCTCCTGTAGCATTAGCTTTTATATCATCATTAAGAGTGAAAAAGTTAGTGGAAGTAGGCGTACGCGTAATCCCTGTAGTTGCAAACCCACTTGGATCAACAGTAGCTAAACAAAATTCAATTTCTATATCAGCAGCTAAAGCTAGGAACTCAGGAGGGGTGTTGACTGCATCTAAATTCTGCCTCCTAAAATCAGCGTTTAAGGCTTGTATTTGAGACAAGATTTGTGCGTCACTTATATTCTGTGTTGCATTATTATGAACGATATGAACGACTGTTGGAATAGTAATAATAGGTAAGGCAGATCGAGATTGACCTAATCGAGTTGGAGCAATTGGTCTAGTAGATTTGGAATCCTCTAACTTTTTTTCCATATACTCCATAGCACCACAAGTTCGCTGCTGCTGGGCATGCAAAGTCAATAGAAAATAATTGGCTATAAAAACTAGTAGAATTACTTTTTTAAGATAATTCATGGTGTTTTAGTAAATGTTCATGTGTTGTTAAGAGTGAGCTAGCAGCTCTACTTTCCAAAATAGTTGTTTATAGATTATGGTCTACTACAAATATATGTCCATTATAGTTCAAAAGTCATATTTGAAAATAATAATCTTATTATATATTAATAATAAAATTACGTTTTTCTGAAAGAATCTCTCTATCCAAAGTAAACTTTTACCAAAAGAACACAGTATACAAAGCAATATACTAGCACTAAAATAAACATCACCTATGAAACATAATCCCCCAGGGCCATCCCATTTCGGATATGCCTATGAACACCTACACCGTTTAAAATTTCTAAATCTTAGAAATAAGGGTTTTAAAATATTGCCAGACTGGATTCAGTTAGCAGAGCAATTAGAAATTTTATATCTGACTGATAATCAATTAGCAGAGCTGCCTGACTGGTTAGGAAATTTAAAAAATTTACAACGCTTACATGTTGCGGGCAATCAATTAACTAGCCTCCCTTCCTCTTTACAAAAATTAACAAAATTAACGGAATTAGGACTTTGTGGCAATCAACTAAAGTCACTACCTGAATGGATAGATGCTTTTCAATTATTAAAAGAAATAGATCTCAGTGATAATCAACTCCCTTCCTTACCAGATCAACTAGGGTCGCTCCCAAATCTAGAAGTGTTATACTTAAGTGGTAATCAATTGAATAGCCTTCCAGATAAATTCCAAAATTCCAAAAAAATTACTACTTTAGATTTGAGATTTAATAAATTTGAAACCCTACCTGCTTGGGTGTTTACGATACATGAGTCGATAAGTCTTAATTTTAGTAAACGCTACAAATGGAATACCATATCTGTACATGGTAATCCCGGAAAGTTTCGAGGCGAGATAAGCAGTGGTAAAACGAATGAGTAAATGAACAATGCACTAATCATTGAACAATTAGAAAATAACAAATCATTATTTTATCAATTGTTTCAGGGAGTGGGTGAAGCAGCTTATTTATGGAAACCTAGCCAAGAGAAGTGGTGCTTATTGGAAGTGATTTGTCATTTATATGATGAAGAAAGAGAAGACTTCAGAACGCGCACTAAATCTATTTTAGAAACGCCAGAAAAAAAACTACCTAAGTTTGATCCTGTTGTTTGGGTAACAGAGCGCAAATATATGGAACAGGATTATGGAAAGAAGTTGAGTGCTTTTTTATTCGAGCGACAAGCATCTATTGAATGGTTACGCTCTTTGAAAGAACCTCAATGGGATAATGCTTTTCAACATCCTACACTCGGTGCATTTTCTGCTCAATTTTTTCTTACTAACTGGTTGGCACATGACTACTTACATATTCGACAAGCGACTAAACTAAAGTATGGCTATTTACAAGCTACAAGTGGAAATAAATTGGCTTATGCTGGAGAGTGGGTTCTTTAGTAGTCTGGGTTTCATTTCGATTCTACCAAGAAATTCTTAAAATCACTTTTTCTAAAAGCAAGCAATATCCAGACAAGAAGAACTACTGTAATAGTAGTAATGGAACTAAATAAATAACTAATTAATTTATATCCTTTCAGTGTATTAGCTTCTACTACGCCCAATACACCTGAACTAGCCACCATATGAAGGCCTTTAAAATAGACGGTCAAGTAGGCAAATCCCATAATCAATAAGGTACCAATCAAAAAATTAAGCAGCTTCCGTTTCCAATTACCTGGAGTAACAATCAATAAAGAAAAGAAAAATATAAGTGGTGTAACAAAATGCTCATCTATGGTTATTATGAAGCCTTTATAGTCATACTGACCTTGTTGCCCTGTAGCTCTGGAACGATCAATAATCGCTTGCAAATGTTTTTTGGTATTATGTAGTACCGTGATTTTATTATAATTATTAGGATCTGTTTCTCCTCCAGGTTTAGATTTAAAGTAGATATCTGGTTGGCTAGATTTAACAATACTTAGGGTATATTTTTCAAAAATAGGGTAATAAGCTTTTTGAACACTAGGAATTAAATTCAATAAAGACAAGCCAAAAAAACAAAGGGTCATTGGCAAAAAATAACGTAAAAGTATATGCTTTAAATCCATATTAGAGGGAATTGAATTCTTAGTTGCTAATGAATATTACCTAGAAGTTGGTCATTTTTATAACCTTTTAAGGCCCAATTAGCCCAAATTAACATCAATAAAATAGTTACAAATGAAAATAGATATAAGCCTCCTTGAACATGCATAAAATCAAAACCACTTGGCCAATATAGCTTTACTAAATACAATCCTGCAATTCTAATGACATTCAATACGGTAAGCGTTAATAATCCTGCTAATAAACCAGGCCATTTAAATTTAAAGGGCAATGGGAATACTAAGATAGCCGCCAATAATAATGCTGTAGCTTCTAAACCATCACACCCACCTGCCACCTGAACAGATATTCCAGATCCTGCAATGACATCTCCACTAGATGATACTGGCATGCCAAATAAATTTAACAACATTGCCCCCGCACTAGTTTGTATCTGTAGAATTGGCCCTTTCAAATAGTTTTCAAAAAAGATAGAATAGTACATAGCATAAAAGAATACCATGCATCCAAAAAAGGCTGCTATAAATTTAAATACAGATGATTTTTCTTGCCAGTACTTTTTCAGGAAAGAAGGGGAAGCTGTTTTCTTTTTTTTAGGTGTTTTTTTGGGGATATTAGTAGTTTTCTTTTTTCGTTGCTTTGCCATAGGTTAAAATTTGAGTTATAAGATCATATTTTACGAAAATCTAGCTCAAAAGTTTGTGTTTCACTTTATTTAAGAGTGCCTAAAACTGTACCAAAGTAGTTATCTGCACCCGTCTATTTTCTTTAAAGGTAGGCAATGCATTAGGGCCATACCTATAAAAAACGCCAATCCCAAGACCTAAATATCCCATATTTAAATAATTGAATCTCACTAGATTATTGACAATTAGTCCTCCTTCAAAAAAGCCTTTTTCTAAAGTTTTAAAGTCAATTCCTTGATGCAATTCTGGGGAGCTTAAATTTCCAAAAGCAATGTTATGTTCTATAGCAATTTCTGGATGAAATTTATTGGTTTTAAACAACAAACTTCCAAAGTCTTGACGAAAATATAAATGAACAAAGCGATCAGATAGGAATTCAAAGTTCTCCATCGTCCTAAAGGAAGTAGGTAACAACTGGACACTAGTATTTCCAAAACTAGATCCCGTAAATAAGCGATTAAATGGTACATCTTCATTAATCATCCCTGCCTCAATTCTGTAGTGGGTTTCACCAAACAAGCGGGTATGAAAATGATGCTCCAGAGCTACTACTATTTTATCATACCCATATTGCCCATTCCAAATATCAGAAAAGCCTTTCGTGTAATTGACTTCAAAAACAGGGAAATCCGCATTATTAAATACAGATTTTCCTAAAAAGCGGCTAAATTTTTCATTATAGGCATATCGAAAATTAATGCCTAATTCTGTATAATGTTGGGTAGATATAGCATCTTCCCCAGCAAAGAAGTAATCATAGGTTGGCGTATATTGGTGTTGACCAAAGGAAATACTACTGCTTAAATATTTAATAGGGCGAGTATAGAAGGTAGCCCCAGTATAATTCCAAAGGTCAATCTGATCCGAAAAAAATCTGGGTCCGAATATATTATCACTCAATTGATAATCCAATATAGCAGGTACTGCTATATCTTTCTGATGCCAAAACTCTATTCGATTATGTTGATAGCTATCCAGAAAGATAGATAAAGAACCGCCATATTTCCAATCTTTATCCGCAAATCCATAGGCATAATAGCCACTCAATTCAAAATGCTTCGATAATTTTTCATTAGTAGCAAGACCAACTCCTAGTCGAACTTTCTCATAGTTATTGAAGGCAATAGTATTCGTTAATAAACCATCTATAGGTCCAGCAATTGGATACCTTCCTTCTCCCAATATGACCAATCGCTTTAACCATTTATCTAATTTAAAAGTTTGACCTAAACTATCAATAATTCTATAGGTCTCTAGTTCTTTTGGATTTAATGGTTCTACTCGGTAGGTATTCCAAGTGGAATCAGAAGTGTTATGAGCATCTTCTGAAAAAAGAATGTGCTCTCCTTTTTTAAACGTCTTCTTATTAAATTGTGGTTGTAGGTTTACCTCTTTTATATAGGTCTTCCCTTTTCCATAAAAAGAAAGGTACGTTCCAATACTGAATTCATCCCATTTAAGTTCAAAATTTAATTGCTCAGGAAACCAGAAGGTAGAATCAATCCAGCTATATTTTTGTTCTATTTTGAATTTAGCTAAAGTTTTATCCGCAGGTTCTGCTAAAACATTTTGTACTGCATATTGATTCGTATGGATATACAATACTCCTTTTAAACCTTCAAAATTTTTCCCTTTTTTAGGAATAAAAGAAATGATGAATAAAGTATCCTGTTGCTGATACAAGGTATCTTCAATATTAAAAAAATACTTTTTAGTACTGCCTTTACTGATAGGATTTAGATAGGCCTCTTCAAATAAAAGAATCTCATTTTCGTAAAAAGAAAAAGGTTGTACATCTGTAGCAAAGGTAGCTAAAGGTAATTCTTGAAAACCAGAAACTTTATTATGCAAAACCTCTTCTTGTATATCCTTTGGGTATTTAAACTTCCGTTTACTAATAGACTCTACTAGCATCATATTAGTCTGAGTCATATTTTTGTGTGCTTTTTTCAGGGCTTCATATTGTTTTCGCACCTTTTCTTTAGAAGTATCCCTCGCTATAAACACACTATCCAATTCTTCTGTTTTTGGGAGAAATCCCATAGATAGTTTATTATAGGTTACACATTCATAGGCAGGTAATTTTTGTGGATTGTTCAAATCTCGGTTAGCGATCACTTTTTTAATAATCCGATGAGCAGGGTTCTCTCCTGCGATTACTTCAATGGCTTCAATACTATAAGAAGTTGATTTTAAAGTGACATTTAGTGGGGCTTTAAAAGGTGCCTCTAGTCTCAATTGTTCATATCCGATATAACTAAAAGTTAAGCTAGATATTTCTAATGGATGAGTAATGGAGAATCGTCCATCTATATCTGTGCTGACACCATCTCTATTGCTATCATTTATTAGGATATTTACAAAAGGTAATTGCTCTCCTTTTTGATCCATTACAAGCCCTTCAAGGGTAGTTTGTCCATTAAGTAGGATAGGTAAGAATAGTATAAAAAAGAAATAAATTTTGTATATAAGAGTGTCATTCATTTTTACAGCGCTTTAAAATTCAACAACTATTATTATGTAACTAAAAATTCTTATTTATATTGTAGTCTATTAGCACCTACTTTACAGCAGTAGGCTTTCAACTAATTATTAATTAATGGAACCAGTAATAACAGAAAAAATTCAAGTACCTAAAAGATACTATCCAACTATACTTCAAGGTTTTGGTATATTCGGTGTGTCTATTTTAATT
>CAYOBX010000159.1:0-1982 GCA_964402245.1 uncultured Saprospiraceae bacterium | reverse complement strand
ACTAGAGCATTGATGAATAATGATCCTCAGTATTTTATGATGCTGGGCGTTGCGGGAGTGGTGGTCTTAGTTGGTTTGTTTTTATTGGATAGGTTTATGGAGAAACGAGAGCCTGTTGTGTAGTGAGGTCTGTAGCACGGAATTTAGTCCGAGAGACTATCGAGCGTAGCGTAGATAAATTATATGTTATCTGCGCTACGCTTGATGGGTGTACGGAATAAATTCCGTGTTACAGTATACGGAATAAATTCCGTGTTACAGAAACTCGGCTGTTATAATTCGCTCTAAACTACTCAAAGGAATAGAACCATTGGCCAATACTAAGTCATGAAAAGCACGAATATCAAATTTATCGCCTAATTTATCTTCTACTTTCTTTCGTAATTCTCGTATTTTCAATTCCCCTATTTTATAAGAGACTGCTTGTCCAGGCCAACCAATATATCGATCAATCTCCGTCGTAACTTCGTGGATAGACAAAGCGGTATTACTAGCCATAAAATCTAATGCTTCCTGTCGAGTCCAACCTTTATAATGGATACCGGGATCAACGACCAAGCGACAAGCTCGCCACATCTCATAAGTCAATCTACCAAAATCTTCATAAGGTGTTTTATAAATTCCTGCCTCCTTTCCTAAGTATTCTGTATATAAAGCCCAGCCTTCTCCGAATGCACTTAAATAAGTTTGCGTTCTGAATTTTGGAACATTTTCAATCTCTTGTGCTAGTGACATTTGTAAATGATGCCCTGGTACTGCCTCATGTAACGTTAAGGCAGGCAAAGCATATAGGGGTCGGCTTTTCAGATTATGGGTATTCACCCAGTACTGTCCTGCTCGTTGGCTTTCCATAGACCCTCCTGAATATCTACCGCTTGTATATTTTGGCGCAATCGCATCTGGTACTGGATTGACAGTGAACGGTAAACGAGGGAGCTTACCAAAATATCTAGGTAATATTTCTTCTGCTTTTTTTGAATACCAAGCAGCTTTAGCCAATATTTCATCTCCTGTCTTTGCATAGAACTGTTCATCTGTTCTAAGAAAATTTAGAAAGTCAGCATAGCTTCCTTCAAAGGCCAATTCTTCTAAAATAGCATCCATCTCTGCTCTAATCCGAGCAACCTCTTTTTGTCCTACTTGAAATACTTCCTCTGGAGTCATATCCAAGGTGGTAAAGTACCGAACTCTCTGCTCATAATATGCTTTACCATCTTCATTATTACGAACCCCTACTTCTTCCCGAACTTTGGGTAAGTATTCTTTTTCTAAAAATTGATGAAATTTCTGAAAGGCAGGAAGTACCTCTTCTTTGATAATTGCCAAGCCTTCTTGGTCTATCGCTTGTTCTTGATGTAGTGGTTTAGCTAAAAATAAATCTTTAGGTTGCTTTTCAAGATAGCCTGAAACATAGCCTATACAATTTTCCACAATTATTTTAGGTACTACTTTTTTCTTCTTTAAACCTGATTTTAATAAACCTGTTTGTTGTGCAAGATAAGCTGGAATCGCTTTTAGTTTTTTCAAATAATCAGCTCGTTCTTTTGGCGTTGCTAATTGATGGCTTTGCGTTCGATAGACCATACCAGTCAAGAAACCACCTTCTGCATTTAAGGGCATCAGATAAGATTCACTAACCAAGTTATATAAACGATCTTCCAATACCAACTGTAGCATATCTTGATTAATTTGGTCGGAAGCAGATAGCTTAGTTTCGTTGATTGCTGCTAAGTTGGCGAGTTGAGCCTTATAATGTTTGATTTGACTTTTGATGGTTGCTTTAGAATAGTCTGGCCATTGAGTCGCTCCATTTTTGCCTTGCTCTTTTTGAAAGTTTTCTTGCGTCTCTATTATTTTTAATAGTTGTTGAGAAGCATCTTGGGCATGAAGAATGGCACTGCTTAATAATAGGAAAAATACGGGATATAGTTTTTTCATTTATTTTACGATTTTATTTATGGTAGAGACGTAGCATGCTACGT
>CAYOBX010000158.1:10206-11603 GCA_964402245.1 uncultured Saprospiraceae bacterium | reverse complement strand
TAACGTTTTTAGCCTAATTTTTAGCGAATACTTTTTTATAAGAAAACCCTTTAAAGAGTAATAAGTATAGATAGAAGCGTGGTAGATTTTTATTGCAATTTAACCTTATTTCATTACAATTACAAAACAAGTCAATGGCCACTAAAAATAGAAGAGCTTTTCTAAAACAAGCAGCGGGAGTAGCCACCACCTTAGCCGTTCTCCCTCATGCTTTTTGCACTACACCAAAAGTCGTTCAACAATCTAGCAATCCATTAATCAAAAAGAGCTTGAAATTTGGGATGATTAAAGAAGATTTATCTGTGATGGATAAGTTTAAATTAATCAAAGATTTAGGTTTTGATGGGGTAGAAATGGATAGCCCTAATGAACTATCAGAAAAAGAAATTTTAAAAGCGAGGGATAAGACAGGAATAGAAATTCCTGGAGTAGTTAATTCTGTACATTGGAAAGCGCCTTTATCTGATCCTGACCCAGCTGTTCGAGCGCAATGTGTGGACGCTATGAAGACCGCATTACGGGATTGTAAAACCTATGGTGGCACTACGGTATTGTTAGTTCCTGCGACAGTCAGCGAAAAGGTTTCTTATGATGATGCTTATCGGCGTTCTCAAGAAGAAATTAGAAAATTATTACCCATAGCAGCAGAAACAGGCGTGAAAATCGCAATTGAAAATGTATGGAATAATTTTTTAATTAGCCCAATGGAAGCTGCTCGATATATTGACGAGTTTGAAAGTGAGCATATTGGATGGTATTTTGATGTAGGGAATATTATTAGATATGGCTGGCCAGAACAATGGATTAAAATACTAGGTAAACGAATCATCAAAATAGATATTAAAGACTATAGTAGAGACAAACAGACAAAAGAGGGCATTTGGGAAGGATTCAAAGTGAAGTTAGGGGAAGGCTCTACTGATTGGACGGCTGTTAATGCTGCCTTGACCGCTATAGGGTATCAAGGTTGGGGTTCTGCGGAGGTAGCAGGTGGTGATCGGACCCGTTTATTAGAGATTTCTCAGCGAATGGATCAATTGTATAGTAGTGTTAAATGAATTATTAAAATGAAGTTGTCTAGAGTTTTATGTTGAGTTTGGTTATAAATGTTTGAAATTCAAGACGAAACTCATCTATTTTTTTCTTACTGTATTCATTTAGAGGTAGCGATTTCACTAGATTTTTTTATGAAAAAATCTAGTGAAATCGCTACCTCTAAAAAACAATATTAAAGCTACCGCTTGCCGATTACCAGAAGATATATTACGCTACTGTACCTCAGCGTTCAAATAATGTCTTCATTTTGAAACCAACCACCATACTTGTCCTGTATTCTTATAACATTTCCCTTATTATTGCGTTTCTCCCCAATAGGAAGTCTAGCCTATTAGCCTTAC
>CAYOBX010000158.1:5541-10106 GCA_964402245.1 uncultured Saprospiraceae bacterium | reverse complement strand
CCTATTAGCCTTACTTAGTTATTCAATAATATGAATTATAATATGATGCGTCTGATATTTATGGCTTGTTTGTTATTAGTTACCGTACAGATACAAGCTCAAATAAGTACCACCTACCCAAAAGAGAATCCACAATTAATAGAATATGCTTTAAATAATAAATCTGATAAAAGGGGAAATAGTCGTAGTAGAATCATGATGGATTTACCTTTCTTTGATGATTTTTCTTACAGTACCCCATTCCCTGATGATACGCATTGGGAAGACCGACAAGTATTTATCAATAATACATGGGCCACTAATTTAGTATCTGTTGGAGTAGCGACATTTGATGGATTAGATGCTTCTGGTAGTCCTTATGGTGGAGGTGACGGATCTTCTGATACTTTAACTTCTGTTGCGCTGAATTTAGGTAGTTTATCAACTGCTTTTATTAGTTATTATGTACAACCTAGAGGTTTAGGAGATTTGCCAGAGGGAAATAAAGATTTAGTTCTAGAGTTTCGAGCAGAGGATGGTGCATGGATAGAGGTGGAAAGACATACAGCAGGAGACATTTTTAGAGATTCTGTTCTTCAATTTGATTTTATAGGCCCTATTGCGATCAATGAAAGTCAGTTTTTATACGATGGATTTCAATTTCGATTCCGAAATTTTTCATCAAGAAATGGAGCAAGTGATTTATGGCACCTAGATTATGTTCGAGTTGAAGAGACCCCTACTAATCAAGTGGTGGATGATTTAGCTTTTACAAAACTACCTCCATCTATATTTAGAAATTACACCAGTGTTCCTTTAACGCATTTCAATGATCCTGTTTTAGTAGTAGAAGAATTAAGAAGCGAATTGCCCATAGAATTGTACAATCATTCGAATCAGACAATTACAACAGAAGAGAGTCTTTTGCGTTTGCGATATATTTCGCCAAGTAATGAGGTACGGGCATTTATTCCGCCTACCTTATTTGATACACCTAACTTCGCCACCAATAGACAAGAAGTAGGACAATCTATAAGAAGGGATTATTTAGATCGTTTGGAAAGACAACGCTTGGATCCTACGGAGAATTTTCAGGCAAAGATGATCTATGAAATGACCCCTTCCCCCCAAGAAGATCAAGCGGGAATTATGCGAAATGATAGTGTTAATTCCTTTACGACAATTAGTGATTACTATGCTTATGATGATGGTACGGCAGAATCTGTTATCAATATAAGTGGTTTAAGAGGGTCTGTTGCGATGGAATTTTTTAATTATAAAGCAGATTCTTTAAGAGGTTTTCAAATTCAAATTCCTAGATTTAGAAGTGTTAGTAGTACGATTACTTTGAAAGTCTGGCTAGAAGACTTGAATAATCCGCCTGTAGCAGAATTAGTAGTGGAACCTTTTTTCGTGGATGATATTCGAGATACGCTGCAAGCTTTTACTACTTATGCTTTGAAAGATCGTATAACTGGGATGCCTACTCCTGTATTTCTACCAACAGGTACATTTTTTATCGGATGGACGCAAGAAACTTGTAGTGGTGTCTGTGGCGTTCCTATAGGTTTGGACAGAAATACGCCAGAAGCTGCAGAAAAAGTGTTTTTTAATCTGGATGGTAATTGGAGACAAGTAGCATCTGACCCCCTATCTGCTCATTTGAAAGGGGCATTGATGCTTCGTCCAATACTAGGTAGTGAAACGCCTTTGGACTCAGAATTAGCAACAAGTACGAATGAGCTAGTATTGGAAGAAGTAATGCGCTTATTTCCTAATCCTGCAACAGACCTTGTTAATGTGCAGGTTTTTGATGGGGCTTATGATAAGTTTCAATTACAAATTCACAATATATTAGGACAACTAATGGATACTTATCAATTACAACCACAATTGGATATATCTAGTTACCCACCAGGAACTTATTTACTTCAAATTAGTAACTTGGAGACGGAAGAAATTGGCTTCCAAAAATTAATTAAGCAATAGATCTATTTTTTTAGAGGGAGTAATTTTGCAGGACTTTTTTATAAAAAAGTCCTGCAAAATTACTCCCTCTAAAAATTAATATTTAGCTAAAAAAATCATCTCTAATCGAGCGTCAATAAAAGTAGGAGTAATATCTCGAAACAGCATTTCTACTCGAACCGAAAATTCATCGCTCGTTAATTCTTCCGTTACTTGGGGTAAACTAGGCAATAGCTGGATACTTTGACCCGTATTTAATGGAACATTCTCTCTGAAATAAATTTCTTTCCACCTGGGATTCCCTTCTTCATCTAACTCTTTTGTAAGAATTTCTACTATTACCTCTCGGACAAAATATAAGTCTTCATCGCCGAAGTTAATACTTAACCGAGCTTCCCTAGGGGTAATAGCTGTCACATCTGATTCTGTAACATTATTCGCTGTAAAAAAACTATTCTTATTAGTAGGAATATTCGAAAATTCCCTCCCATGAATATCAAAAGTATTAAGCCCTGCTGGAATCTCAAAGTCTTGCCTGTAGGACATATCAAACCCTGGACCATCGTCTCCACAAGCAGAAAACAAGATAGGTAATAAGAGCAGGAAGATTATATTTTTCATATTAAGCCATTTTTGTAAAGCTACTTTATTTATGTCGTTTGAAGTATATGTTTCCTCTGTGCCTCCGTGACGCTGTGTTTCTTTACGCATTTAAAACAAAATTAACATATTTGATATGCTCTTAGATGAATTATTTTCCTCATATTTACAGTTAACCTCAATGTGTCCTCCTATCTATTTTATAAACAACTTCTAATACCTAACCGTTGTGAATAAAAAATTATTTTATTTTTTCGTAATAAGTCTATCGTTTTTTTCTTGTAAGACGATACAAGATACCAATCTTGTTAAAGAATCGGTTCCTGTTAATACAACTACTGCTTCGTTTGAGCATGGGGTGGCCTCTGGTGATCCCTTGAATGATCGAGTTATTATTTGGACTAAAGTCACCCCTTCTACGGAGGAATCAATTGCCGTTCAATGGACAATAGCTTTTGATGAAAATATGGAAACACCTATTAATAGTGGTTTTGTATATACGGATCAAAACTCAAATTACACTGTGAAAGTAGATGTCACAGGATTAAATCCCAATACTACCTACTATTATCAGTTTAAATCTTTAGGCTCTTCCTCCATTGTAGGACGCACAAAAACAACTGCGAAAGAAGGAAACAATGCCGTCAAGTTAGCGATTATTAGTTGTAGTAATTATGAGGCAGGTTATTATAATGCTTTAGCTCGAATTGCAGAGCGATCAGATATAGATGCAGTGGTGCATTTAGGAGATTATATTTATGAATACGGACCAGGAATTTATGGAGATACTACTTTAGGTCCTAGCCGAAGGCATCTACCAGCTAAAGAAATAATTGAGTTGTCTGATTATCGGACTAGATATGCTCAATATAGAATGGACCCAGATTTTCAAAAAATCCATCAAGCACACCCGTTTATTAATATCTGGGATGACCATGAATTTGCTAATAATGTGTATCAATCTGGTGCCGAAAATCACCAGTCGGAAGAAGGAACTTTTGCAGATAGGAGTGCTGCGGCAAAGCAAGCTTACTTTGAATGGCTACCCGTTAGAGAAAATGCAGCTCAGAATATATATCGAACTATTCAATTTGGAGAAGTAGTAGATTTGATACTATTAGATGAAAGAATAGTTGGTCGAACAATGCCAGTTGATAGTGCTAGTCAAGTTAATTTTAAAGCTACGGATAGGAGTATGTTGGGCGCAGAGCAACTAGCTTGGTTCAAAGGACAATTATCGGAATCGAACGCTATGTGGAAAGTAATTGGCAACCAAGTAATTTTTTCCTTAATGGACCTAAGTTGGCGTACCCCGACAAGTCCGTATAATTTAGATGCTTGGGATGGCTACCCTTATGAGCAAGCACAAATCACACAGTTTTTGGCAACAGAAGAGATGTCTAACATCATTTTTACGACAGGAGATACGCACTGTTCTTGGGCATTTGAAATACCATCTGATATAAATGCATACAAAGAAGATCCAACTAATAATACGGTAGCTATAGAATTGGGAACACCAAGTGTTACTTCTGCTAATTTTAACGAAAGCACCCCTGACGACCAAGTATTAGAAGCAGAAAAAGTATTTGTTCATCCTAATTTTAATCCTCATCTAAAGTATGTAAATCTTAGAGATCATGGCTATTTATTATTAACTTTAAATCAAGCAGAAGCGATTGCGGAATGGTATTATGTTGACCAAATAAAAGAACGTACGTCTAGAGAGCAACTGGCAAAGCAATATATTATTAAGAGTGGCAGTAATAGGCTTTATTCGGAATAAAGAGAAAGGGAATTGAAGCTGTTTTAGCTTGGCAATCGGCAACAGGTATGTTTAATATCTCTTTTTAGAGGGAGCAAATTAGTTTTGTTTTTTTACAAAAAAACAAAACTAATTTGCTCCCTCTAAAAAACTATATAAAAGCTACTGCTTGCCCGAGACTAAAAGCTTTATTCTATGTTTTTTTTTAATTTCAGCGTCACGTGAAAACTAAGTAAATAAACAAACAATGAGT
>CAYOBX010000158.1:0-5441 GCA_964402245.1 uncultured Saprospiraceae bacterium | reverse complement strand
TTTTTTTTTAATTTCAGCGTCACGTGAAAACTAAGTAAATAAACAAACAATGAGTAAGATTTTACTAACAATAGCGATCTGTCTATTTACAATAATAGATAGCATTAGTCAGATGCCTTCAGCAGAATGGCTAGAAGAAAATATTTTAAGTGCCTATGAATATCGTTGCGTTGGTCCAACAAGAGGTGGACGGGTTACTAGTGTGTCTGGAGTAGTAGGTCAACCATTTACTTATTATATGGGAGCAACAGGAGGAGGTGTATGGAAGACAGAAGATGCAGGCGTGTCGTGGAAAAACATCTCAGATGGCTATTTTGATACTCCTTCTATTGGTGCCATTAGTGTATCGAAAAGCCATACGGATATTATCTATGTGGGCACAGGCTCAGATGGTCTTAGGAGTAATGTCATTACGGGCAAAGGGATTTTAAAATCTATAGATGCAGGAAAGACTTGGCAGCATGTTGGGCTTCGGAACGTAGGGCAGATTGGCGCAGTGGAGATTCACCCAGGTAATCCAGATATTGTATATGTAGCTGCAATTGGACAAGCATTTCAAGCCAATGAAGAAAGAGGTGTCTATCGGACAATAGATGGTGGAAAAACTTGGAAGAAAGTGTTATTTCTTTCTAATACAATCGGTTTTGCAGATTTAGAATTTTCGCCTGATGACCCGACAACTATTTATGCGGCTGCGTGGAAAGCAGAGCGTAAACCTTGGACTATTATAAGTGGAGGAGAAAGAGAAGAAGGCGGAATTTACAAATCTATAGATGGTGGAGAATCTTGGACACCATTGATGAATGGCTTACCTACTGGATTAATTGGAAAAATTGATTTGGCTGTTTCTGCGGCTAATCCAGATCAATTAGTTGCTTTAGTAGAAGCACCCGAAGGAGAAGGAGGGGTTTATAGATCAGAAGATAGAGGGGCAACATTTCAATTGGTCAGTACTAAAAAACAATTGCTAGATAGACCTTTCTACTATTGTAACATCTCGGCTGACCCACAAAATGCGGAGGTCTTATATGTAATGGCTACTCGATTTTGGAAATCCACAGATGGTGGGGCGAATTGGGCACGAATACGAACACCTCATGGGGACGATCATGATATCTGGATTAATCCAAGTGATTCCTTAAATTTTATTGAAGGCAATGATGGTGGTGCTAACATAACGATGAATGGTGGCAAAACTTGGTCTTCTCAGCATAATCAAGCTACCGCAGAATTATATCAAGTAGAAGTAGATGACCGGACGCCTTATTGGTTGTATGCTGGACAACAAGATAACTATACTACGATTTCCGTACCTAGTCTGGCACCCAATAGATTACAAGCAGATTTAGGTGTTGGGATCATTGTAAATACAGGAGGTTGTGAGACGGGACCTGCCGTACCTAAGCCAGGCAATCCAGATATCGTCTATGCGAATTGTAAAGGGCGATTTAGTGTGTACAATAAAAAAACAGGACAAGAAAAACGCTACTATGTAGGTGCCAGTAATATTTATGGACACAATCCAAAAGATTTAAAATTTCGCTTTCAACGGGTAGCACCTATTCACGTATCTCCACATAATCCAGATGTAGTCTATCATGCTTCCCAATACTTGCATAAAACAGTAGATGATGGTGTTACTTGGGAGATTATCTCTCCTGATTTAACAGCCTTTGAGCCAGATAAACAAGTGATTTCAGGAGCACCCATTACTAGAGATATTACTGGGGAGGAATTTTATAGTACCATTTATTCCGTTCAGGAGTCTAAAATAAAAGAAGGATTAATATGGATAGGTGCAAATGACGGGCCTGTACATGTTACTCGTAATGGTGGTAAAGATTGGGATAAAGTAACCCCAGATATGCCTATTGGAGGAAGAGTAGATTGTGTAGAACCTTCTATGCATCAAGAAGGAAAAGCCTTTTTTGCAGTACATCGCTACCAACTCGGTGACTGGAAGCCTTATATTTATAAAACAAATAATTATGGAAAAGACTGGCAACTAATAACTAACGGTATTCCAATAGATTATCCAGTGAGAGTAGTGCGAGAAGACCCTAATAAGGAAGGCTTATTATATGCAGGCACAGAATTTGGAATGTTTATATCTTTTGATGATGGAGCAAATTGGCAATCCTTTCAAAGGAATTTACCAATTACCCCTATTACAGATATAAAGATTCACCAACAAGATATGGTCATATCGACTATGGGACGCTCTTTTTGGATAATGGATAATTTATCTAGTCTCCAAGAGTCAATGGATCAAGTGGCAATGGAAAATATTCACTTATTTCCATCCAAATCAGTATACCGAATGCGGCATTTGAGTACTTCTAAAAATAGTATTCCGTACTATCCTTCAAATGCTGCGAGTATTGATTATTATTTAAAAGAAGAGGTTGAAAGTATTCAGCTTTCTGTTTTAGATCATAGCAATAAAGTAATTAGAACATTTACTAGTTTGAATAAAGAAGCGTCTGATAACTCTGAAACAGCACCAAGTATGGCTACAGGCTTTGCACCGAGAGGAGCTACTCCTTTATTAAAAACGACAAAAGGACTCCATCGTTTTAAGTGGGATTTGAGGCATGAAGGGGCATGGGACAAAAGTCCTAACAAATCCTATAAGAATGGCACTCTAGTTGCGCCTAATCAATATACCATTCAGTTAAAAGTAGGCGATCAACTATTTAAACAGCCATTGCAAGTACAAATAGATCCAAGATTGATGGAAAGTGAAGTAACGATTACTGATTTAAAAGCACAAGAAGCTTTAGCTATACAAATTCGAGATTTGCAGAATCGGGCAAAAAAATTAGCGGATGCCCTTAGTCGTCAAAGAGAAAAATTGGAAAAACAAGAAACTCATTTAGCGTCAGAAAAAGATTTAATGGTATTGCAAAAGATTGAAAAACAATTAGTTACGAATAAAGGCCGATACCAGCAACCTATGCTATTGGATCAAATTAACTATTTGGGGTATATGCTAAATGCGGCAGATCAATTACCTGGAAAAGATACCTATGAACGATACGAAGTGTTAAAAAAGCAACTAGATAATTTAATTTTTGAAGTACAACAGAGTAATAGTGACTGATAGTTGAGGACTTGTCTAAATAAATGGTAGGTTTTTTTGTTTAAAAGTATCATTTTTGCCGATACTATTTTTTATTAAAGTCTTTAATAATTATATGTTTATACAAAGGTTTAAATCAAAAATCCATAGGGCAGTCGTTACGGAGGCAGACCTAAATTATGTAGGAAGTATTACTATTGATGAAGATTTAATGGACGCTGCTAAGTTCTATGAAGGAGAACGAGTCCAGATTGTTAATAATAATAATGGAGAACGACTAGAGACCTATGTTATTAAAGGAGAGAGAGGATCTGGCGTAATTTGTTTGAATGGCGCTGCTGCACGAAGGGTACAGGTAGGGGATATTGTAATTATTATCTCTTATGGATATATGACGATTGAAGAAGCAGAAGAATATAAGCCAACAGTGGTCATACCTGATGCTAATAATCAGTTACCAAAAAAGTTTAAAACTAAGAAGAAAAAAGTGGCAGGTAATAAATTAAGCAATGACCTAGATAATTCTCTCTAGTGGTGCAACCCAGAAATAAATTGTAAGTTTATTTTTAACCCATCCCTAGGGGTTGGTTGTCAAAAAAAACATGGACGCAGAGACGGAGAGCTTTTTTATAGAAAATAAACACTTCATTTCTGTGTTCAATAACTTAAAGTTGGTCAATACTAAATAATAATAAGATTCCCCTTTCTTATATGACGGAATTATTATCTCATCTAGATGTAACTAGTTAATTAAAAACTAAACATCTAATAAACTACACACATAATGGCTGTAATTAAAGTTGTTGAAATTTTATCAAATTCAAAAAAAAGTTGGGAAGATGCTACTGCCCAAGCTGTTAAAAGAGCATCTAAATCCATTAACGATATTCGTTCTGCCAATGTTCAAAATATGAGCGTTACTGTTGAAAATGGTAAAGTGAAGGAATATAGAGTGAGTCTAAAAGTTGCTTTTGAAGTGAAGTGATTTTTTGCCTCCTAATGCTGTCAGAATCGGGATTTTTGAGATTTATGGATTAATAGGATTTAGGTTGTATGTACTTTCATAGCACAACCTATTATCTTATAGGTCAAATCATCCCGATCCTGACAATTTACGGGATAATTATTTAACCGCCGCCAACAACTCCTCCTCCCCTAATTTTGCCATCAAGTGCCCAATAAACATATCGGCATGAATACGAGTATTTTCAATAAACAACTTACTAGTTAGCTTACCTGAATTAATAACACCAACTACATACACTTTGGGTAGATTGGTTTCCAATGTTTCTGGATCGTGTACTGGCCTTAAATGTTCTCCTTCCAATTCAATACCAAGCATTTGAAGAAAACCAAAGTCAGGTTCATAACCAGTCATCGCAAATACAAAATCATTATCAATTTCTTTTCTACCATCAGGAGTATTTAAAATAACAGATGTTTCCTTAATTGCTTCGACCGTTGTGTCAAAATAGGCAGTAATAGATCCTTCTTTTATTCGATTATCTATATTGGGTTTGATCCAATATTTAACCCGAGAACTAATTTCAGATTTTCTAACGGCCATCGTTACTTCTGCCCCTTTATAATATAATTCTAAAGCTGTATCACAGGCCGAATTGGCCGCTCCGACAACCAGCACTTTTTGACCAATATAAGGATGTGGATCATTATAAAAATGTTTGACTTTAGCTAGTTCCTCTCCAGGAATATTCATCTTTCGGACTGTATCATAAAATCCTGTGGCAACTACTATAGATTTTGTTTGATAGGTCTGTTTGTTTGTTTTTAATTCATAACCACCAGCAATAGGCGTATTAGATACTACTCGTTCATAGAAATTAGCTTTTAATTGCCAACTATCAAAAACACGTCTATAATACTCTAAAGATTCTCTACGAGTAGGTTTATCATTATGGGAAATGAAAGGCACTTCTCCTATCTCTAACAGCTTGGAGGTAGAAAAAAAAGTCATGTTAGTAGGAAAGTGATATAAGGAATTGACTAAGACACCTTTTTCTATAATTAGATAGTTTAGATTTGCTTTTTTTGCTTCAATTGCACATGCTAGCCCGATAGGACCAGCCCCTATGATAATTAAATCCTTATACATATTTATATATTTTGATTCCTTGATAAATCCCGTGAACGAATGTCAATGAAAAAGAAAAATTAAGAAAACCCATCCGCAAGCGGTTCGGGAGTAACAACTCATCTGTAAGCGGTTCAGGAATATATTCCTTCATCTCATCTTTGACCACTATTGCTTCTCCTTTTTCTTTTGACCATAAGATTTGTCAAAGCACGTTTATTAATTTCTCATTTAAAACCATACATTTTTTAGAACAGAGAGCAGAGA
>CAYOBX010000157.1:0-11653 GCA_964402245.1 uncultured Saprospiraceae bacterium | reverse complement strand
AGTGCTTCCAAATGGGGAAACCGTTTGGCAAGTGATTACAGATTCAGTTTTAACAGGGCAACAACAAACCTCAAATGATGCTGACTGGTTAACACAACGAATCAACCTAAATGAATTTTCTAATCAAGTAATTCAACTGCGTATTGTTGGAACGACAGGGCCTGATCTTGGAGCAGGAGTACAAAGTTTTAGGAGTGATATTGCCATAGATAACATTCTAATCTCAACACCTTGTGCAAATACAACAACATATACAAGTACTGGTTGGGACCGTGGCGAACCTGATGCAAATACTACAGCGATTATTGCAGACAACTATGCAACGTCTACGGGCAATCTGACTGCTTGTACAGTAGTGATTAATTCTGGAGTTACTGTAACTGTAAACGATGATGAATTTATTAGTGTCGAAAATAATATGATTGTTAACGGGACACTCATCGTAGAAAACGAAGGTAGCATCGTTCAGGTAGACGATAGAGCACGGACTTCAAATAACGGTACTATAGAAATACGTAAAACCACTCCTTCACTAAATCCAAGAGATTTCATTGTTTTAAGTAGTCCGATGACTATGGAAACTAGAAGTGGTGTTTATGGTAGTGCAGATCGTGCATTTCTTATTACACCAAGTGAGTTTACTCCTGACCCTTCTGTTACCAGTGCTCTTAATTTCTTAGACAGTGATGGCAGTTATTTTAGTCCGGCAACAGCCCTATCTTCTGGTGAAGGATATCTTGTTTTTCCTCAGGCAGTTACTGATATCGGAGCTGTTAACTTTGCTCATACATATACACAAGGAACTTTAAATAGCGGAACAATAAATCGCACGATTACTTATAATGGACCAGCCACGGCAAATAACTTTCATCTTTTAGGAAACCCATATGCGTCTGCTATCGATACAGATATGTTGATTAGTACTAATGTTGTTATTAATGAGGTTTACTTCTGGGAACACATTACAGAACCTAATGAAACCTTACCTGGGTTTAATACCTCAAACTTCTCTATGGATGACGTTTCCATACGTAACTTACTAGGAGGTGTTATGTCTGCAAATGGAGGAACTCCTCCTGGACAATTTATGGCATCAGGACAAGGTTTTGGTATTCTTGCACAACAAACAGAAGCTGTTAATGGTACTGATTTAGTATTTACAAATGCATTACGTGCTACAGAAAACAATGACATTTTGAGAGCTCCCGATCAACAAGTAGATAGGCTATGGTTACGATTGGACTCTGAAACATTCACTTTATCTAGCACAACACTTATTGGATTTACATCAGAGACAACTTTAGAATATGATCAGGGTTATGATAGTGATCAGTTAGACACTACGATATCCATTTTCTCAACACTTGAAGATGGTGAACATTTGAGTATTCAAGCCAGAGAATCCTTTGATACTACTTTGGAAATCGAATTAGGCTTTAGTACTTTAATACCTGAAGAAGAAACGTATACCATAAGTATAGATCAGCTTGAAGGAGTTAATTTAAGTAATTCTGATGTTTTTCTTATAGATAATGAGCTTAATATTATAACCAATTTACTAGAAAACACATATACGTTTACCGCTTCAGAAAGTATCCAGACAGAACGCTTTACACTTATATTTGAAGAAAGTGCATTGAGTATTAATGACACTGGAATTAATCAGAATACAATTTCTTTATTCCCCAATCCTGTAAAGGATCAAGTAACACTTTCATATACTGGATCTGAACGATTAAATACAGGAATAATTACAGACATTAATGGTAAAACTATAAAAACATTGGATTTAAGTAACTTTAACAATACATTACGTATTGATTTGAGTACACTCAGTGTCGGAATCTATTTTGTACAAATCCAAAGTAAAAATAGTTCTGTGGTTAAAAAATTGATTATTCAATAACACACTTATATTGACAATATAAAAAATATGCACTTAAAAGATTTAAGTGCATATTTTTTATTTCTTGTATCAATTAGTAATTAGCTCAAAAACGTCGATGAAATACACAACAACTATGTTAAAATACATTTTTTAACATTTTTTTAAGGATATAGAGTTAATATTTTGTATTTTAGCAGTCCCAAACTGTTATTGGAGTTTCCCAAATTCTCCATAACCAAACCTACTTACTATGGAAAAGATTACTTTTCGAAGTATTATCGCCATTTTGGCTATTTGTGCGTTCTCCGTACAATATTCTTACGCAATTGATACAACTACTATTGAAGATGAAACACCTGCAGCAGCTTTTGCTTGCACGGGAACTGTAGTAAACACATTTCCTTATAATGAAGGTTTTGAAACTGGTATTGGTTTGTGGACCCAGGATCCTATAGTAGCTGGGGGAGATACGGGTAACTGGACAAGAGATGCCTTTGGAACACAATCTAATAATACAGGTCCTAGTGCAGCTAATGAAGGGGATTTCTATATGTATACCGAAGCCTCAAACACGGTTGGAACTAATCCAGGTCCTAATGGTAGTGCCATATTAACCAGTCCTTGCATTGATTTAGCTGGACAATCTTCAGCTTCTTTAAATTTTGATTATCATATGCACGGGGCGCAAATGGGTACCTTATCTGTAGAAGTAAGCATGGATGCAGGAGGAACCTGGACGCCCTTATTTAGTAGAACAGGACAGCAACACGCAGATGAAACTTCTCCTTGGTTACAAGAATCTATAAATTTAGACGCTTACGTAGGCAATACTATTAATCTTCGTTTTAACGGGCAAGTGGGAACAACATTCAGAAGTGACATGGCTATTGACAACATTAGCATTATTGCAACTTCTTCCACACCTCAACCTGATATAAATATTACAGGTTTAGGAAATAATATTCTTTCAGGTGATACTACACCTAATACAGTAGACAATACTGATTTTGGAAGTATCGCACCTGCAAGTTCTAATGCCAATACATTTACAATTGAAAATGTAGGAACACTTCCGCTAACCCTTTCTGGAGCTCCTTTAGTTTCCATTACAGGTACTGGTGCTGCAGCATATAGTGTAACTACAAATCCAGGAACAACAATAAATGGTGGGACTAATACTTCTTTTGAAATTACATTTACACCACCTACTTTTGGCACTTATAATGCTACTGTAAGTATTTCTAGTAACGATCCTGACGAAAACCCATATACTTTTAGTATTACTGGTATAGGTACAGATCCTTATTGTACTGCTGGTGCCACAGATGGTTTAGACAATGGTATTGTTTTAGTGCAGTTTAATACGATTAATAATGCCACGAGTAGTTTCGAAAACTATGGTGATTATACCGCTCTATCTACTGACGTACAACAAGGCTCCAGTCACAATTTAATCGTTGAAGTTAATATACCTGGTGCTTTTACGTTTAATCAACGCGCCTGGATTGATTGGAATCAGGATTTTGATTTTGATGATCCTGGTGAAGAATACGATTTAGGAACACTATTTGGTGCCGGAACAAATATCCCAGCTGGTAATTCACCTTTAAGTATTACCGTTCCAAATACTGCTATAATAGGTACTACTAGAATGCGTATTGCTAATAATTTCAATACAGTTCCAGCATCTTGTGGAATACTTGCTTTTGGAGAATATGAAGATTATTCACTAAACGTAATCTCGGGTACTCCCCAACCAGAAATAGATGTAACTGGATTTGGCACGAGTATTACAAGTGGTAATACAACGCCAGCTACCGCAGATGGTACTGATTTTGGATCAGTAACTACAGGTACAACTGCCAATAATACATTTACTATTGAAAATGTAGGAACGGCAGATCTTAACCTTACCGGAGCTTCTCCATATATAACCATTTCTGGAGCTAATGCAGCTTTGTTTACCGTAACCGCTATCCCGACAACTCCAATTACTTTTGGAAATAATACAACTTTCCAAATTACTTATGCTCCGCTAGTCGGAGGAACCCATAATGCAATAATTTCTATTGCTAATGATGATAGTAACGAAAACCCATATACTTTTGCCGTAAGAGGTACTGGTATAGGACCTGAACCAGAAATTGCGATTACCGGTTTAGGAAATCCCATTGTAGATGGCGATACTACACCAACCAATGCTGATGGTACTGATTTTGGCTTTGTTCTTTCTGGGGGAACAACATTTAGTGATTTTATCATCAGTAATTCTGGTACTGCAGATTTGAATTTGACTGGAGCTTCTCCTTATGTAACGATAAGTGGTGCAGATGCTGCAGAATTTTCTGTAACCACTATTCCTTCACCTACTATTACTTCTAGTGGTGGTGCCACTACATTTAGAATATTGTATGCTCCTGCAGCAGATGGAATACATAATGCTACAATCTCTATAGCCAATGATGATAATGATGAGAATCCCTATACTTTTGATATTACTGGTTTATCAACTTCTAGCTTGATCCCTGAAATCGATGTTACAGGAAACGGCATAAGCATCCTTGATGGCGATACTACGCCACAAACTGCAGATAATACCGATTTTGGCACGGCTGTGGTTGGAAATGGTATCACACGCTCTTTTGAAGTAACCAATAGTGGTACAGACGATTTATTATTAACCAGTGCTTCACCAGTAGTTATATTAACAGGAATGGGTGCTGCTCAATTTACGGTAACCACTATACCTAATACAACTATAGCCCCTGGGGGAAGTACTATTTTTCAAATTACTTATGATCCAACCGCAGCAGGTACACATACAGCAACGGCCAGAATTAATAACAATGATATGGGAGAAAACCCGTATACTTTTACCATCACTGGTATGGCAATTGAAGATACTGACCCACAGTATACAATCTACTATGAGAATTTTGATGCTAATAATGGTGGTTGGACAGCTACGAATCCTGGAGGAAATTCTGTTTGGACTTATGGCACCAATACTGTAGAACCTGGAACTGAAGGCAATTACTGGTATACCAATAATTATAATGACTATGCTGCTAATTCAGATACTTATGCAACAAGCCCTACCCTAGATCTTAGTGGTTTTGAGAATTTAAGATTTGAAGTAGATATCCGATATAATACAGATGCTGATCCTGATGATGGGATGAATATTGAATATTCTGATGACAATGGAGCAACTTGGACAGTTCTAGGTGCATTCTCAGCTACTCCACTAGAAAATTGGTATAATCAGGATGATATTACTGCTTTAGGAAGCGGTGTTGATGGTTGGGCTGGTCTAAATGCAGGTGGAGCCGGAGGAGGTCGTTCAGATTTTCTCCAGGCAGCTATTGCCCTACCAGCAGCTTTAGAAGATAATGCCCAGGTACGTCTACGGGTTAGATTTGCCTCTAATGGCGGTACCAATGATGATGGAGTTAACTTTGATAATGTTTTTATCATGGGAGATCCTATAACTCCATTTGGAGATCCTACAACAGGTCCAGCAGATGTTACTAATAATTTAACGTTATGGTTAAAAGCTAGTGATGGCACCAGCACTACAACTGACGGTAATGCATTAGATTCCTGGACTGATAATGCTGTAGATAATGATGCTGTTGGACTCTCTACACAACGCCCAACTTTTTATGACAATTCAACTGAAAATATTAATCATAATCCAGTTATTGATTTTAATACTGTAGATGATACAGAATTAAAAGGGAAAGGTGGTTTTTACTTAGAAGAATATTGGGTGGTTATGCAGGCTGATGGGGATATCAACGCTTCTTCTAGTCTAGAAGGTATTATCTCCGGACGTACTACTACTAATTCAATGGCTGAAGATGGCACTGGTTTTTGGATCAATCCAGGTTCATTACGATTTCAATTTGAAGATAATCTTGTAAGTCATATGATTGGGTCTACTCCTACCTCTATAGCAGGGATTTCTGAAGGAAGTTATGGTCGCGCTTATGCTAGTGCTACAGATAGTTATGACAATGAGGTTATCATCTTTAATGTAAAAACAAATGCAGCGGGTGATCAAACGGAGATTTATAAGAATGGAGAACGCATTGATAATATAGATGGCGAAGTATCTGCCTCTCCATTTGATGCACTTCCTTATTCGGAATCGGATAACTCCACTTATGCCCTTGGTGTAGGACGTATTACGATTTATGGAACTCCTTTTGATTCGCATTTCAATGGAAAAATAACAGAAGTGATTAGTTATGCAGCTCCTCTATCTACTTTTGATCAGGAACGTATTCAGTCATATTTAGCGATTAAAAATGGTGTAACACTTCATGATACTAATAGCACTACAACCCTAAGAGAAGGTGATGAAGACTATATAGACTCTGATGGAGATGTCATTTGGGATGTAAGTGTGCACAACGGCTTTAATTATGATATTGCGGGTATAGGTCGGGATGATGCGTCTAACTTAAATCAAAAACAATCTAAAAGTGTTAATGTTGGTAGTCTTGTCACTATGGGACTAACAGACATTTATGCCACTAATAATGACAATATAGCATCAAACACAAATACTATTGCCAATCAAGACTTTTTGATGTGGGGGAATGATAATGCGCCACTAAATGCTGCATCTCCGGTACTTGTAGACATGAGTGCTGGCATTGCAGGTCTTTCCTCAGTTGTTGATTTTATATCGGTAGAACGTACCTGGAAAGTTGTAGAACGAGGAAGTATAGGTGAAGTAAAAGTATCTATCCCCGAAATTTCACTTGCAGCAACTTTAAGTCCTCCTGGAGATTATTTAATGTTCGTATCAGAGACGCCTACGTTTAGTCCTACCTCAGAATATCGTGTGATGTCTCTTAATGGCACTGATCTGGAAGCAGTTTATGATTTTAACGGAACAAAATATATCACTTTTGGTTATGCACCTGAATATATATTTGATCGCTCCATTACTTTTGATGGGATTCAGGATTATATGGATGCTGATGACGCCATCGATCTTACAGGAGCGTTTACAATGTCAGTTTGGGTTAAAACGACTGCAATTACAGGAGGGGATATTATTTCTAAGCGAGATGCAGCACCATTTACTGATGGATATACACTACAATTAGATTCTAGTAATCGTCCAAGAATTGTTTGGAAAAATTCTAGTAGTACAAATCAAATTTTACTTTCTTCTGTATCGCTTCCAGCTGACGAATGGCATCATGTTGCAGTCATTTATGATGGTGCTAATGCTCAATTCTATATTGATGGTGTTGCAGATGAATCTGACACTCTTGATCCTCCCGTTGCCAATACGCAGCACTTCCTTATTGCTGCCGCTGATTATTTAAATCCTGCTTCATTATTTGCTGGAACTATTGATGAAGTAAGAGTATGGAGTATTGCACTTAGTGAAGATCAATTACGATTTATTATGAATCAGGAAATCGAACAACATTCCGATAATACGGTAACTGGAAAAATCGTACCACAAACGATCTCATTAAATGAATTCAGTGCTACTTCATGGAACGGACTTGAAGGTTATTTTCCAATGGACCGTTATACGTTTACAAACGTAAAAGATGAGTCATCTAATGGACTTATTGCTGCTATACGTAATCTAGATACCGTAGATTTTGAAACTGCTCCATTACCTTATATATCTAATACAGATGGAAATTGGGATGATCAGGCAACCTGGGTCGACGGTACATTATTTAATGTGCCAGGCGCTGTGTCTTTAGTTGATAATACGCAAACAATAGATTGGAATATTGTGCAAACGGCACATAATATTTCAACAAATGCTAATAATACCGTGCTAAGTTTGGAGGTAAATGCTAATGAACTTACAATAGGAAATGATAGTAAAATAGAGGTTTCACATTATTTAGAATTAGATGGAATTATCGACTTAGTGGGCGAATCTCAATTAGTACAAACACAAGATAGTGATCTGGATCTTACAAGTTCTGGTGTACTAGAGCGTGACCAACAAGGTACCCGAGATACATTTACCTATAATTATTGGACCTCTCCTGTTGGTACAGTTAACAATACTGCAATTAATCAAGACTATACAGTTGCCAGTATGTTACGAGATGGCTCAGATCCGGACAATCCTTTACCCATAAACTTTTCTGGAGGACTTGATGGTTTGGGAACAACTCCATTAACATTAAGTGCTTATTGGCTTTTCAAATACAGTAATTTACCGGGTGGTATCACAGCTAACTTCCAGTATGTTGGTCCAAATGGAAATTTATTGGTCGGTGAAGGATATACCATGAAAGGACCTAATAATGGTGGTGTATATGATGAACAGAATTATACGTTTATAGGTAAACCAAATAATGCCACTACTGCAGAAACAATACAATTACCCATTAATGCAGGTAATAATTATCTGGTAGGAAATCCATTCCCTTCCGCACTAGATGCAAACGATTTCTTACCAAACAACCCTCAATTGGATGGAACAATGTATTTCTGGGAGCATTTTGGAGGTGGTTCACATTTCTTTGATCAATATCAAGGTGGATACGCATTGTATAATCTATCCGGAGGAACACTTGCCATGAGTCATCCTGATGTTAGTCAAATCGGAGGTGGTACAAAAATTCCAGGACGTTATGTTCCTGTTGCTCAAGGTTTCTTTGTGAATGCTGACTCTGACGGGACCATTGTATTTGATAATTCACAACGTAATTTTGTTAGAGAATCTTTAGGGACTTCTATTTTTGTTGGTGCAAACACTGAGGGTGATTTCTTAGGGTTAAATCAAGGTGCCAGTAGTTTAAACTCTCCTCCAAATTATGATGATACTATTCATGATGAAGAAGATACTCGTTTAAAATTCAGAATAGGATTTGATACTCCATTATTATTGCATCGTCAATTATTACTCACTGTAGATGAAAACACCAGTTTTCAGTTTGATCGTATGTACGACGGGATTGTTGGCGAAGATCAAGATGATGATTTAGCTTGGCTAGATGAACGGCACGATGAAAAAGTACAGACTATTATTCAGGGTGTTCCAAATATTACTACACAATCCGAATTTCCACTGTATTTAAGACTAGAAAATGAAGGAGAATTTACAATTCAGTTAGATGATACTGAAAATTTTCAAGATGATTACATCGTATACCTTAAGGACCACGTTCAAAATACGTATACTAATCTTTTAGTTGATAAGTATAACGGTATTTTACCTGTAGGAGTTTATGAGACACGATATAGTATTGTTTTTGAAAAATTAGATAATAACAATGATAATGATGATGCCTCAGATGATGGAACAGACAATGATTGGCAACAATATACAGATTCATCAAGTGATATTGACAACTCATTGACTACTTCTGGTAAGAATGCTACAAATGAAAACAAGAAAGTTATTGATCAAAATTTTGATATTAAAGCGATGTTTAATAAAACGCGATCAGTAATTACAATACAACAAGAAAACGTTGAAGAGATTACAAATGTTTCTTTATATTCTATGCTCGGTCAGTTAATTAAAGAATGGTCTACCGTTAATCCTTCTGAATTACCTGTTCATGATATTGCAGATGGTGCATACATATTGCAACTAAAAACTGAGTTTGGAATTATCAATAGAAAAGTAATCATCCATAAAAACTAAGTAGTTTGATAATGATTTTCTATGGTATAGAAAAAGCCTCTGTTTTATTTAACAGAGGCTTTTTCTTTTTTTAAAAGAATATATAAATATACAGTCTACTAAGTAAGTTTATATAGCTTCCAAATCCTTTTTTAAATATGACTCCTCGACCTTTTACGAATCAAGAAAATAAGTAGACGCTTAATAAGGTTTGTCTCAAAAAGAAATAGGGTATCATTAGATTAGACAGATAACAACCTTCCCTACTCTCCTTATAATTAATACGCTTCAGTTTTAGAATAAAAAATGTGACGTAAAATGCTATTACTTATAAAGCTATCTGAATAATATTATACTTAAAGATTAATAGAGTTCTTTACAGGAAGTTAAAAACATCTTGGACTTACTATTATCTAAATCAATGTTTTATTTAGCAATATTTACAGCTCTGGTTTCTCGTATTACAGTTACTTTAACCTGACCAGGATAAGTCATATCTGTTTGAATTTTTTGCGAAATCTCAAAGGATAAAGAAGCTGCTTTATCATCATTTACTTTTTCACTTTCTACAATCACACGAAGTTCACGACCGGCTTGAATTGCATAGGCCTTTTTTACCCCACTAAACCCAAAAGCAATATCCTCTAAATCCTTTAATCGTTGAATGTATGAATCCAGCACTTGTCTTCTTGCACCTGGACGTGCCCCACTTATAGCATCACAAACCTGAACAATGGGTGCTAGCAGTGATTTCATCTCTATCTCATCGTGATGGGCTCCTATCGCATTACATACATCTTTCTTCTCTCCATATTTTTCTGCCCATTCCATACCCAATATTGCATGTGGAGTTTCTGTCTCTGTTTCCGGTACTTTACCAATATCATGTAACAATCCTGCACGACGAGCCATTTTAGGATTTATCCCCAATTCAGCAGCCATCACAGAACATAGCTTAGCCACTTCTCTACTGTGTTGCAAAAGGTTTTGTCCATAAGATGAACGATACTTCATTCGTCCTACGGCTTTAATTAATTCTGGATGAAGCCCATGGATTCCTAAATCAATAACGGTACGTTTTCCTACTTCAACAATCTCTTGTTCAATCTGTTTCGTCGTTTTCTTTACAATTTCTTCAATACGGGCAGGATGAATACGACCATCAGTTACCAGTCTATGTAAAGATAACCGAGCAACTTCTCTTCTAACACTGTCAAAACAAGACAGGATAATAGCCTCTGGAGTATCATCAACAATGATTTCAACTCCAGTAGCAGCTTCAATAGCCCTAATATTACGTCCTTCGCGACCGATAATACGCCCTTTTACATCATCACTCTCCAGATTAAAAACAGATACACAATTTTCAATAGCTTCTTCTGTACCGATACGTTGAATAGTACTGATGATTATTTTCTTAGCTTCTTGTTCTGCTGTAAGCTTTGCCTCTTCCATAACTTGTTGTATGTGGGCCATAGCATCAGTCTTTGCCTGATCTCTAAGCGATTCTACAAGTTGTTCTTTTGCTTCTTCTGCCGCAAGTCCAGATATTACTTCTAATTGTTGTATCTGGTTTTTATGCATTTTATCAACTTCAGACTTTTTCTTTTCTATATAATCAAGGCGATTATCATAGTCTTTAATTTTTTCTTCTAAAGCATTGTTCTGTTTCTTATTTCGCGAAAGCTCATTACTTACTTGAGACTCTTTATCACGTGTACGTTTTTCTGCATCAGACATTTTCTTTTCTCGGGAAAGAATTACCTTTTCATGTTCGGCTTTTAATTCAATAAACTTTTCCTTGGCTTGCAGCATCTTATCTTTCTTGATAGCTTCTGCTTCGGTCTTGCTTTCTTTGATAATACTCTGAGCATTCTTCTCAGCCTGTTTAGTGATTTGTGAAGCGTTATTGCGTTCTAATAATTTAGCGGCTAAAAAGCCTATTATTAACGCTATTACGCCTACAATAAATAGTAGAATAGTATGTTGGTCCATAGGTGCTAATATTTTGGTTATTGCCACAACTACTTGTGGCAAGATGGTCAACCTGATGATTTATAGTCATCATATGCCTGATATAAGGCATAAAAAAACCTGCATTAGCTGGTATTCTGTATAAACTCCTAAAGACAGGA
>CAYOBX010000156.1:8339-11707 GCA_964402245.1 uncultured Saprospiraceae bacterium | reverse complement strand
ACTTACTGTATTCCTTTTAAACAACTTCAATAGTATTTCGTCGTTACTTAATTGAAATTACTAGACTGCTCTCATGAACATTCAAAGAATCACGTACTGTCTTGTATTCCTATTCCTTCCCTATTTTCTTACTGCACAGGATGCGTATGATGTATTTACTAATGCAGAATTCCTTAAAGCCTATAAATTAGGAGAAGAACACTTTAATAAAGAGGCGTTTGGTAAGGCAGAAAAAGCTTTTAAAAAAGCAATGGACCTAAAACCAGACTATGCCGCTACGTATAGACGTCTTGGTATCGTATACGAAATACAGAAATCCTACCAATTAGCTGCTGAGATGTATGACCAATGCATCGAACTAGATCCAACTATCTCCCGAACCCTTTATTATCAAAGTGGAGAAATGCACTTGAAAAATGGCAATTATGAAATTGCCTATGAGCGTTTTAAAATTTATGAAACTTACCTTAATCTGCCTCCTGAATCCTTTACGGATGGTGTGGTAGAATTGGATACGGAAACTTATTTTAATGGGCAATTAGCCAAGAGTTTAGAAGATTGTAAATTTGGCCTATCTAGTGCTGTTTTTGATACTGTAGCCTTGGAAAATTTAGGACCAGCAATTAATTCAGAAGCAGATGATTGTTTCCCATATCTTTCTAATGATGAGAGCTGGATGTTTTATACTCGTATGGGAGAGCGAAGAAATGTAGATGAAAACTTATTGTTTAGCACGTATAGCAGTGGTAAATGGACTAATGGAAAATCTTTGGGCGAAGAAATTAATTCTGAAGTAAATGAAGGGATGGGAAAAGCAACAAGAGATGAACGTCAGATGTATTTTCCTGCTTGTAATCGAGAAGATGTTTTAGGCGTATGTGATATATTTGAAGCGGCAATAGATGGTAGTCAAATATTAGATATTCAACAATTGCAAGGTCAGGTTAATTCTGATCGTTGGGATTCTCAACCTTCTATCAACTGTGATGGACAGGCTTTGTATTTTGTTAGTGATCGACCAGGAGGATTTGGAGGGACAGATATTTGGGTGAGCTATATAGAACCAGATGGTACTTGGGGACCGGCCAAAAATTTGGGTCAAAGTGTGAATTCTGCTCAAGACGAAGAAGCCCCTTTTATTTCGGATGATGGGGTAACGCTTTACTTTGCCTCTAATGGACATCCTGGTTTGGGCGATCAAGATATTTTCTTTTCTCGAAAGCAAGAGGATGATAGTTGGGGGACTCCCCAAAACCTTGGTGCGCCTATCAATTCCCCTCGTAGAGAATTAGGGTTCTTTGTGAATGCAAGAGGTGATAATGGCTATATCGCCTCTAATAGAGAGGGTGGTTTTGGAGGCTTAGATATATATAAATTTCGACTACCAGAGAAGAAAGACTTTGAAGAGGTAGCTTATGTAAAAGGAACGGTCAAAAATGCAGAAACAGGAGAAGGCATACAAACGAAAGTAGATATTACAGGAAAAGGAAGTTATTTAACAGATGAAGAAGGTCGATTTTTTGTTTGCTTTCCAACTTTAAGCAAACTTCCTGCTTCTGTTGACCAAAAAGGCTTCTATCCTTATCGTAAAAGATTAGGTTTATTAAATTGGAGCGAGAAAGGGTATGTAGAGTTGGATATTTTATTGCAACCTATGAATCAAGCGGCTAGTTTAAATGAGTCCAATAAGGAAATAAAAATTAAACAGCCTGAGGTTCCTATTCCCGTACCTAATACGGAAATTGGCTATTTAGAAAAAAAAGATCGACAGCTATATAGTACTTCTGATGTTTATTTTTACTTCGATCAATTTCTATTGACTAAAGAAGCTCAATATACTATAGATCGATTAATTGAAGATATTGATCCAGAGCAATTAGCATTGGTCGTTATTGAAGGCTATGCAGATCAAATTGGTTCGGATGATTATAATCAGAAGTTATCAGAAAAAAGAGCGGAGGAAGTAGCTAATTACTTTAAATCGAAGGGCTTATTAAAACTGAAAGTAACCTATCGAGGGTATGGGAAAACGAAGAGTTCTTCTATTAATTCTAAGAATCGGAGAGTGGATATTGTGGTGTATTATAAAACATAAAAAAGTTCAAATTCAAGAATCAAGTTCAAGTTCAACCGTAATGTTGACGACGTAACGTTGTCGTCAACGTCTAATTTTTGAACTTGAACTTGATTCTTGCGCTTGAACTTTTTATAACAACTTCTTCAACTCCGCCTCAATAGAAGCAGCACCTCTCAAACCGACTGCAGCAATATTACCTTCTCTATCAATCATAAAGGTTCTAGGAATACCAGAAACACCATAGGTTTGTGCTGGAGCAGAATCCCATTTCTTTAGATCACTTACATGGGTATTCCAGCTTAATTTATCTTGAGCAATTGCTTGCTTCCAACGATTTTTAGAACTTTCCATTTGTTGGTCAATTTGCGCTTGATTGCCACCATACCTTGCCATAGTTCTAGAATCTAAACCATCTAAGGAGACACTAAAAACTTCAAATCCTTTGCTCTTATATTGGTTATAGACCTTTACTACACTAGGATTTTCTCTTCTACATGGACCACACCAACTTGCCCAAAAATCTAATAAAACTACTTTACCTTTTAAATCAGATAAAGCAAAGTTTTTACCATCAGGACTAGGTAGTGAAATATCAGGAGCTTGTTTACCTACTGCTATTCTCTGTAAAGACAAGGTTTTTTCTAATTGACCGATATAGCCACCATATTCTCCCATTATGCTTTTGTCAACACCTGCCGACTGTAACTTGCCAAGTACTGATTTATGAATTTCTAAATTTTCAGTAGACGCTCCTCTGAAAACAGAATTCGCAAGCATTAAGGCCGTATAAGGATTAGCAATAGATTTAAGTTTTGAACCAAGTGCTGCTTTAGTTAGGCTACCTGAATTTAAACCTTTCATAATATCCACTAATTCTTGCCCTGCTGAAGAGCCTTCTAAAGTGATATTATATTTGTCTAGATCAGCGAGATTTCCATTAATTGTTATATTTTTTTCATTGCCATCGAAAACTAAGCCTAAACGCTTAGCACCAATACGAAAACGGTATTGTCCAGCTTCTAAACCATCTGGAATTGGAAGGGTAAAATTGCCATTAGCATCTACTTCCGATTTAGCAATTACTCTGGTAGCAGAGATCCCTTGCTTATCAAGAAATGCTTGTAAATTAGAAGCGCCTTGTATCTGACCGCTAATATTTGCTCCAGCAGCAGTAGAAGTAGTATTTAAAGTTGCACTACTAGCACTATCACCTCCACAGCTGATTTGAATGCTTGCTGTGGCTACTATCAAAAGGAAAAAGAGTATATTTCTCATGTTCAACATGGATTTT
>CAYOBX010000156.1:6721-8239 GCA_964402245.1 uncultured Saprospiraceae bacterium | reverse complement strand
TACAAAAATACAAATATATCTCCTATCGTTTGCTTAATATCTTACGTAAAATGGACAAAATCGTTAATGAAATCGGCTTTTTTTTTAAAAATTCACGTTGATATTGCTATTTTTTGGCCCGACTCCATCTTGTTTTTGCTTGACTACTTGATTAAAATGACTTATTTTTGCCGCCGATGCGAAAAGTAGCCTTCAAAGATTTAGGAATAATTGACTATCAAAAAGCTTGGGATTACCAGCAAACATTGCTGAAAGAAGTGATTGATAGAAAGTTAAGTAATAGACATTTAACTACTAACGACCCTTTGTTTTCTGATCCAAGAAGCTATTTATTGTTTTGCGAGCACCCACCTGTATATACCCTCGGTAAGAGCGGTTCTTTAGATCATTTATTATTACAAGAACAAGATTTAACACAAAAAGGAATCCAATTCTTTAAAATTAATAGAGGAGGGGATATTACTTTTCATGGACCTGGTCAAATAGTGGGATATCCTATCTTTGATTTAGATTTGTTTTTTACAGATGTTCATAAATATGTTCGATTCTTGGAAGAGGTGATTATCAGAACCCTAAAGGACTATGGCATTGAGGGTATTAGAATCAAAGGCTTTACAGGTGTTTGGTTATCAGGTAATAACAATGGACCTAATCGTAAAATATGTGCAATAGGCGTTCATTTAAGCAGATGGGTGACAATGCATGGTTTTGCATTTAATATTAATACTGATTTAGATTACTTTAGCTATATCATTCCTTGTGGTATTGAAGATCAAGATAAAGCAGTAACTAGTTTGTCTAAAGAGTTAGGCAAGTTTGTTGATATGAAAGAAGTAGCAGAAAAACTTAAACATCATTTTTCAGATTTATTCGGATTTTATTATCTTTAAGAGAATCTTACAATACAAAATATCCATGAATACCAAAAATCCACACACTATGATGAAAGACATTCCTAATCTGAAGGTCAAAGATCTGGCTTTGGCAATCGTACCTAGAGCAGGGGAGGAAGATTTATGGGATGCCTACATTATTAATCTAAAAGAAAGCCCTATAGATAGTGTTTTTGTGAATTCCAGAGGCTATGGAAATATTAATGGAGAGAAGATGAGGACGACCACATTAAGACACTTTTTTGATAAAATAGACGCATTAGGTGTTGTACAAATAGAACCTGTTCAGAATCATTTATTCGATTTAACTAATGAATATTGGGTAAGCTTCATGTACAATGGATACATGTACGACAAAAAGTATGTTTTTGTTAAAGGCAGTATTGCTTCTATGAATTTTACGAAAATACCATTCTTAGATTGCAAAGGAGTGATGATTAAGTAGATCGTGTAGGTGGACCAAGCTAGTTTTTGCCGAGAGGCAAAAAGAAGGAAGTATTTCACTGACGGTGGACGGTGGGCAGCCCTTGCATTAGAAATATAGTTTATAGATCAACAGAAAAGTCCCAACGGGACGACATCCTGTAGCCCATGACGCAGTCATGGGAATCATGGGAATCATGGG
>CAYOBX010000156.1:0-6621 GCA_964402245.1 uncultured Saprospiraceae bacterium | reverse complement strand
TATGGTACAACCTTCGTGGTCATTGGTTTTTTCATTATTGCGCTATTTAGTTATTTTTTTACCTTTCCAGATATCGTCAAAGCCGATATTAAAATTGGCACCGTAGACCCACCTGTATCCATTCCAGCACATGAATATGGTCATTTAGAGAGCATCGTTGACGAGCAATCGATTGTCAATAAAGGAGATATAGTAGCCATATTGCGGGAAGATAGCGGTAATGCCAAGGACATTCTACAATTAGATGAAACTGTTAGAGATTTAGAAAAATTTGGAAATGAATTTGCAGAATATGAGGAAGAAGAAGATTTGAGATTAGGTTCTGTAGAGACCGCTTATCTTTCTTTTATTCAGTTGCATCGAGATCAACATTTCTCCCGTGTGTCTAGTTTTCAAAGTGTAGAAATTAATCGATTAGAGTTTAAGAAACAGGAGATTGATATAGTAATTGCTATTCTTAACGACCAAATGCTTAAAATTGATTCCTCCATTGCTTATTTGGAAGGACCAGCTAAAGTACAACTACAAAAAATAATCTCACTTGAAAAAGCTTCTCCCTCTTCAATAAAGCTACAGCAAGATAGAGAGGAAAAGGTGAAGAGTCTTAGAATAGATCAAGAAAATATAGAACTCGATATACAGGAAAAGAAACGTGAAATTAGTGATATAGGTGCACAGCAACTTGAATTAAGAGAAGGAACCGAAAATCAGAAATTTTCACGTGTATCGGAACTAAGATATAAATTAATTGATCTACGAGAAGCTATCAATAAATGGAAGAGAGAACATCTAATTACTGCCCCCATCACTGGAAAAATTTATTATACGGATTTATTAAAATCAGGAGATGTAGTCGCCAAAAAAAATGCACGTATTATGGCAATTGTTCCTCTTGATGCAGAAAAATCACTCCAAGGCAAAATGTATGTATCCCCTCTAGAGTCTGGTAAAATTAGAAAAGGCCAACCTGTTAATATTCGTTTCAATTCTTATCCAACTACTGAATATGGCTTGTTGATGGGATCGGTTCAGGATAAAGCCAAAATCCCTAATGCAAAAACAGGAAAAGTGTTCGTTAGAATAAACATTGATAGTTTAGTAACTACTTCTGGAGATTTACTCCCTTTTGAGCACGATATGCAGGGATATGCCCATATCATTACAGAAGATCGTCCTTTATTATTCCGTTTTTTTGATTACTTTTTGTCTGAAAACTAACTCCAGATTTCCCTCCCAAATATTGCGTTTTTTTCTCCTATCTACAAACGTATGTATCCCTAAAATACATGCATCTTTTTTTTTCCGCATAAACAATTGATTAACAAGCAATTGGATAGATTTTATTTTCAAATTGTATAATTGACTATCTTATTTTAAAAAAAGGTATCTTTTTTGCCTGTCACTCTAGTAAAGATTATAGCATACATATCAATAATAAAATAAGCAACTTGAGTAAATAGGTATTTTATAATTTGAATTTTATGAGAGACAAAACAGTATATAATTGGATAGATTATTTAGCTCCCAATTATATAGGTAATATTAACAATAGTTTTGAAAAGTCTAAAGTAAAATTGTTACTTTGGTTAACTATACTATTTGGTACTGTTTTGTTATTGATGAGTCCTATATTTTATCGTAGTGCTGTTTTTTACCCTTTATATGGATGTTATACAATTGCAGCGATTGCGGTACCTTTCCTATTGAGCAAAACTAAAAATTTCAAACTATCAGCCAAAGTTTTTCTCTCTGTATTATTACTGACTAATACTTGTATTCACTTATTAATCCATCCAACTAATATATTATCGACAGGTGTTTGGTTCTTTATCACCATCTTATCAGCTAGTTTTATAATTGGCAGGTTTTGGTCTATAATATTTACGGTATTTTCATTGCTAGTCATTACCATAAGTTCTTGGATGGCAATAAACCATATTGACCTTGGCAGTTATTTGGGAGGAGATATAAAATTAGAAGAAGGATATATAACTCCTATATTATTGCTAGTTCCATTCGCTTTAATACATTTTATTTTAGCCGCTTTTTTTAAAAATAAATTACAAACAGAAGGAAATGTTCACCATCTTTTAGCAGAAAAAGAACACCTGAATCAAGAAATTGAATATACAGAAACAAAGTATCGAAGAATTATTGAAGGGGTAGATGATTTAATATGGGAAATAGATGAGAATGGGATGTTTACTTATATGAATCCATCCATGAAAAAAATCACTGGATATGACATAAGTAATAGTCCAATCTTTTATTCTAGTCCTATACCACAAGATTTTTTAGAGGATTATATTTCCGTATTTAAAAGCCAAATTCTGAAGGCTAATCCTGTAACCTATCAAGAATTACCTATTCAAACCAAATCAGGAGAATTTGTTTGGATTGGCCAAAAAACCAATATGTTTTTTGATGAGAACGGTAATTTGTTAAATGCCCTTTGTATTGCTAGAGATATTTCTGCACAAAAAGAAACAGAAATTCGATTAGTAGAAGCAAAAGAAAAAGCAATAAAAGCATCTTTAGTAAAAGCGCAGTTCTTATCTTCAATGAGTCATGAGATACGTACACCTATGAATGCCGTTAATGGACTGATTCATTTATTACTAGAAGAAAATCCTAGAGAAGATCAAAAACAACATCTAAATACCTTACTGTTTTCTGCTAATAATTTATTGAATTTAATTAATGATATTTTAGACTTTAGTAAGATAGAAGCAGGAAAGGTAGAAATCAAAAAAGCGCCTTTTAGTTTTGATGAAATCATTAATAGTATGCGTCATGGTTTTGGTAGCCAAGCTAGAGAAAAAGGAATTGAATTAATTATTAAAAGAGATCATCGAGTTCCAAATCGCTTGATAGGCGACGCTTTAAGATTATCTCAAGTATTGGGTAATTTAGTTAATAATGCTATAAAATTCACCGATGAAGGGAGTGTAACGGTATATGTTGTACCTAAGCTTATTGAAGACGAAATGATTAGTATTTATTTTGCGATCAAAGATACAGGTATTGGTATTCCTCCAGAAAAACTACAATCTATTTTTGAGGATTTCGTACAAGTAAATGACAAAGCACTTCGAGAGGGAACGGGATTGGGCTTATCTATTACTAAAGAATTATTAGATTTACAAGGAAGTGTTATTAAAGTAGATAGCACTTATGGGAAAGGATCTACTTTTTATTTCACAATAGATTTTGAAATAGAAGTAGAAGAAAATTATGCTAACATAGGGACACCAGTAGAACAGGATCTTTCTGGTAGCCTGCATGGGATGTCTATATTGTTAGTAGAAGACAATAAAATTAATCAAAAGGTAGCTACTAACTTTTTGTCGAAGTGGGGGGTAGAAACAGATATTGCAGATAATGGTCAAATTGCGGTAAATATGATCCAGCAAAAAACGTATGATGTTGTTTTAATGGATTTACAAATGCCTGTTATGAATGGCATTGAAGCCACAAAGGCAATAAGAAAATTAGGTGACGAGTATGCACATGTTCCTATTTTAGCTTTGACGGCTTCTGCTGTATTAGAAATTAAGGATCAAGTAACGCTTGCCGGATTAAATGATTTTATTACAAAGCCTTTTAAACCAGTGACACTCTATGATAAAATTAGTCGATATAATGGAATAGCAGTTTAATCTTATAGCAGGCTTGGCGGAGCCGCCAAGCCCACTATTTCGGCGGGTAGCGGAGCTTATTCGCCTTGCGTTATGATTAAATGTTCAATTTATACCCATTCAAAAACGACTTAATCTCCATCCTCTTTTTTCCTGCCAATTGCAAATCCAATAAATGTACATAGCCATCTAAAGTACTAACTTTTAAAAAGCTTTTATTGTCAGAAATAAATAAACCTGCTGGATGGTCATGTGCCGCTACTTCTTTTCCTGTTCTAAAGATTTTTAATTTCTTATCATCAAGTGTTGTCCAAGCAGTAGGGTAGGGACTTAAACCTCTAATAAAATTATGAATAGCTAAAGTGTTTCGACTAAAATCAATCTGACAGGTATCATGGAAGATTTTAGGAGCTTTGGTTACTAAGCTATTATCTTGTGCATGAGTTGTGTAATCTCCTGTTTCAATTAATTGCACCGTCTCTAGCAAAGCATCGGCTCCTACCTGCATCAATCGATTATAAACTTCTCCAGCCGTTTCATTCTCCCCTATAGGCGTGCTTTTTTGTAACAATAAATCTCCAGTATCAATTTCGTGTTGTAAGAGGAAAGTAGTTACACCAGATTCTTGCTCTCCATTGATGACTGCCCAATTAATAGGTGCAGCACCTCGATATTTTGGTAATAACGAACCATGCACATTGATGGTACCTAATCTAGGCATATTCCAAACGACTTCTGGAAGCATTCTAAAAGCAACCACTATTTGCAAGTCGGCCTTTAATGCTCTTAGCTCTGCTACAAAATCTGGTGACTTTAAATTTTTAGGTTGTAAGATGTTTAAATCATGCTGTAAAGCGAATTTCTTAACATCTGATTCAATTAATTTTTTCTTACCTCTACCCCCCATTTTATCTGTTGAGGTGATGACGCCCACGACTTCATAGCTATTTTTTAATAAGATATTAAGTGACGGAACCGCAAAATCTGGCGTTCCCATGAATATTATTCTTAATTTTTTACGTTCCATATGATATTATGAGCTGTTTTTGTCGTCTAAAGTAGGTAGTACTTTATTAACAGAGTGGCAAAAATAGGTTTAGGTCACTTGAATAACAATGGAATAGAGATTATTCTAAGGAATGAAATAAGGCTTTTTAACCTCGAGCAAGCAATAGTTTACTATATGCTTTTTTAGAGGTAGCAAATTGGTTTGGTTTTTTTATTAAAAAACCAAACCAATTTGCTACCTCTAAATAGAAATAATATTATGAAACAATTACTATTTTTTATTACAATAAGTATCTTCAGCATCTCTACTTATGCTCAAGATGTAAAATTGGATGGATATGTATACGAGAGTGGAAATCGAGGGTATCTAAATGCCGTAAAGGTTAAAGTAAAGGATGCACAATCCAAACAAGTTATTACTACTACTTATTCCGATAAAGAAGGACATTTCTCTGTAAGTCTACCAGTCGGTGATTTTATTCTAGGAATAGAAAAAGACTTGTTTCATCCGATAGAAAAGACACTTACAATAGATGGAACAGCTCCTAAAGTATTTGAAAAAATTCAGATGGAGCGTAAACCAGGTTACCTCTTAGATGCGACCATAGCGGAGAAACGGACTAATAACACAAAGCAAGTAGATGCGATTACGAACTCCTTAATTGAAGTATTTAATAATACTAAAGATGAATTAGTCCTGATCTTAGAAAATCATGCTTATCCTACTTTTAAGACTACCTTTGAAAGAGGGAATCACTATACTATTTTGATTAGAAAAGACGGATTTATTCCTAAGAGATTGGAAGCATTTGTAGATATTAAAGGTTGTATCTTATGTTTTGACGGGGTAGGTAGTATACAACCAGGCATATCTGATGTATTGACTGAAAGTAACCAGATGGGCACTTTTTTAGCAAATATAGAATTAGAACGATTGACTAATAAAAATCAATCAACCACTATTTATGGAACGGAAAGTTTAGTGGAGATTATTTTTATGGAAAATTTAAATTCTGAAATACTAGAAGTAGCACTAGATGGTCAAATAAAGACGGGCACGACAGCAGGTAGAAGACCTAGTAAAAAATCTTCTTCAACTGTGGTTCGTAGTACCCCTCCAAAAACTAATACCTCAGTTACTCAGACTACCTCGACACCGCCAACTTCAGTTCCGACTACCTCTCCACCAACTAAACGTACAGCAGAAAAAACTACTATTACTGGAGTAGTATCTGCTTCTACAGCATCAGGGAGTACAACAACAAATTCAACCGCTAAAATTGTAACTACACAAGAGATCAATAAGTCAAAACCACCAATAGTAACAACTTCTAAACCTTCTTCCTCACCAAAAAATAATACTGAATCAATAGGAACAGTCAGTCAGGCCACTACTTCAGAGATAGTTCCTGATTATAAAAGAACTTCCTCGAGCACGAATACCATTTTATCGAGAGGGAATCAAGGAGAAACACTTGTTAAATCTGCTAATACTAAAGTTAATAAACCTAAAGCCGCTTCTACCAAAGAGCGTGTAACTACAACTAAGAAAACATCAATTAACCCTCAAAGAGAGTCGCTAGTACAATCGGCAAAAACAAAAAATACAGCAGAGTTTATTGCAGCAAATTACACAGGCTATCTTATAGAAATATTATTAAGCACCAAAGAAATTGCTGCGGATAATCCTATATTCAAACAACATGGTCAGGTGAAAAAAGAGCTGCGCTCTGATGGAGGCTATTCTTATTTATTAGGTGGCTTTGATAAAAAGAAGGAGGCAAGTACTTTTCTAAAGGAAGTAGTGATAAGCCGATATCCAATGGCTAAGGTAGTCTACTATGTGAATGGAAAATTTGTAGGGTACGTCTACATTCCTAGAAGCGCAAGCAATGATAACCCCCAACCTCGGTAAAATAAAAAAACGCCAACGGGGCGTACCCCGTTGGTAGTTGACTGCGATGCAATAAAGACT
>CAYOBX010000155.1:0-11713 GCA_964402245.1 uncultured Saprospiraceae bacterium | reverse complement strand
TGAAAAATAATTAGAACCAGATTGCCCAACTTATTATTTCGTCGTTACTTAGTAAAGATGCTTGCTCCGCTGAATCGGTAGTCAAAGGATTTAAAATAACTGTAGAGGATATTTTCAAGAAATAATCTTTTCTATATTTTTTTCGGTTCTCGTTATTCAATCATGAAAAAAACACTCCTTACCTTTCTCTTATTACAGGCTCTTACACTTAGCTTCGCTCAAATCAATTACCAAGAAGTCGCTCTACAAAATGATATAAACCATAGCTTCACAGCATGGACAGTAGGGGGAGGGGTCAGTTTTTTCGATTTTAATCAAGATGGTTTAGATGATCTTACTTTGTCTACCGATGATGGGCAACAAATCGGTTTCTATATTAATACAGGTACAGGGTTTGAATTGATTGACCCATTAGTTGACAATGTGGAAGCGGCTAAACAAATTCTTTGGGTAGATTATGACAATGATGGAGACTATGATTTATATGTAGCGGCGTTTGAAGGTGCCAATAGATTATATCAAAATCAAGGAAATTTGCAATTAGTAGATGTTAGTGAAAGTAGCGGCTTATCCCTAGATATACATCGGGGTTTCGGGGCATGTTGGGGAGATTATAATCGAGATGGTTGGTTAGATTTACATTACAATTCTAGAGATATTCCAGGTTCACCAGACTTTAAAAATAAGAATCGTTTATTTAAGAATAATGCGGATGGAACTTTTACAGAAGTGACAACAGCAATGAATGCAGAAGATGCTTTTAATGCCCCATTTTGTTCTAGCTTTATTGATTACAATAATGATAAATGGCCAGACATTTATACGGCCAGTGATAAAAATAGAGGCAATACCTTATTAGAAAATAAACAAGGGCTAATCTATGAAGATGTTAGTGAACAAACAAAATCAGATTTAAAAATTAATGCCATGTGTGTCACAAGTGCAGATTGGAATAAAGATGGCTGGTCAGATATTTATGTTTCTAATACTAGTGAAGGAAATAAGCTTTTGGTCAATACTATTAATTCAGAAGCTATGCGTGTCTTTGAAGAACAAGCATCAGAATTGGGGGTTGCTTTTAATAATACTAGTTGGGGATCTAATTTTTTAGATGCCGATAATGATGGAGATTTAGACTTATATGTAAGTGGTGCAGAAGAATTTAGTCCAGATGCTGCATCCAGTATCTTTTTTGAAAATATCGATAATGATTTCTTTGAAGCCCCCTCCATTAATGGCTTTGCCAAGGATACTGCTTTTAGTTTTAGTAATGCCTTAGGAGATTTTAACAATGATGGTTCCATAGATATTATCGTGCAAAATAATCCACCATTCCAATTTTTTCTATGGGAAAATAAAACTCGTAATTCTAACAATTGGCTAAAGGTAAATCTGGAAGGCGTACTAAGTAATAGAGATGCTATTGGTTGTAGATTAGATGCCTATGCTAGTGAGTTGTACCAGTCTTTTTATACACAATGCGGAATCGGTTTCTTAGGACAAAATTCAGGAGCGCAACATATTGGATTAAGCCATCATGAAAAATTAGATTCTTTAATTATTACTTGGCCTTCGGGGCATATAGATCGTTTTTATGATCTTCCCAGTAATCAAATCGTACAATTAAAGGAAGGGGATTCAACTAATGGACAAATTCAAGTTGATGCGGATATTGTAATAGCTGAGAATAATTTCACTACTACTATAAAGGAAGTGTTTATCGACCAGACGCTCCTAGATATACAACCAAATCCTGCCAACAATATTTTAAATTTATCTACTCGCATTCCTATTGAACGGGCTGTTATTTATTCAACTTCAGGACAAGTTTTATTTGATAGAAACTACTCTCCCAAGAACCAATTTTCTTTTAATGTGTCTACTTATCCAACAGGGGTCTATTTATTGAAGGTGTATGATGAGCAAGGTCGGGTGGCTTCTTTAACGTGGCTTCGACTTTGATTTACTTGATTTGTCTGATTGCCTTGATTTTGCTGGGTTAGATGTTGATTTTTTTATTTGAATTATCTGTTGACTTCTTTTAGTATTAAAGGGCTTTCTTATAAAATAGAGTTGGTGGAAAGTTTCTGATTAATGGGCAACAAGTATGTTTACTATATTTCTTTAGAGGGAGCAATTTTATGAGGCTTTTTTGAAAAAAGTCTCATAAAATTGCTCCCTCTAAAAAACTATATCAAAGTACTTATCAAGCAATTATTTTTTATGAAAAAACCTTTAGTATTAATCTAAATCAGGGGCAATTATCACTTTATCTACGATCACATCTTTAGTACCCAAAAAATATACCCCTTGTAATCCATCTATCAATTCAAGCGTAAATACGCTTTCTCGGATTTGAAAAGACTGAACCAATTTTCCTGTCAAATCATAGAGGTACCAATCCTCTTCTTCTATACTCCCCTTTTCAATAGTCAAATAAGACATAGCAGGATTCGGAAAAACGTTGATTTCTTGCAATTGCTCTGTCGTGATACTAGTTATTGTGGCATTTGCACAAAAGTTTTCATCTGGAGATAATTCCAAATACCCTTTAGGGCTAACATCTCTGCCTGCAAAAGCAGGAAAATCTAATGGGTAACGATTAAAACGAAAAGTAAGATTATTATTAAAAACTAACTCTGTTCCTTGTGCTACAGGATCACCTCCTTTTAGGGGGACTTTGTATTCCCAAACCACTTGATTCGTTTCAGGATTAATTTCAAACACCCTACCCCATCTGCCAGAACAAATTAAGACGTTATCATTAGGTAACAATTGCATACTACTCAAACCTGTAGAATGTATGGAAAAGGTATCAGGATGTAATAAGGTCAACTCAAAATCAGAAGGGGCAAAAGTTGCTGTAGTCTGTATATATGCACCTGTAGTTGGATCTATTTTAGGGCGAAGAATATTGACTGTCGAATAATCCTCAGCTACTCTATTATTGAAGATGGAAATATCTCCGAAGAATTCATTGTCTCCTGCTATAAAATTATCTACCCATTGGGCATCATGTGCAAAGAATACTTGTTGTGGACCGTCAGCTCGATAAGTAGCAGGATTACCCCATCGGAATAATAAATCCCCGCCTTTACCTCCATTGCCTCCAGTATGGCCCTGAGCTTCTGCTGTAGTAGTGCTATGGTCTATGATCCATATCTCATCAAAATGGGGAACAGATAACAAAATTTGATCTAATTCTTCATTATAATCAATGGAATTGGAGTGCATCCAATCGGGAAATCCATCATTGGAATTCCAATTTATATCTATTAATTCTGGATGGTCTTCCACTACGCCAAAATTATCTTCTTCAGGATTAAAATCTTGTATCAAGTGATCCCAGGCATGCCATTCCCATACGATTGCATCTTGGCTAGGGTCATATTCTAAAATATAATCTGGCCATAGTTTATTTTGAATTAAGTTTGCTGGATCTCTGCCAGCTTGTATAGCTTGTGCTTCCGTTTTCAATTCCCAGGAGATCATCAATACATTGCCATTGGGTAGCTCAGCAACGTCATGATGTAAACGATCAAACTCATCATTTAACTCAAATTGCCAAAGCAGGTTATTATCCCAATCTAATAGTTCTACGATTTGACCACCACCGCCTGCCCAAATAGAATCCCTATTAGAATTGAAGAAACGTTTGCATTTTAATAGGTTTCCCTCTTCTGTAAGGTAAACCATATTACCTGGTCGAAAGTCAGCATTATCCGTCCAAGTATTTATTAATTCTCCACAATTATTAATTAGAAATACGTCTGCTTGGTTATGCGGAAAGAAAAGATTGTACCCATCATAGGCTTGGTCTTGATCTATAGATATAAGACCTACTGTGTTTTGAGCAATTCCTTGTAAGGTAAGAAATAATAATAGTGCACTAATAAAGATTCTCATATACTTATATTTACAAATAGGGTTTTCTTATAAAAATAGTGGGTCGAAGTTACAAACCATAGCCGTCAGGTTATGGTTCTTGTCATGAGACTCGGCAACAAGTATGTTTACTATATTTCTTTAGAGGGCGCAATTTTGTAATGCTTTTTTGAAAAAAGCATTACAAAATTGCGCCCTCTAAAAAATTATTAAAATCTACTGTTTGCCGAGTGCCAGAAACTATCCTGATACATTACTGATTATCAGTAATATAATTTTAGCCTAACAGCTATACTTACAAACTTCGACGATCATATTGTTCTTTAAGTAAAGGTACTATGGAATCTACAAAACCAAATAGTGTATCTTAGAATAATTAAGAATTAGTCGTTTACTCTACATATAGAACTATATAAACGAAAAATAGCCACCTACAATTAAGTAGGTAGCTATTTTTCGTTTATTAATTAAGAACCAAAGTTCTTGATTATTTCAATGTTAATGGAGGCCATCCACCAGGTCGGATTACCTGAGAAGTACCACCTTCTCCATAATCATTTACCCAAGTAAATTGCAATACTTCGCCATCGACAGAAAAGTCAGACCAAGTATAAACCTCACCCCATTGAGATGCACCCGTAATTTCAATAACATTACAAATGTCTAAGAAACGTAGGTTACCCAAAGGACGAGCAGAAGTTGGTCCATAACAAAGGTCATAAGCACCGAAAGAGAAATCCGTTACATCATAACCTGTTGCAGTCAATGTAAAAGTAACTTGAGTGGTATTCGGCACTCGATCACTTCCACACCAAGTGTCAAGAGTGACTGAGTCATAAGTACCATTCAAATCAGATGGACAAGCAGCAGCCATATTGAAGTTAAAGTGACCACGGAAAGCAGCACCTTGTACAGAAGCAGAAGAGTTACCCGAAGCAAATGTTTGACCATCTGTTGTTGTTACACTTCCTGTTATTCTGAAAACATCACCTGGGCCCAAGTCATCCGCAGACATACCAGCAGCAGCTAATAATTCAGTAGCCGTTACCGTTACATTTTCTATACCTTGGAAACCGTTTGAATTAGTAGAAAATTCAGAAGAAGAAAAGGATCGCAATGGATTTGGACCCGTTGAAGTATCTCCTCCTATATCAGGATTGTTATCTTCAAAAGTATATTGAAGATCATAAGTAGATACTAAGTTACCTTGTTCTAAATCAACAAACTCTACTGTATATACATAAGCAGAATTTGCTATATCAAATAAGTTAATATCTCTAACACCTTCCGATATTAATCTAGGATAAGCACCTTTCCCAGCATCATCGAAAGTAATGATCGGTCTAGCATCTTCATCTGCACAAGAGGCAAAAAATAAGATTAGCCCACCGAATATAAATAATTTAAATTTATTCATTATTCCAGCTTAATTTTAAAGAATTAGTTAAGAACTTATTTACTAAATAAAATTTTAGCAAATAAGTTCAAATTATAAGGAATACTATTAAAGTTAAATACAAATTATAAAGAACTAATAAACAGTGTCTTTTGATGTACACTTTAAATACTCCTAATAGTGTATACTAGTAGGTATTTGCAGAACCATTATCCCAAAATACTGGTGATGTTAAATCACCTCTTTGAGATACACTTGCATTTCTATTTACGTGTACTGCAGGTAAAAAGAAAGAACTTGGAAACGGTCCTGGCTCTGGTTCTAAAGAAGGAGCCATGTTATTTGGACTACCTGTTCTTCTAAACAAATTATATGCTTCTAAACCATTACCCCATAATGCGATATAGTATTCTCTCATCACAATATTCAACTGGTCAGAGGTGTTATCATATTCATCTAATACATATGCCACATAAGCTTCTGTATCCTCAGGTTGAGCACCAAATAATTGTTCTACAGTACCAGCACTACCATCTCTCAATGTTAATTGAGTAGAAAAAGTTCCTGAAACTAGGCTTGAAAAGCTAGTAGTTTTTGCAATAGATGCACGAATACCACTTTCTAATAAAGCTCTTGCATCTTCTCCTGTACCCATTGTTAAAGCCGCTTCCGCTCTTAGGAAGTCCACAAAAGAAGATAACATAATAGGAGAAATACCTTGACCTCTACCCCCTGTTGTTCCTGCTTGTCTGGTATCCAGGTATTCATCAAAATCAAACTGTCCACCACCTGGATACAATCCATAAGAAGTCCTTACTGGACCATCTGGTGGAATACCTTGACCGTTCAAGTGATCTCTACCAATATATCCATTGATTGCACCATAGCAGTATGGAAGATTTGGATCAACTGCCGCATAGTGTGGCGGTGCTAAATCTTGGTCTGGCAAAGTAGAAAAATTACAACCATAAGTTGTAGGATCTTGCTGGTCAGAATTGTCTACTTTTCTATAAAAATAATATCTAGCTCTTGGATCTGACACGCCTTTTTCTGCTGTTACATTCCACATGAATGAATTAGACAAGTAATCTCCATCATTTGCTTCGTAATGTCTAATATACATCCAGTGACGAGAATCAGGATTAAGTCTTTGACTACCATAGTTAAATTGGAAATCTTCACTAGCTTCATCAATTAAATCTCCTTCAGCAATGATAGCCGCTACAGATGGACCACCACCTACTAAACGCATAGTAACAGCAGCTCTTAATCGCAAAGTCTTTGCTAATGTAGCCCATCTAGCCCCATCACCGCCATAGTAAATATCATTAGTTGGACCAGCAGCACTAGAACTTTCTAAATCAGTAATTGCTTGATCTAATAATGCAATTGCCTGCGCATATACCTCTCCCCCTGGATCAGGAGTAGGAGAAATTGCATCTGTACCTAGTCCTGCTTGAGAAAAAGGAACATCTCCTAATATATCTACCAATGCCATCAGCGAATAAGCCTGCATGATTCTAGCAGAAGCAGAGTGTACGGTTAAACCAGCTGCATCAGCTAATGGTATTAAGGCATCAATATCTGGAAATAAAGTAGAATAAGTATTAAACCATAAACCATTAAACGTAGTAGGATCTGTCCATGCTTGGTAGGTAAAGTTGCCTCCAGCATGAAACATTCTTACCGCTGCTCCCGGATTGAAAGTAGCATTAGTAAAGACATTATTAAAAGTTAACTGTATGCTATTATATAAGTCATTTACACTCGCTCTATCTGGTGTGACCTGATTTGGATTATCTTGTAAATCCAAATCAGTAGCATCACAAGCACCAATAGCGACGATGAGTGCAACTAACAATATTTTATTTATAAACTTCATATTTATAAAATATTTTATTTTTTTAAATTAATTAATTGATTTACTTATGTAGTTAACTGAATAATTAAGCATAATTACTCCAATCAACTTACTTACGAACAGATAGATCAATTAAAATTAGAATGTTGCATTTAAAGTGATACCATACTTCTTAGCGGTAGGTGCTGTACGGAAATCAAAACCTCTACCGTTACCTACTCCTAAACTCAATACTTCAGGATCATAGTTGATACCTACAGGGAAGTTTGGTGCATTATACCATAAGTTTTCACCAGAAATAGTTAAACCAAGTCTACCGAATGGTGTCTTGCTTACGATATTATCTGGAACTGCATAAGAAAGAGAAATCTCTCTTAAACGAATAGTAGTTGCATCAAAGATACCTCCTTCATTTGCGAAGAAATAAGCACGGAAGAAACTATCTCCGATATATGTCTGAATGTCATTCACTGTACCATCTGCTTTTACACCTGGTAAAATAAGCGGTACGAAACGGTCAACATCTGTATCAGTTGTATTTCCTCTCGCTAACAATGCTTGTACTGTAGAAGAAAAAATATCTCCACCTTTCACATATTGCCATTGGAAACCAAAAGATAAACCTTTGAAAGAGAAATTATTAATCCAGTTAGCTGTAAAATCTGGGTTAGGATCACCAATAATATCAATACCAGAATCCGCTACATAGTTTCCTTGAGCGTCAACGATCAAGTTACCACTTGCATCTCTTTGGAATGGTGTTCCTTGTATAACACCATACTGTTGACCTACAATAGCATAGTTACCTAAACCACCAGCGAAACCTGCAGTACCACTGATATTATTTGCTTGATTTGTAGCATCTACGGAGTTGCCAATCTGAATTTGGTCAATACCTTCAAAAATTGCTTCAATATTACTAACGTTTTTTGTATAGTTTAAGGTAATATCCCAAGTAAAGTCTTTTGTCTTAACAGGAGCAATATTTAATGCGAACTCGACCCCTCTATTTTCCAACTCAGCAGCATTCACTGTTGTAGCAGTAAAACCAGTAGCTGGATCCAAATCAAGATCAATGATTAAGTCAGATGACTGTCTGTCATATAAAGATAAATCAATTCCTACTCTGTTATTTAAAAATCTTGCTTCTATACCTGCTTCCAATTCTCTATGTGTCTCATGCTGCAAATTAGGGTTACCTAAACGACCGGATACACTATTGGTATTCAAAATGTTACCATTTCCATCAACGAATGCATTCGTAGTAGTATTTAAGGTATTTCTAGTCTGGTATGGGTTAGGATAACCAGCAGAAGTACCAAAGCCTACTCTTAATTTTAAGTAGTTTAAGATATTACTATTCTGTAATTCAGGAATCGCTTCTGTAGGAATGAAGGAAACATTCGCAGATGGATAGAATACAGAACGATTTTCTCTTTCTAAAGTAGAAGTCCAGTCATTTCTAGCTTGCACCCCTAAGTATAAGAAGTTTTTGAATCCAAGTGTTGCAGTACCATAAAGACCAAGCGTATTCTCTTCTGTTATACCTGAAAAACTTTGATGCTCGATATAGTTATCATGTGTAAATAAATCAAATACAAATTGGTTTTGGCTAAGTAAGAAAGTTCCATCTCTTGTCTCTCTTCGTTGGTTAAAACCAACGATACCATCTAAAGTGATATCTTGATTTACTTGAGCCTTCCATAATACATTTACTAATTGATCTGTAATTCTGTTTGTTCTATTAGAAGTAAATAACTCGCCATCTGGAGCTTGAGAACCACCTCTATTCAACTGTCTTTGGTTACGCTGTGTGTATTGATCTATACCTAAACGATATAATACCGTAATGTTGTCATTGATATCATAGCTAGCCTCTGTAGTAGAGAAGAAACGCTGAATATCTTCAAACTCTCCTCCGTTATTCAAGATCCATAATGGATTCTGAATTGGAGAACCTCTACGGTAATATACGTTAGAACCATCTACTGGAGACTGGAAAGGCAAGCCTAATAAATCTACAGATCTTGGTGTAAATAATAAGGCAGCAAAGATACCTTGACCATCACCACCGAATGCAGTACCCGTAATAGGTGTTCTTCTCTCAGAATCTACAAAGTTAAATGATCCTTTGATTCGGATACCATTTGCTAATTTAGTTTGCGCACCTATACCAAAGTTAGATTTGTTTAGAAAATTAGAAGATTCTCCACTAACCAAATCTGGTAAGAAACTCTCATCAGAAAGGTAAGAGTAAGTCGCACTAATAGAAGAGTTATCTCCTAATTGACTTTGGATAGCTAAAGAAGTATTAGAGATAAAACCATTGTCGAAGAAATTTTCAACAGACTCAAAAGGTTGGTACGGATATTCTGCACCTGTGAATCTATCTCCAAAATCATCTACATATTGAGGTTGATCTAATGGGTGAGTAATCAATACTTGTGACCCATCTGCAGTCAATCCTTGGAAATCTGCACCATAAGATGCTGGGTTTAAATCATCAAAAGCAGCACCCCAGTTAGAGAAGAACCAACCGAAACCACCACTAAATCCATTACCAAAAGTGTTTTGGTAATCAGGAATATTAGCAATTTCCGTTTGTGCAATAGATTGAGTAATACTGACTTCTAAACCTTTTCTTGCATCTGCACCTGCATTACCATTCTTAGTGGTAACTAATACTACCCCGTTACGACCAGCTTCCCCGTATAATACGGTTGCACTTAATCCTTTTAGGATAGAGACTTCTGCAATACTGTTAGGATCTAAATCCAAGAAACGAGAAGAAGCAGTTGCACTACCACCACCGAAACCACTATCTGAGTTCGAATCCGTATTGAATGGAACCCCATCAATTACGAATAATGGTTGGTTACTACCTGTGATAGAAGAATACCCCCGTATAATTACGTTAGTACCTGTACCTGCCAGACCAGATGTTTGTGTAATATCTACACCTGTTGCCTTACCTCTTAAAAGTCTAGCAATGTCTGATTCTTGCTTACCTGTGATGGCATCTTTACCAATGGTAGAGACTCCATACCCTAAGGCCTTCTTTTCTCTCTTAATACCTAAACCTGTTACAACGACTTCACTTAACTCTAGACCTTCCGACAAGATAATATCTAGTACATTGGAAGCACTGGTAGATATTTCTTTTTCAGCATATCCAGTATAGGAGACTACTAATACTTGATCTCCTGTTGGAACGTCTATACTGTAACTTCCGTCAATGTCTGTAACAGTACCTGTAGTACTGCCTTTAACTAAGATACTGGCACCAATTAATGGTTCTCCAACATCATCCGACACGGTACCTGTTATAGTTCTTTGTGCTATAACAGAACCGCATAAGAACAAAAACATTCCCAAAACTAGTGAAAGTTTTTTCATACGAATCCGATTTTATTTGAAAAAATTATTAAAATTTAATAGCTGTGTTATAAAAGATCAAAGCTAGTAAAAGAAAGTCTATTTTTTATAAAATTTTCTTAACTTTTTATTAACTTCCTTCTAATACTAAACATTTTTTTTTCTCATTATGCTGCCTATGTCATAGAATAAAATATAGGCATATTCTTTCATATAATAATAAAATCAAAATATAATTCCATTTTTGAATGAAAAAATAAAATTTTATATATGTTTATAGTCATATAAAAGAATAATCCAATTATTATTTTGCATAAAATATTATAGAATTAGGCTATTTTTATTTTTTATAATATGTGAAAATAAAAAATAAAATCTTAAAAATTTAACATATATATGAAGCGAATATTCGCTATTTATTGCCCATTTTTTACAATTTATACTCCTTTTTTCCTCTCAAAATGGGTCTTATTTACATGCTTTCAAGTAAGATTTTATAGTTTTCTTCAGACCATAGTATAATGCATCCGTAATTAATGCATGCCCAATAGATACCTCTTTGACATTTTCAACTTGCTGTAAAAAATAAGGTAAATTATCTAGATTAAGGTCGTGCCCAGCATTAATGCCTATCTCTAATTTATTGGCCAATTTGGCACACTTAATAAAAGGGGTAACTGCTCTTTTTCGAGCTCTTCGAAAATCATGGGCATAGGGTCCCGTATAAAATTCTATTCGATCTGTCCCAACGGCTTTAGCACCTTCTATCATTTTCTCGACTGGATCAATAAAAATAGAGGTCCGGATGCCAGCTTCCTTTAGTTCTGCAATAACATCTGTTAAAAATCCTTTGTGCTTTATGGTGTCCCATCCAGCATCTGAAGTAAGCGCATCAGGAGAATCTGGCACTAAAGTGCATTGGTCAGGGCGATGCTTCATTACCAATTCTAAAAACTTTGGAATAGGATTGCCTTCTACATTAAATTCTGTTTTAACAATTTTCTTTAAGGCAGGAACATCCGCATATCTTGCATGTCGCTGGTCTGGGCGAGGATGGATCGTTATTCCATGCGCTCCATAAGATTCACAATCTTTGGCTACTTGTATCAGGTTTGGAAAGTTCGCTCCTCTTGAATTCCTTATTAAAGCAACTTTATTGATATTTACACTTAATCTAGTCATTTTATTAATATTTT
>CAYOBX010000154.1:0-11743 GCA_964402245.1 uncultured Saprospiraceae bacterium | reverse complement strand
AAAATGGGTTAGTACTCAACAGTACTAACCCATTTTAAATATTGCTATAATTACTTGTTCTTTGACAAATTACTTAGCTATGCATTCTGCATACTAGCATACTCCGCTTCTGCCTCTTTATAAGCACCACCTTTTAATTTTCCAGCAATCGCTTCAAAAGCATCTAAGGTTTCCTCTATATCTTGCATCGTATGAGAGGAAGTCGGTATTAACCGAAGAATAATCATTCCTTTAGGAATAACTGGATAGACAACCAAGGAGCAGAAAATACCATGATTTTCTCTCATATCTTTTACTAATGCCATTGCCTCAAATACGGAGCCGTGCATGTAAACAGGGGTAACACAGCTATTCGTATCCCCTATATCTAAACCTCTAGATTTAAGTCCTGATTGTAGTGCATTTACATTTTCCCAAAGTTTAGCTTTGTGGGATGGGTCATCTCGTAACATTTCCAATCGCTTCATTCCTCCAATCACCAATGGCATCATTAATGATTTGGCAAAAATTTGAGATCGCATATTATATTTTAAAAACTTGACCACTTTTGCATCACCTGCTATGAACGCACCTACACTACCCATTGCCTTAGCAAATGTGGCAAAGTAGACATCAATCTCATCTTGTACGCCTTGTTCTTCTCCTGCGCCTGCGCCAGTAGCCCCAAGCGTACCAAATCCATGCGCATCATCTACTAGCAATCGGAAATTATATTCTTTCTTAAAAGCGACAATTTCTTTTAATTTTCCTTGATCGCCTCGCATACCAAACACTCCTTCTGAAATAACTAAAATTCCACCATTTTTGCCATCTGTTAATCGCTTTGCTCGTTTTAAACATTTCTCAAAGCTCTCCATGTTATTATGCTCAAAGGCAAAACGTTTGCCTAAATGCATCCGAACACCGTCAATAATACAGGCATGAGATTCAGAGTCATAGACAATTACATCATGGCGATCTACTAGGGCATCTATAGAAGACATAATTCCTTGATACCCAAAATTAAGCAATACGGCATCCTCTTTTTGAACGAATTTAGATAACATTCCTTCAAATATATCATGCTGCTCTGTATTACCAGACATCATTCGGGAACCCATTGGATAAGCTAAGCCCCAATCTTTAGTAGCTTGATTATCTACTGCTCTAACTTCCGGATGATTTCCTAGCCCTAAGTAATTGTTGATACTCCAACAGATAATTTCTTTTCCATTAAAAGTCATTCTACTTTTCAATTCCCCTTCTAATTTTGGAAATATCCAGTATCCTTCTGCTATATCCGCATACTTGCCCAGCGAACCCATGTTGTTTGTAATCTTTTCAAATAAATCCATACTAATTTACTTTTTAGCCTATGTTTATGAATTGTTGATTTAATTTTGTAGATGTATTTTCTACGGGGCTTTGAAAGGAGACAAAGGTAAGAGAATAATTCATTTTTCTGCAATACTTATGAGTACTTATTCAAAACCAGTAGATTAAATAATGTTTAATCATTTAAAGTAAACAAAAAGTTTTAATTTGTTTTAAATTATCGTATTTTTGTTTAGGTTGTCGCTAGTGGAATGGCTATGCTTTGTGCTATCTTGTTTAAAAATATATTCCTCAAAACTAACAACAACATATTTGAGCGCAGAGACGCAAAGATGCAGAGAACAAATCTAACTCTGCATCTTTGCGTTCAATACCATATTTTGCTTGCAAAATTTACTTATAGTCTTTGCGTTAGCACTATGACAGGAAAGAAAATTACACATCATAAAAAACCAAAATTAAAGAATGGCAAAAGTTACTTATAACGAAGATAATATCCGATCATTAGACTGGAAAGAACATATCCGTTTACGTCCAGGTATGTATATTGGGAAATTAGGGGATGGCTCGACAGCAGATGATGGTATCTATATTCTCATCAAAGAGGTATTGGATAACTGTATTGATGAATTTGTGATGGGGCATGGAGAGGCAGTCAATATAGAAATTGAAGATGGAGTTGTAGAAATTCGAGATTATGGACGGGGTATTCCTTTAGGGAAAGTAGTAGACTGTGTATCCAAAATTAATACAGGAGGTAAGTATGATTCTAAAGCCTTCAAAAAATCAGTAGGTTTAAATGGGGTCGGTACGAAAGCGGTCAATGCCTTATCAAATTATTTTAAGGTGCAGGCCATTAGAGAAGGCAAGACAAAAATAGCAGAATTTGAGCGTGGGGTACTTACCAATGATCATAGAATAAAATCTACCAAAGAACGGAATGGTACAATCATCTATTTCAAACCAGACGATTCTATTTTTAAAAAGTATAAATTTCGGTCAGAGTATATTGAAAATCAGTTGTGGAACTATGCCTATTTGAATGCTGGTTTAAAACTGAATTTCAATGGAAAAACGCTCGTTTCTAAAAATGGCTTATTAGATTTATTGAAAAGAAAAGTAGGAGAGGAGAAATTACGGTATAATATTATTCACTTAAAGGATACAGATATTGAAATCGCTTTAACGCATGGAAATTCCTATGGGGAGCAATATTATTCTTTTGTAAATGGCCAGAATACGACCCAAGGTGGTACGCACTTAAATGCCTATAAAGAATCAATTGTCGCTACTTTAAGAGGATTTTATGGAAAGCAATATGATCCCAAAGATATCCGAGCTTCTATCATCACTGCAATTAGTGTTAAGGTAGAAGAACCAGTGTTTGAATCACAAACGAAGACTAGATTAGGTTCTTCTGATATAGGACCGAAAGGACCAACTATCCGAACGTTTATCAATGATTTCATAAAGAAAAAATTAGACAATTTTCTACATAAAAATAAAGAAGTTGCGGATGCGATCAAAGCTCGAATAGAACAATCAGAAAAGGAACGAAAAGAAATAGCAGGCATCCAAAAGGCAGCTAAACAATCTGCCAGAAAAGCGAATCTTCATAATAAAAAATTAAGGGATTGTCGAATACATTTTAATGCTAAGGGTAAGAAAGTAGCAGAAGAAGATCGACTGGCTTCTACTATATTTATTACGGAGGGAGATTCTGCGAGTGGATCTATTACAAAAGCTAGAAACGTTTTATCACAAGCAGTTTTTAGTTTGCGAGGTAAGCCATTAAATTGCTTTGGCTTAACGAAGAAAGTAGTGTATCAAAACGAAGAATTTAATTTACTTCAACACGCCCTTAATATCGAAGATGGAATTGATGGTTTGCGATTCAATCACGTGGTAATTGCAACAGATGCCGATGTGGATGGGATGCATATTCGATTATTACTATTGACTTTTTTCTTGCAGTTTTTCCCAGACTTAGTTAGAAATGGACACTTGTATATTTTAGAAACACCTCTTTTTAGAGTTCGAGATAAGAGTAAAACTTTTTATTGCTATAGCGAAAAGGAAAAACAAAATGCAATTAAGAGCTTGAGAGGAAAACCAGAGATTACTCGTTTCAAAGGACTAGGAGAGATCTCGCCTGATGAGTTCGGCGAGTTTATCAATGAAGATATTCGACTAGAACCTGTTATCATGAATGCGGATACTAAAATAGAAAGCATTCTTGGATACTTCATGGGCAAAAATACGCCTGCTCGACAAGAGTTTATTATCAATAATCTAAAGGTAGAAAGTGATGAATTAGATGAAGAGGAGGTGGAAGAAATTGATGATGAAAAAGCGGAGCAATTGGAAGAGGAATTGGCGGAATTGGAAGCGTAGGTTTTTTAAATGATGAAGGTTTGAAAATGATGAATGAGAAATGATGAATGATGAATCACGTGATTCATCATTCATCATTCATCATTTTTAAAGCAATTGCTTCAAAACTGCCTGCGCCGCATATGTCCGATTATTAGCTTGTTCAATTACTAAAGAAGCATCACTATCTAATACTTTCCCAGCCACTACTACATTTCTTCTTACAGGCAAACAGTGCATAAACTTTCCGTTATTGGTCAAATTCATTTTTGCACTATTGACAATCCAACTAGCATCTTCCACCTCTATTTTTCCATAGTTTTTAAAAGAAGACCAATTTTTAGCATAGACAAAATCGGCATCTTTAAATGCTTTTTTCTGGTCGTATTCTATCGTTGCGCCATTTGTAAATTGCTTGGATAATTCATAGCCTTTCGGATGGGTGATGGTTAGATCGTATCCAGAAGCTAAAGTCCATTCCGCAAAAGAATTAGCGACTGCTTGAGGTAAAGCCTTAGGATGAGGTGCCCATGTTAATACAACCTTTGGTTTCTTTGTTTTTTTGTGCTCTGCTATCGTAATCATATCCGCTAAAGATTGTAATGGATGGAGGATTGCAGATTCTAAACTGACCAATGGAACTGTCGCATGCTCTACGAATTTATTGATAATGAAATCTTGATAATCTCGCTCTTTATCCGTTAGGGTAGGGAAGGTGCGGATGCCAATAATATCTGCATATTGACTGATGACTTTAGCGGCTTCTTTGATATGCTCTGCTTTGTCTTCGTTCATAATCACGCCTTCCTCAAATTCAAATTTCCACCCTTGATTGGCATTCATTACAATGACATTCATTCCTAAATTTATGCCTGCCTTTTGTGTACTTAATCGTGTTCTTAAGCTAGGATTGAAAAATAAAAGTACTAAGGTTTTATCTTGACCAAGCGTTTTATGTTTAAGAGGGTCTTTCTTTAATTTTAATCCTTCTTTGACTAATTTTTTTATATTTTTTACGTCTTTGACGGAGATGAATTTTTTCATATTGTTTTATTAAACGCAGAGGTGCTGAGAAAATAGTGACCGTCGAGATTTTGTAATATTGACAATCTCTGATTCCATAACAAATTAGTTGCGCTTTTTACCACATAGCAAACATAGGCGTATAGTGGCAAAGCCACAACCAGTTTTTTAACACGAGGCACATAGTTCACATAGACGTGACGTAACTATGTGAGCTATGTGCCTATGTGTTAAATCAGCGTCTTGTAAGTAATTCTTATCGAGTCAATTATAGAAAAAATGTTTTTTCTGTAAGTTTCTTATTTACTGAAGAACTAAATATCTAGAAAATACTTTTTCAAATACAGTCATAAAAATATCCACTTCTTTTTTAGTAATATTCAAAGGAGGTAAAATCCGTAACACATTTGGATCAGAAGAAGAACCCGTAAATACTTTTTCTTTATACAGCATTTCTTTTCGCATTTCTTTTACAGGAAACCCTAAATCTAAACCAATCATTAAGCCCATACCTCTTACTTCTTTTATGCCTTCTATAGCGGATAGTTTTTCCATAAAGTAATTACCAACAGTTATTGCATTTTCTCTTAATTTTTCTTCTTTCAGCACATCTAATACCGCAATGCCTGCAGCACAAGCTAAATGATTGCCCCCAAAAGTAGTACCTAACAAACCATAAGAAGGCTTGAATCTTGGATGAATTAAAATACCCCCAATTGGAAAACCATTTCCCATCCCTTTTGCCATAGAAATAATATCAGGCTGAATATGTGCATGTTGATAAGAAAAGAAATAGCCACTTCGAGCATACCCAGATTGAATTTCATCTAGGATCAATACGGCATCATGTTCTTTGCAAAGTTTACTTAATGTTTCTAGGAATTTTGTTTCTGCAATATGGATGCCACCAATACCTTGAATACCTTCTATGATTACCGCACAAACATTTCCTTTTTCTAAACTTGCTCGAACGGTATCAATATTATTCAATTCATGAAATTCTTTATCAAATAATTTATTGATCGGTGCCTGAATAGCGGACTTATCCGTTACATTTACCGCCGCAGAAGTTCGTCCGTGAAAGGCTTTTTTGAAAGAGATTACCTTTGTTTTGCCATTATGAAAAGAAGCTAGCTTCAAAGCATTTTCATTAGCCTCTGCACCAGAATTACACAAGAATAACTGATAGTCTTCACAGCAAGATAGTTCGCCTAATTTATGCGCTAATTCTTTTTGCAGACTATTCTGAACCGAGTTAGAATAGAATCCTAAATTTTCTACTTGCTCCGTTATTTTCTTTACATAATGGGGATGCGCATGTCCTATAGAGATAACCGCATGCCCACCGTAAAAGTCTAAATATTTAGTCCCCTCTTTATCATACACATAGCAACCTTCTCCTTTGATGGGTTCTATGTCAAATAGTGGGTATACATCGAATAATTTCATTGTTATTTTTTTTGGAGTGGCTTCGCCACTTTGTTTTTTTTTGAACACGGAGGCACGGAGCTCACAGAGTTTTAATTTAATAACAAATAATACCTGCCGCCAATTTATAATGCCAACCTTCTACATCAACACCTAAAGAAACGGTAATAAAAACAGCACTTGCTTTTTCGATAATCGTAGCATCTATTTCATATTTTTCTAAAAAAGCAATATCAGTGATCGGTAAATCATAAGAAGCACCTTTATACTGGAATTGAATTCTAATTTGTGGAATTTGCCACACTCGATATTTCTTTCCATAAACTTTTACTTTTTCCCCTCTAATCAAAGTAAGCGAATAACTAACAGTATTGATTTTATCTGCGCAAACGGCCTTTCCTCGATTACCAAATAAGCAAGATCGTTGTGTCTCGATTAATTGGCCTAATAACCTTTGCTTACTTTTCATGCAAGCTATTTTCTTAAAAGAATTCTTTGCAAAAAAAACATTCTCCACTTGATAAGCTTGTGGACATTTTTGATACTCTTCCATTTCATAGACTTCTAGCAAGTGCATATCTTTAACCCACTCTTCAGGAATAGAGCCATGTTCAGATCGGGTGACGGGACGAATCCATTTAGGTTTTTCATCTACAATAATTGGTTCATAAGAACCAGTTGTCGTTTTCGAAACTTCAATACCAGCTACACAGCGTTCTCCATATTTCTTGGAGTTCGCTAGACATAGGAATAGCTTTCTCATGATGCGTTAGTTTAGATTTATTTAAGAAATTGATTGTTTAAGTCAACTTCCTAAGGGATGGGTTAAAAATAAATTTGTAAATTTATTTCTACCTCATCCCTAATGAAAAATGTTAATTTCTTATAGAATAATTTTTGTTGAAAAAATAGGTAGATTAAGAACTAAAATTGTAAATTCTAAGAATACTAATCACTGACTTTTGACCTCTTTTCAAGTCAAATGAATAATCTCCACCTCCTTATTAATAGCTTGTAAGTATTCCGCTAACAAACGTCGATGGCATTTCTCGGCCGTATGCTCGCTGCAGAGCAAACAGTTTTGATGCAATTGTTCTATATTAATTTTTTTGCCCACTTTACGCATATCTAATAAATTGAGATAAGCGACTTCGTAATCTTCCCAAGATAATTTCTTTTTTCGATACTGAGATAATAATTCCTTAGTTGGTGCAAAATCTAATTCATGAGAATACTCAATATTGGCGACGGCCTTGGCAAAATATTTTAAATCCACCCCTTTAGCATAGCCAGCTAATTGAGATTTATTATTCACTCGAGTATCTACAATTTCTTGAACCTCATTGCTTGTCAATAATTCAAAAAATTGTTGGGCATTTTTTTTAGTAAATCCGATGGTATATAACTTAATCATGCGTGTCTAGTTTAAAGCGTTCTGATTGCCAAGCGATGTCTTGATTATGCAAACGATAGGCTGCTTGTAATTGTGCTGCTTCATCAATATTGGGTTCGAATAAGGAAGGCTGTGGCAATTTTTTAGCGTATTTTTTTAGTAGAACTTTTTCTAAATCTTTATGTGTCTTTAGTGTTTTATCTTTTAGAATGTGCTGTACTTCTATATCAATCGTTTCTAAATAAACTGCAATCATAGAAAAACGATGACATTCTAATGGATTACCTTCTGAACACATTAAAGCAATTTTAAATCCTTTATCCAAACCTATATCAATGCGTTCTATACCTTGTTGGAAAATGCTTGTTTTTTGTACGAAACCAAAATGAACTTTTCCTTCATTATCTAATACTTTTTCGGTCTCTTGCCTAGCGCCAAATTCTTCTCCAAAATGCATATAATTAATTCCTTTATTTTTCAAAAAAGCACTCAATGGTACTTGATTGAATTGCGGATTGTATTTGCTGGCAGGTGTGCTGCGTACATCGATAATGCAATTAATAGATTGACTTGTCAATAATTCTAGGAAATAATCAATAGAATGGTTAGAATGGCCGAGGCTATAAATGGTTCTTTTTAATCCCATAGCTTGGAGTATTGTTTAGATTTTTAGCGGGATTGTGTTAGCTTTGATTTTTACAATTTAGAAAAATCAAACTAACATAATCACTCAACAGATTAGCGTATTCTGTTATACAAATATAACAAAAGATAACCAAACCTGCCATTCCTGTTTTTAAAAAGCTACTGCCTTCAAACCTAATCCAACCTGTTCTTCCAAGCCAAACATTAAATTCATATTTTGAACCGCCTGTCCAGAAGCCCCTTTGACCAAGTTATCAATCATACTAGTAATTAATACTTTATCGCCATGTTTCTCAATATGGATAATACATTTATTAGTATTGACTACTTGCTTTAGGTTAGGACTTTTGGAAGTGATAAATACAAATGGATCATTGTCATAGAAATGTTCATAGAGGTAAACAATTTCTTTTTCATTTAAATCGCAATCGGTATAAGCAGTAGCAAAAATTCCTCTAGCAAAATTCCCTCGCATTGGAATAAAATGAATTTGTTGATCGTAGTCTTTTTGTAACTGTTGTATACTTTGATTGATCTCTCCTAAATGTTGATGCGTGAAGGCTTTATAGATAGAGACATTATTATTTCGCCAACTAAAATGAGTAGTTGACATTGGCTTTTGTCCAGCCCCTGTAGATCCTGTTATGGCATTGACATGGATGTCTGTTTTTAATGCCTGCGCTTCTGCGAGCGGTAGTAGGGCCAATTGAATGCAAGTTGCAAAACACCCTGGATTGGCTAAGTAATTCGTATCTTCAATAGCTTGTCGATTCAATTCTGGCAAACCATAAATGAAGTCTTTTGCATCTTCTTTTAAACGATAATCTCTGCTTAGATCAATAATTTTGATATGCTTTGATAAGGTGGTACTATCTAAAAATTCTTTTGATGTTCCATGCCCCATACATAGAAAAATCACATCAACATCTGGATTGATCGTATCCGTAAAAGTCAAATTAATTTCCCCTAATAAATCGGTATGCACATCGCTTAATTCATTGCCTGCGTTGCTATTACTATGCACGAAAACAATTTCTGCTTGGGGATGATAAATCAGAATTCTTAATAATTCTCCTGCGGTATATCCTGCGCCGCCTATTACGCCTATTTTAATCATATATTTAAGGTGTCAGGGGCCAGGAGTCAGGAGTCAGGAGAGTGCACAATGTATGTCTGACTCCTGACCCCTGACCCCTGACTCCTATTTTTTATTAACAAATTGATGAATCAAACTCTGATTCCCTAATATTTTAGTAAACCCTCTTACATCTTCTCCGCTCCAATTTTTATTCATTTCTCCATAGCTACCAAAGGCATTATTCATCAAATCATATTTGGATTCAATACCTTGTAGTTCGAATCGATAAGGAAGTAATTTCACAATTACTTCTCCAGTAACATTGCTTTGAGTATCTTCTAAAAAGGTCTCAATATTTCGCATGACAGGATCGAGATATTGTCCTTCATGTAATAACATTCCATACCAATTCGCCAATTGCTCTTTCCAGTATTGTTGCCATTTTGTCAAGACATGTTTTTCCAAAAGATGGTGGGCTTTGATAATCATCATCGGTGCTGCTGCCTCAAATCCTACTCGTCCTTTGATACCTATAATCGTATCGCCTACATGGGTATCCCTACCTATTGCGTATGGCGCAGCTAAGCTCTGTAGATACTGAATAGCGAAAGTAGGATGAGCAAACTGTTTTCCATTGACCCCTTGTAGTTCTCCTTTTTCAAATGATAGTGTAATGTTTTCACTATCCTCTTTTTTTAATTGGCTTGGGAAAGCACTTTCAGGTAAAGCCTCATTAGAGGTTAAGGTTTCTTTGCCACCAACACTCGTTCCCCAAAGACCTTGATTGATACTGTATTGTGCCTTTTCCCAACTTAGATTTACTCCATGTTTTTTAAGATATTCAATCTCTTCTTGTCTAGATAATTTCATATCTCTGATAGGGGTAATAATCGTTAGGTCATCACCAAGCGTATTGAAAACTAAATCAAAACGAACTTGATCATTCCCTGCCCCTGTACTACCATGCGCTACGAATTTAGCGCCTATTTCTTTTGCATGTTTCGCAACCGCTAAAGCTTGGAACATTCGCTCTGCACTTACGGATAGAGGATAGGTGTTATTTCGCATAACATTTCCATAAATGAGATAGCGAACACATCGATCATAATAATCTTCTACAGCGCGGATAATAGTAAAAGATTTCGCTCCTAAAAAGTAAGCTTTTTCTTCTACTGTTTTTAATTCTTCATTAGAAAAACCACCTGTATCTACGATTACAGCATGTACTTCTAAGCCTCTTTCCTCACTTAAATATTTTACACAGTAAGAGGTGTCTAAACCGCCGCTATAGGCTAATACTACTTTGTCCATTTTGTTTTATTAGTTGATTATTATCTAACTATTCAGCATCCGTTTGAACCCTCCCCAGCCCATCTGCGCTCTTTCTGCCTCTAGGCAAAAGCCAACGCTGATCTTGAAAGGGAGGGAGTCGTTTTTATTTGAAAATTTCGTTTGGTAGACGTATTCAAAACGAAATTTTCAATCAAAGATGTCTCCCCCTCTTTTAAAGAGCGCCTAGCTTTAGCCCAGAGGTTAAAAGGCTTAGCATCGGAGGGAATTGAAAACGAAATGCTAAATAGTTAATTCTTATTTCGTTATGATTCGATTTGATAAGTCATATTTCATTTTCTCCTCTTCATTTTTGGAAGGAGCTAACATACCCGTGCAAAGACATTTAGAACGATCATTGCGTTGGAGAATATCATAGTTAGGACAGCTTTGACAGCCTTTCCAGAATGCCTCATCTTGGGTTAATTTTGAAAAAGGAACAGGTCGATATCCTAGTTCAGAATTAATTTCCATAACTGTTCCGCTCGTGGTAATACCGAAAACTTTTGCCTCAGGGTATTTATCTCTAGCATGGTCAAAGGCTACTTTCTTAATACTTCTAGCTAAGCCTTGTCGTCTAAATTTTGGATTTACAATTAGTCCAGAATTGGCCACATATTCTCCATGTCCCCATGTTTCAATATAACAGAAACCCGCTAACTCCTTTCCTTTCAGTGCGATGATCGCTTTATTGGTTTTCATCTTTTCTATTAGGTATTCAGGTTTCCGTTTGGCAATACCTGTCCCTCTTTGTTTGGCGGATTCTGCAATTAAATCGCAGACTGCTTGGGCATATTGGTAGTGATGCTCATTAGCAATTTCAATAGTTATCTTTTCCATTTTTTTAAAGCAAGGATGGATATACTAAGTTATAGCAGTATATACACACATCAATTGTGTTAAAAAATAGCCTTTCAAAAAGACTGAATTAAATAAATTGGTTAGGAAAAGTTCTTAGAATAGAATTATTCTAAGGTATATGACAACAGGAATCCTGCTGCCACTTAGTGGCAGAAAATATTGTATACGCCCAAAGGGCGACGCTCGCGGATGCGGCGAATAGAAGTGAATTGATTATATGTTGTACTGTTGTTTAACATTATTGATGCAAAAGTAATTTATACTAATTACTTTTCCAAATTCTATAATTTTTTTTAACT
>CAYOBX010000153.1:0-11744 GCA_964402245.1 uncultured Saprospiraceae bacterium | reverse complement strand
TAAAACGTAAACACACCTATAGTAGTATGTCAGATGAAAGACACCTCTTCAAATTTTCAAACATTTGTGTTATCCTGTATACTCCTTAAAAGCAATCTGCAATTCCTTCCAGTCTATTTTTCCTTTATTTGTCTTGAGATATTCTGAAATGACAATCGCCTTTCTTAGTCTAGTCGCTTCCGTTTTGGGTTTGGCGATGATATGTAATAAACTACGCTGTTTCCCTGGTGTTAATAAATGAAAATATTGACTAGCTTCTTCATCGTCTGCTAATAATATCCCCATCACTTCTGGCATAGGCATACCGTATTTACTATCATCCTTTACTATAGTAGCAGTAACTTTATCGCCTAATTGCAAGCCTAATTTCTTTCTACGCTCCTTATTAATATTGATAAAATAATCCCCTTTCCCATCATGCATTAGTGCACATGCAAAAGCTGGTAAGTCTCCGATTTGTAATAAAACTCTTCGATCCTTATCTATGAATGGAGCAGCAATATCGGCAGGTACTTTTAGATGGAAACTCCATAGGTCTGATCCATTAAAATTGTATAGATTCCCTTGGAAGGTTATTTTGTTTTTGGACATTTTCAGATATTCTATGTTTCTTTTATTTTCGAATACTAACCACGGGGTCGCTTTCTGCGCCCCCGTGGATTATTTGAATCTTAAAATTTCGGGGGCGCAGAAAGTGACCCCGAAACAATGAAATTAAATGCCACTGGAATAGGTCTTAGCAACATATAGTTACACATTTTTTATGAAAATAAAAAGAGAGATACTTTGTACAAAGTATCTCTCTTTTATTTTTAATTATATAACGATTTCAGCCTATGCAAACGTATATCCATGTTTACTCAAAGGAAGAGAACGCACCCGATCACCAGTAGCTGCAAAAATAGCATTCGCTACCGCAGGAGCGGCTGGAGGCGTAGCTGGTTCCCCGACTCCACCTGGATATTCATCTACCTCCATGATATGTACTTTTACTATAGGAGAAGTGTTCATTCGAACCATTTCATATTGTGGGAAGTTTTGCTGATCTATTTGACCGTCGGTCATGGTAATCTCTCCAAATAATGCAGCAGACAAACCATATACAATACCAGATTGCATTTGTGCTTCGACTGTATCTGGATTAACGATTCTTCCGCAATCAATGACACAATACATCTTATCAATCTTGATTTGCTTGTCGCCTGTTTTAGTAATTTCCGCAACTTGGCCAACAATAGATCCAAAAGATTTTAGAATAGAGATACCTCTTGATTTTCCTTCTCCTAGAGGTGTAGACCAATTTGCCATACTTGCTACTTTATTCAATACGGCAAGATATCTGTCTGCATCTGGTAAATCACTTTGCTCCATATGCTTTTTTCTAAACTCATAAGGGTCTTGACCAGCAGCATGCGCCATTTCATCCATAAAGGATTCTGTGAAGAAACCATTTTGAGAGGCACCTACACTACGCCAGTTTCCTACTTGCATCGCTGGTAAATCTAATTCCCCAAACTGAACAGATACATTATTTCTAGCATAAGGCAACTCAATCGCACCTTCAGAAGATTGAGGATCTTTCGCTGGTGGTTCAGCCATAGCTGGCATAATTCGCATCATTGAAGAGTAACCAACTGATTGCAAGGCCATTTTGTTATCCCAAGCATCAATCAAACCATTCTCCCCAATCGAAGCTCGGAACTTACTGGCAACCGCAGGTCGATACATTCCGTTTTTCATATCTTCTTCTCTAGTGAAGAGTAATTGAATCGGTGTACCCGGCATTTGCTTAGCAACCATCGCAGCTTTTTTGACATAATCTAACTCTGCTTTTCTACCAAATCCACCACCTAAGTAAGCCATATTAACCTTAATATTAGCTTTTGGAACACCTGCAGCCTCATTAATAGCCGTTTGAACTAAAGACCCACCTTGATGTCCTACCCAAACCTCACATTGATCTCCATTAATGACCAAAGTACAGTTCAAAGGCTCCATCGTACATTGAGATAAATAAGGTACTTCGTAACTAGCTTCCACTACTTTAACATCATCTCCACCTAAAGCAGTTGCTACATCTCCATGTATTTCTGGTTTACCAATCATTTTGCTATCATCGGCGACAATATCGTTTAACATCTTAGAAATATCCGAAGAAGACACATTTTCTAAGGTATTAGCTGTTTCATCTAAATCTAATGCCATTGCAGCATTTTTTGCTCGCCATGTATTATCCGCAACAACTGCTGCGCCTAATCCATTATCTAGCATCACTATTTTCTTAACCCCTCTCATCTTCATCACTTCCTCTTCATTGGTTACACCGTTTACCGTTCCACCGACAACAGATGCATGTCTAATCGCAGCTATTAACATTCCTTCTGGACGTGCATCAATACCAAATTGAGCAGCACCTGTTACTTTTTCAGGAATATCTAAACGCTGAATAGGTTTTCCTAAAAGTTTAAAGTCCTTTTGTGCCTTTAAAGGTGGATCAAAATCCAAATCTACTTTTGCAGCAGCCTCAGCTAAAGCACCATAAGATAATTTTTCTTTAGTCTTATTATTGATAACATGTGCACTTTCTGCATAGCAATCCTCTGCTTTGACGTCCCATCTATCAGCAGCAGCAGCAATTAATGCTTCTCTAGCAGTTGCCCCCATCACTCTTAAATGATCATATAAGTCTTTAATCGAAGTACTCCCTCCTGTTGCAACAACTGGTAAAAATGAAGCAACTTTCGCCATCACAGAATAACTAGCATATGCTCTTCTAGGATTCTCAGGGTCTAATAAAAAAGTATTGGCATATGGCGATTCTGGCTGTGGATGAATAATTTCGATTTGATTCATATCTACTTCCAGTTCCTCTGCTAATAACATAGGTAATGCAGTGTATACTCCCTGCCCCATTTCTGCACGTGGCACTGCCATTGTAATGGTATTATCAGGAGCAATTCGTACCCAAGCATTCAAGGAGGGGCCATCGCCCATTCCTTCACCTGAGTATTTCTTAATAGATTTATTTACATACACAATGCCTGCAGGGATGCCTACAACTAAACCTACTCCTAATAAACCCCCAGTACCAATAAATGCTCTACGGGTCCATTTAGCGGCTGTGCTTCTTTCTTTTTTGTTATTTTTATTATCAGGCTGATCATGATGATCTCTATCTTTTATATTAGACATAATTTAATTTTCAGTTTTGAATGAATGAATTTTGAATAAAACTACTTTTGTTCAAAATCACTTCTTATCAATTTTAAATAAGGTTATTTTTTGAATGAAATACCTCATTCAAAATTCCAAACTCAGCATTCAACATTACCCAGGTAAAGTAGTCTCATCTGCTCTCCATTTAGCAGCAGTATGAATGGCAGCCCGTACTCTTTGATAGGTACCACAACGGCAAATATTAGTCATCGCTTTATCAATATCTTCATCAGTAGGAGAAGGGTTGTCATTTAACAATGCCTCTGCTACCATTATTTGACCTGATTGACAGTAGCCACATTGTGGTACTTGATGCTGAATCCATGCTTTTTGAACAGCAGATAAATTTCCATTTTCTGCTACTCCTTCAATCGTTTTGATGTCTTTACCAACAGCAGCCGAAGCAGATAATGTACAGGTTCTAGTGGCAACTCCGTCGATCATTACTGTACATGCACCACAAGAAGACACCCCACAACCGTATTTAGTACCAGTCATGTTTAGTTCATCTCGAAGCACCCAAAGTAAAGGCATGTTATCTTCAACGTCCACTTGCTTTACTTGTCCATTAATTTTTAATTCCATTGTTTATTAATTTCTTTTGTGAAGAAGAAGCACTTGATATCTTAGATAGTTCATTTTAAGAGGAAATAGTTAATAAACTCTTCTGATTTGATGCGCTTCTTATTTGAAATAAAGATAATTATTTTTTTAAAAAAATTTAATTAATTGAACTTAAAAAACAATATGTGAAATAACATATGGTTTAATTTAATAATTCCAAACTAATATATTGCTTTTCGCTAAGAAAAAACTTGATACATCTTGATACAGTCAGGAATCATCTTTGAAATGTTCTTATTATTCAAAATCTTTTGAAAGTGAGCAAAGACTAGCCATATTTGCTTTAGCAACAGATCGTAAGTCTGAAGGCGCAATCCCTACTAATAATCCTCTCTGACCTGCATTAACATAGATCAGATCTTGCGCTTCCATAGAAGCATCCAAAAATACTGGATAATTCTTTTTCATACCCATAGGAGAACAACCTCCTCTAATATAGCCAGTCAATCCTTGTAATTCCTTTACAGGTACTAAAGTCATTTTTTTGTTTCCAGCCGCTTTACATAAAGCTTTAAAATCGAGTGTTCTGCCACTTGGAATAACGGCTACTAATACCCCTGTTTTATTTCCTTTGCCCACTAAGGTTTTATAGACTTGATTCAAAGAAATACCATTTTCTTCTGCTATGGCTTTAGCAGATCCATAGTCTGGGTCATAGTTATATTCAAAGGTTTTATAGGGAATCTTTTCTTTATCTAGGAGTCTTAGTACGTTGGTCTTTTTCATAGATTTTATTCGGTAGACGGTGGACGGCCGCTTCGCTGACGGTAGACGGAAAGCCGCCATGCGAAAACTTTTTCATTGGAAAAAATAATTTAACCAAAAAAACAATACCAAATATAGCCACAAGCCATCCAAATAGTGCCAATATTTAGTCAACAGATCTAGTTTTAATCGCTTCTCTGGATCAGAAAAATAAACTAATACACTTACTGGTTCTTTCATTCTTTTGACTGCTGCGTGTAAGAACAATATTAGGAAAGGCAAACCTGCTAGAACATGCACAAAATGCAATACACTGATCACATAGACATAAGAAGCCGTATTACTGTAAGCAACGAAAATCTGCTGATTGAATAGACTTTTCCAAGCAATAATCTGGGAGAATAAAAATATAAGCGTCAGACCAATTGTTGCAAGCAACATCCATTGATAGCGAGTGGTATTATCCTGCCTGTAAGACTGTTTAGCTAGAAGCATAGTACCACTACTTGTTAATAATATTAAAGTGTTGAAAAAGAATAAGTTAGGTAGCTTAATTGGAGGCACCCCTGTCTGATACCTGCTATACATATAAGAGGCAGAGAAAGCAAAAAAAAGAGACGTGACCCCCATTAGAACTAAGGTTAATAAAACATTATAGGGGTGGAATTGAAAGGCAATTTTTTCTCGTCGCCTCTCTTCAGACATCTTTTCTCGCTCTGTCTCATCGTACATGGAGTAAATATTGATTGTTAGAGAATCTCGAAGGCTAAACAAGCAAATGCTCTATATGTTTTCAATGATGAATGAGAAATGATGAATGATGAATACAAATATGATGATTCTCCTTGTCAACGTCTTGTGGATTCATCATTTCTCATTCATCATTCATCATTAAAAACTTACTCCCGAATAAAAACCAATTCTCCTTTAGGCGTACATTTTACAATAACCGACGGTTCACTAACAGTCTTATCATCTCGACGATGATAGACCACATAATCCACACCTTGTATTACCTCCGAACTAATCTCTCCAAAGTTAGCTGGAAAAGGTTGTTCACTGATATTAGCCGAGGTGGCTACTAAAGGTCTTCCAAGATCATTAATTAACTGCTGACAAAAAGTATCTTTTACTATTCTTATGGCAACTGAACCGTTTTCGCTCATTGCGTTGGCAGGAAGATTCTGTCCCTCTTCATAAATCACAGTCAATGGGCGCACATGGAAAGAAAGCAAGGTCTCAATTCTAGGATGACCAGCTACTATATAATTTTTCAGCATTTCGATACTACTCACCAATAGTACAAATGGTTTTGAACGATCTCTTTCCTTTAAATTATAAATCCGTTCTATGGCTACAGGATTCGTAGCATCACATCCAATTCCCCAAATGGTATCCGTAGGGTATAAAATAATACCAGCGTCCAACAATACATTTTTTATCTGTTCTGTATCGTCTTTCAAAAAGTATTTTCTGTTTTTGTGTATAGTTGTATCCATAAATGGTTTTATGTAAATGCTTTAGGATTATCTAAAATATGCCTGAATGACATTGATGTAAGTCTGTCGGGATCGAACTTACAAAGTCTTTGAGACTTGGGAAGTTTCATTTTCGGTAATTTATCCTGTTTCGAGTATAATTTCTATTACAGTAACAGCTTTCACTGAATTGAAAAGAAGCATTCAATCAAGCTTCATTAAGCAGCTTGCAAATATATCAAAAATCAGTAATTGGGCCGAAAAGTAGGATAGGAATTTTCCCTTAACAAACTCTTAAATCTAGTACTTTAGTGCCTTGTTTGACATAAAATTGTAGGATAGCAGGCAATTTTAACTTCTATCCTATCATTTTATATCAAAGAAATCGTTCATTTTTACAGAAACGAGTAATTTGCCGCATGAGATTTAATTTTTTTCTCTTTATTTTTTTGCTATTGAATAGTTTTTCCTTGTCCGCTTCTCATATTATTGGCGGGGAAATGACTTATAAATGTTTGGGGGGTGGGGATTATGAAGTGGAGATGATTTTGTATCAGGATTGTGATATTGATAGTATAAGTGGTGAAGCTGCTGTACCTTTAGATGAAAGAGTAAGAATTGCCATTTATGAATGTGGAGATAATATTGCTTGCTCTAGTGTAATACAACAGGATATAGATATAGGGAATTTTATTGTCAATTTAGAATCCATAGAAGCAATCGAACCTAATAATATAGAATGTCTGGTGGCAAGTGACATCCAATGTGTTAATCGGGGGGTATATAGGTTCACATTAAGTGAAATGGGGATGCTATTAAATTTAAGTTCTGATAGCTACTATATTGTTTATCAACGCTGTTGTAGAAATGAAGGTATATTAAATCTCCCAGGTAGAACCGATGAATTGGGCACCTCTTACTTTGCTGAAATAACGCCTTTATCTCAACAATTATGTAATTCCAGTCCTTCTTTTGATACTTTTCCAGATCTATTGATTTGTCGAAATTTTAATATTGATTATTTCCACTCTGCTACAGATGAAGATGGTGATAGTTTAGTTTATTATTTTGACGCACCTATTTCTGGTGGAGGAACAATAGACCGTGGTGCAAATGGTGAAGCTCGTAGTTGTGAAGGAGTAGAGCCTAGCCCTCCATGTTCTCCTAATACCTTTGAAACAATTAACTATTTAAGTCCTCTTTATACAAATGAAAATCCTTTAGGTAGGTCTACCAGCAATGGTATGAACACTTCAGTTTCTATAGATTCAATGACTGGTTTAATTTCTGGAATACCATCAATGATCGGTATATTTGTTATTAGTGCAGTCGTAGAAGAATATAGAGATGGGCAATTAATTGGTACTATAAGAAGAGATTTTCAGCACCAAGTTGTTCGTTGTGAAAGAGCAATTGATGCCATTATTACAGAAGGTGATAGGAACATATGCGATGAAGGGAGCGTCACCTTTGAACATGAAAGTACCCCGCCTGAATTTATAGAAAGCGTCTTATGGGATTTTGACTTATTAGATGGTACTAGAGCAACTGCCACCACAGATGAAATTGATGTAGACTTCCCAGTATTTGGAAACTATATAGGCAAGTTATTTGTCAATATAGATTCAGAAAACTGTGCAGACTCTGCAATGATCAATGTTTCTATTTTTCCTGAAACTATTGCAGATTTTGACTTTGTGTTTGATACTTGTGATGCCAGTGTCCCTGTTAGTTTCATCAATAATTCTTCCACTCAATCAGGAGGAATTAATTCATTTAGTTGGGATTTTGGGGATGGCAATTCTTCTACGGAGATGATGCCTACGCATCTATACACTAGCGCAGGGGCAATGAATGTAATGTTGACGGCTACTGATGAAAATGAATGCGAGGCTACTGCAACAAATGTATTGAATTATTTCCCAGTATCAGAAGAATTTATTCCTCCTCCAATGGGAGTCGATGAATGTTCACCAGCCGAAGTAAATTTCAATAATCTAGAAGGAGTCTTAACCGATGATTTTGCGATCAATTGGAATTTTGGAGATGGCAATACTAGTACAGAATTGGCACCTACACACATCTATGAAATTCCTGGAAACTACGGCGTTACCTTATCCGTCCTTTCTCCCTCTGGATGTGAAACGGAAGCTCTATTTGGTAACTTAATACAAGTGAATCCTTCTCCTTTAGCAGATTTTTCTTTTTTTCCAGAAGAAGTAACGGTAGCAAATCCGACTGCTAATTTTATAGATCAATCCCTCAATGCTGCCAGATGGGATTGGGATTTTAATGGTTTAAATCAATCCATAGAACAAAACCCAGTTTTTACTTTTCCTGACACAGGGATGCAAGTCATTTCTTTAGTAGTGACCCATCAAAGTGGTTGTACGGATACAGCGAGGGCGATCATTGATATTATCCCTTCCATAGAATTGTTTGTGCCTAATGCTTTTACCCCTAATGGCGATGGCTTGAATGATATTTTTCTCCCAATTGGCTTTTTATTCGGTCCTTTAGAATATCAGTTCAGTATTTGGAACAGATGGGGAGAGCAGGTGTTTTCGACCATGACTTTTGGAGAGGGTTGGAACGGACGGAAGAATAATACTGGCAAAAGTGCTCCCAATGGAGTATACACTTACCTAATTGAATTTGTAGATAATAGAGGGGAAAATCATACTGTAAAAGGCCTTGCTACACTTGTTAGATAGCTCCTTATAAAAAACTGCCAATTAATGAATCAACATATTACAAAATTTGTACTAATAATCTGTTGTTGTTATTTTACACAACCTCTATTAGCTAGGCATATTATTGGAGGAGAAATGACCTATAAATGTTTGGGGAATGGTGATTATGAAATAGAAATGCAAGTATATAGAGATACATTAGGTGGGGGAGCAGATTTTGATTCTCCTGCATTCATTTCAATCTATAGATGTGGTACAAATTTAGATTGTTCCACACTAGATCAAGGGGATCAAAATACAGCGTTTGGTGTTCCATTATTTTCCCAAAGACCAGTATTGCCTAATGATTTATTATGTTTAGAAGGAGATCCTCCAGGAGTGGAAGAAGGCTTATATCGATTCAAGTTAAGTGATTTTGGTATTTCTTTAGAACAAAGTTCAGATAGTTATTTTATTGTTTATCAGCGATGTTGTAGAAATATTGGTATCAATAATATTAGAAATGCAGATGATAGAGGCTCAACTTTTTATGTAGAAATAACACCTCTAGCGCAACAAGAATGTAACTCAAGTCCTGTTTTTAATAATTTCCCAGATTTAGTAATTTGTCAAAATTTCGAAACGCTTTTTGACCATTCTGCTACCGATCCTGATGGAGATAGTTTAGTGTATTATTTTGCCAAACCATTAGATGGTGGTGGTAACGATACGCGATTCATGCCCAATTCCTGTACTGGATCTAGTCCCATCCCTCCTTGCCCACCGAACGCTAATAGCGCTCCCTTTTTTACAGAATTAACCTATACTGGTCCATTATTCCACGAAACCTTCCCATTAGGGAAATCTGACGTAGGTGGAGTTAATACTACAATTTCTATTGACTCTATGACTGGTATTATATCTGGAATACCTAGTATCGCTGGATTATTCGTAGTCACTGTTGTCGTAGAAGAATATAGAGATAGTATACTTTTAAGCACGATAAGAAGAGATTTTCAATATACAGTCGGTGCCTGTCTCAGAAATATTGAAGCGATTATAGTAGCAGATGACAATATTGGAGATCGAGCCTATCGTTCTACTGTTTGTCAACAAAACAATGTGGTTTTTGAGCATGCAAGTACACCTACTTTTGCGGTTGGCGATATAAGATGGGAATTTGATTTGGGAGGTGGACAAGATTTTATAAGTACTATGGATGAAGCGATTATCACATTCCCATCTACAGGTCTATTTGAAGGTACTTTAATTGTAAATCCAGGTTCTAGAAATTGCGAAGACCGTGCTACTGTTATCGTAAATATTTTGCCAGAAACAATCGCTGATTTTAGTTTCGAATATGATATGTGTGCACCTGGTTTTGTATCATTCGTTAATGAGTCAACTACCCTGTCAGATGGCATACAGGAAATCAATTGGGATTTTAGTGATGGAAGACTTTATAATGCTGATAATATAGATTATCTTTTTCCAAATTCTGGGAATTTACCTGTTTCCTTGACCGTCAGAGATGTAAATAATTGTACGGTGACTAAGACCGATTCTGTAGCTTACTTTCCTTTAGAACCAGAATTATTTATTGCACCTAGTGCTTCCCTTTCATGTGCACCAGCGAGCATTACTTTTGATAATTTAGATACACTAATTTCAGATGAATATGATATTACTTGGGATTTTGGTGATGGTGGTGGTAGTTCTGCTGTAAACCCTACCTATGTATATGAAAATCCCGGTGTATATACTGTAAATTTAGATATAAAAAACCCATTCGACTGTAGAACAACCACAGAATTCCCTGGCTTAATACAAGTAACCCCTTCCCCTATTGCAGATTTTACCTTTACACCAGAAGAATTAAATGTAGTTGATCCTACTGCTAACTTCTTTGACAATTCCATATCGGCTGTAGCTTGGGATTGGGATTTTAATGGGGCAGGAACTTCCAATGAAATAAATCCAAGTTTTACCTTTCCTGATACAGGTTTGCAGGTAATACAGCTGATAGTAACACATCCAAATGGTTGTACAGATACGACTAATCAAATTTTAGATATTTTTCCTTCAGGAGAATTATTTATGCCGAATGCATTCACGCCTAATGGCGATGGCCAAAACGATATTTTCATTCCAGTTGCCTTACTTTTTGGAAGTAATGATTATTCTTTTACTATTTGGAATCGCTGGGGAGAAAGAGTGTTTTTTTCTGATGATATACATACAGGCTGGAATGGGACTAAGAATAATTCTGGGAAACCCTCTTCACCTGGTGTATATGTATATTTAATTGAGTATACAGATTCTCGAAATAATGCTAGGCAAGTAAAAGGGCATGCTACACTATTGAGATAGCATTTTTATAAAAAAACACAAGTGCCAAGTTCAAATTCAAAACCCACCATATGTTGACTATCAATTGTTTCAAAAACGAGCAACTCTATTCTCAGTTCTTTCCAGTGGAAGAAATACACGTTTTATTAAGTGTTGAAAATTTAACCACTAATTCACGAATTGTAAGAGCGAACTAGGGTATGAATTAGTGAATTCGTGGTTTTTTATTTCACTAATTATTACGTGTGTACTTTACACTAGAAACACCTGCTCAACTGATACAATTCAGTTAACAGCCCTCTTTATAAGCATTTATTTAATCATAAAAAAAGCCTCCTCCAAATTAATGGAGAGAGGCCATCCCAAAAAACCGATTTAAGTATATGTCTTTAATTTCTTATAGAAAAATATGTAAGAAATTTTTGTTTACCTTCTGTACTTCTTTCCTATTTAAATCCTTCTACTTTAATCTGTTTATATGGTGTGTTGTTGTAGATTATTTATATTATAAAAATGGTCTTGACTTTTAAAAAACGATGAATGAGAATTTTAAAATGATAAATAAGAAATGATGAATGATGAATTCTTGATGTTGACCTGTACTTAGGTCAACATCAAGTAATTCATCATTTCTCATTAAAAAACTATTCGATGATAATCATCTTCTTAGTAGCTACATTGTCTGCAGACTCTAATTGGT
>CAYOBX010000152.1:9036-11785 GCA_964402245.1 uncultured Saprospiraceae bacterium | reverse complement strand
ATAAAAAACAAAACGAATTTGCTACCTCTAAAAAACTATATAGAAGCTACTGCTTGCCTAATGCTAAGGGATGGGATGCACAGAAGCAGCCTAAATTGTAAGTTTATTTTTAACCCATCCCTAAGAGCCTTATTCTGTATAATATTAGAATGCTATAAGTCTGCCACAATGACGCAAAAAACGGCATGGCAGAGTAATTGTTTCAGCATATTAAGGGGAAGTTAGATAAGAACCTTACTTTTGCGCTTCTGATTGCTAATTGGCCCTAAATCCATTAATTAATAGTTATTTCTATAGTGATAAAAAAATTAAAAGACATAATGAGTAAGAAAAATAAAAAGGCAGAAGATGTCTTAGATTCTTCTGAAGAAATTTTAGAAACAACAGAGGGTCAAACTGCTGAAGATGCTGATAATCAAGAAGATACACCAGAAGAGCCAGAAGTGGAATTGAGTCCAGAGGAGCAATTGGAGCATGATAATGTAGAATTGAAGCAGCAAGTTGGCGAATTAAAAGATAAGTATTTACGTGTTTTCTCTGATTTTGAAAATTTCCGAAAACGAAATATGCGGGAGCGTTTAGAACTAATGAAGAATGCAGCACAAGACACTATGTCAGCTATTCTTCCTGTTTTAGACGATTTTGACAGGGCGAAGAAAAGTGCGGATATGGAGGGGTCTGAGGAACAATTTAGCGAAGGGGTAGAGTTGGTTTACCAGAAGCTATATAGAGTATTGGAGGGAAAAGGCTTAAAAGTGATGGAATCTACAGGAGAAGCTTTTGATGCTGAATTGCACGAAGCGATTACAGAAATTCCTGCTCCAACAGAAGAAATGAAAGGGAAAGTAATTGATACAGTGGAAAACGGATACTTTCTAAATGATAAAATTATCCGTCACGCTAAAGTGGTGGTTGGGAAATAAAAAAGAACAGAGAATCGAGAAGAGAGAGCAGAGATAGATTTCGGTTAAATTAACGGTATTCTGTTAAATACAAACGGATACAATCTCTACTCTCTTTTCTCTGCTCTAAGTCAACATTAATCTAGCAAGATCATGGCAGCAAAAAGAGATTATTACGAAATATTAGGGGTTGGAAAAAGCGCAGATGCAGGAGCTTTGAAAAAGGCATACCGTAAATTAGCGGTAAAATATCATCCAGATAAAAACCCAGATGATAAGAAAGCAGAAGAAAAATTTAAAGAAGCAGCAGAGGCTTATGAGGTATTGAATGATCCTCAAAAGCGAGCAAGATATGACCGTTTTGGTCATGCAGGGATGCAAGGTGGTGGCGGCGGTGGATTTAGAGGCGGCATGACAATGGATGACATCTTTAGCCAATTCGGTGATATATTCAATGATAGTCCGTTTGAGTCCTTTTTTGGTGGGGGAGCAAGTAGAAGTGGCGCCAGAACTCGTGGACAAAGAGGCAGTAATCTTCGAATTAAAGTCGCTTTAACTCTAGCAGAAATTGAAAACGGAGTAACGAAGAAAATTAAGGTAAAAAAGCAAGTAACTTGTAATAGTTGCCATGGTAGTGGTGCAAGAGACAGTAGTTCTGTTTCAAGCTGCTCTACTTGTAAAGGCTCTGGCTATGTGAGACAGGTGAAAAGCACTTTTCTCGGTCAGATGCAGACCACCACGGCTTGTCCGACCTGTAATGGTTCTGGTCAAGAGATTACAGCTAAGTGTACGACTTGTAGAGGGGCAGGGACTAACTATGGCGATGAAACAGTGGAAATTGAAATTCCTGCTGGCGTAGAAGAAGGAATGCAACTATCCATGAGAGGTGGAGGAAATATGGGTAAGTATGGCGGTCAATCTGGTGATTTATTAATCAGTATAGAAGAAAAGCCGCACGAATTTTTACAAAGAGAAGGTAGCAACTTAACCTATGATTTGTATGTTAATTTTGCAGATGCAGCATTAGGCACTTCTATAGAGGTGCCTACGATCAGTGGTCGTGTAAAAATAAAAATTCCTGCGGGTACACAACCAGGTAAAATATTCCGATTGAAAGGCAAAGGCTTACCTTCTATTCAGGGATATGGAAAAGGAGATCAACTCATCCATATGAATGTATGGACCCCTAAAAATCTAACTAAAGAGGAGCAGAAACTGCTAGAGAAGATGAGAGGGATGCCTAATTTTCAGCCGCAACCCAAGAAGGGGGATAAAGGCTTCTTTGATAGAATGAAGGATTATTTTGGGTAGGGAGGAAATGAGTAATCGAACACAGAGACACGGAGGCACAGAGTTAATACTCTGTGCCTCCGTGTCTCTGTGTTCTATAATTAAAACAATGCAATGGCTAAAACATCAGAGATAAAAATCAAAGTAGCATTAGATAAAGAGAACGTTCCTGAAAAAATTCATTGGTCGGCTTCTGATGGTCCTAATGGAGCAAAAGATGCGGAAGCAAAAGCTTTTCTTTTATCCATTTTTGATAAGGAGCACAAGGATACGATGAAGATAGATCTATGGACAAAAGAAATGCAAGTCAATGAAATGGATCGCTTTTTCTACCATACTTTTCGAGCTTTGTCTGATACTTACTTTAAAGCGACTCAGAATAAAGATTTAGCGGTGGATATGCAGAAATTCGTGCAGTACTTTGGCGAACAGACGGAGATTTTGCCTAAGCCTAAGTAGGTATTAGTTAAAAATAAAATGTAAAGGCTTGGTAGGAAACTGCTAAGCCTTTTGGTATTTAGAAGGCCAGTAACACGGAATTCATTCCGTATCTGTAA
>CAYOBX010000152.1:0-8936 GCA_964402245.1 uncultured Saprospiraceae bacterium | reverse complement strand
GGTTACGGAATAAATTCCGTGCTACGGGTTACGGAATAAATTCCGTGTTACGGGAAAAACTCCTCCAAAAAATAATCTTCCTTCCAAATACTACGTAAATTCACCCCAAATAACGAACCATGAGAAAAACCTACGGTAATACCTGGTGGGGCAAACAATGGCTCAATGCCCTCAGCTATATAGACAATTCCAACCGCTTGCCAAGAGGCAGAACTTATGCCAATAAAGGATTGGCAAGAGATATAGAAATAAATACCAATACTGTAACCGCAAATGTACAAGGCACCCGCCCAAGACCCTATAAAGTGGACATATCGATTCCAATCTTTACAGCCAATGAAAAAGCAAAAATCATAGAAATTGTTACAGGCAATCCTATCTATTTATCTAAATTATTAAATCGAGAATTACCAAACGATTTGAACGAAGCTTGCAGTCGACAAGGCATTGAATTATTTCCAAAAGCATGGCGAGACTTGAACGGTAGTTGTTCCTGTCCAGATTATGCAGTGCCTTGTAAACATATGGCATCTGTCCTTTATTTAATTGCCAACGAAATAGATAAGAATCCTTTTTTAGTTTTTCAACTACATGATTTTGATTTATTCAAGGGCTTAGCGGGAGTAGGATATTCAGCTTCTGAGCAAACAGATATTTCTATTTTAGCCGCAAAGGATTTACGGACCAATACTAATTTCAGTGAAGTACTTTTTGAGTGGTCAGCTTCCACTTATGCAGCAGTAGATTTTTCTACTATCCCTGCATGTAGAGATCAATTATTAACATTGCTTAATGAAAAACCAGTTTTTTATCCATCTGGTGATTTTAAAAAAATATGTGCTAAAGTCTATAACGGGGTAGCTAAGAATGTGCAAAGAAGTATTAAAAAGAGAAGTGAAGAAGTATTGACTGCTGAAATGGATAGGGTAGATGAGATAGAATTATTTTTGGATGGAGAAATTGACTTCGTAGAATGTAGCTGCAGGGATAGTCGAGGCAAAGCAGTGTTTACCTTTGACGATCTACATGGTTTCGTAAAATGGCTCGATTTGATACCTCCTAATCGAATCGAACAACTATCTACTGATTTGAGGGGCTTATTCTTGACCTATCACTTGGCAGAGCGACTCGTTTTGCAAAGCGCCTATATTCCTCAATTACTTCGGATAGGTGCGAAGCGGTATAAGATACGTTGGCTGCCTGCTATACTTAATGAATCGGTTCGAACTATTTTTGAACAAGTAAAAGTATTGTGTCCCACAACTCTACTTCATTATAAACTAGGTAAAGAGATCGTCCAAGCTACGGAAGGAGATTATTTTCCCAATCTTTTATCCTTTTTTATTAATCATTTCGTGCAAACGCACCATTCATTGGATCTTCGATTACAAGCCCATCCTGTCAATCGATTATTTTTTAATGGTTCATTGGAAGTTTTTAAAGAATTTGAAAGCCGAGAATATCCTAATGCTATTCAGCTTTGGTTGAGCAAATATTATATTGTAGAGAAAGATCATGTACCTGTTTTACAAATTGAAGATTTAGACGATGGATTTGAAGTGAGGACAGCCATAGATGATACCACTAAACCGCTTGATCCTCCGATTCCTTTAAAAGATTTATTTGCTAAAAATACATTTAAGAATATTCGATTAGGCGTTATTCGAGATTTAGCAATGTTGTCTGATTATTTTCCCCAAATTAATCAAGTAATAGCATCTAAAGGAAAGGAACAACTAGTATTTAATTCAGATGAATTTGTACCTATTTTATTTAAAATATTACCTACTATTCGGCTATTTGGAATCAAGGTCTTATTACCTAAGGCACTTCGAAAATTGTTGCGACCTCAAATGTCTATGCTACTCGAAAGAGAAAATGAATCAGGAGTAGTCAAAAAAACGTCCATCATCAGCATGGAAGAGATGTTGCGATTTAAATGGCGTATTGCATTAGGTAATAAATTATTAACAGAACAGGAGTTTTTAAAAATGGTCAAGCAATTCTCTGGCATTGTCAAATTAAATGACGAATATCTCTATTTTGATGAAAATGAAATAGCTTCCTTAATTGATAAAATAGAAAATCCTCCTACATTAGATAGTCACCAATTACTACAGATTGCACTAACAGAAGACTATAAAGGAGCTAAAGTACATTTAGATAAAAATACTAAAAACCTTATTGATAACTTACTGAAAGAGCAAGAGATAGCTGTGCCAGATAGTCTTCGAGCAACCCTCCGTCCCTATCAATTAAGAGGGTATCAGTGGATGTATAAAAATTCTAGATTAGGTTTTGGTAGTTTAATCGCGGATGATATGGGATTGGGTAAAACACTGCAAGTAATTGCTACTTTATTAAAGTTAAAAGAAGATGGAGAATTTGAAACGCATAAGGGCCTTATTGTTGTGCCTACTACCTTGTTGACCAATTGGCAAAAAGAAATAAATAAATTCGCTCCTGACCTAAAAGCCCATGTTTATCATGGTCCAAATAGAAGTTTGGACCCTTTAAAAGAAGTAGATTTATTAATCACCACCTATGGAATAGCTAGAAGTGAAACAGCTAAACTTAATAAAAAGAAATGGTTGACGATAGTCATTGATGAAGCTCAAAATATTAAGAACCCATCAACTGCTCAGACAAAGGCGATAAAAAAGATAAAAGCTCCTGTGAAAATTGCTATGAGTGGCACGCCTGTTGAAAATCGCTTGAGTGATTATTGGAGTGTATTCGATTTTTCTAATAAAGGCTATTTGGGAACGCTCAAAAAATTCAAAGAAAATTATGCTAATCCAATCGAAAACGATAAAGACAAAAAGCAATTAGGAAAGTTTCGTAAAGTAACAGAACCGTTTATTTTAAGACGACTTAAATCAGATAAAACAATTATTAAAGATTTACCTGATAAAATCGAAAAAGATCAATATTGTAAACTATCTCCTGCGCAAACTGCTTTATATCAAAGTGTAGTAGAGGCCAATATGAATTCTGTGGAATCGGCAGAAGGTATTGGTCGGCAAGGTCAAATTCTAAAGTTAATCACTGCGCTCAAGCAAGTTTGTAATCATCCTAAGCAATTTTTGAAAAAAGGAAAAGACGATCCAGTCTTATCTGGGAAATGTGGATTGTTATTTGATCTATTAAGACAATTGCTAGATAATGGGGAGAAGGCCCTAATATTTACTCAATACAAAGAAATGGGTAAATTATTAGTTAAAATGCTAGAAGAAGAATTTGAACTGGAAGTTCCATTTTTATACGGTGGAGTGAGTCGTAAAAAACGAGATGAAATGGTGGAGGATTTTCAAAATAATCGAACCACTAGAATTATGATCTTATCCTTAAAAGCAGGGGGAACTGGTTTAAATCTTACGGCTGCAAGTAATGTAATTCACTACGACTTATGGTGGAATCCTGCCGTAGAAGCACAAGCGACTGATCGTGCCTATCGGATAGGACAGACTCGTAATGTAATGGTGCATCGTTTCATTACCAAAGGTACCTTTGAGGAGAAAATCAATAAACTATTACAAGAAAAAAAGAATTTAGCGAATATGACGATTTCTACTGGAGAAAAATGGATTGGAGACTTATCCAATAAGGAATTGAATGAATTGATCCGATTGGAAGAGAAGTAGTTCTCGCTCTGTCTTACCTTTTACATAATCTTATTGGAAATTAAATTATACTTGATTTTTATTGTTATACATTTGCAAGAGTCCAGATTAGACTTCATCTATTTTAATATAAACTCTAAATGAAAAAAATTCTTATCCTTCTAGCACTTATTATTAGCAGTTTCCCTCTTTTGAATGCGCAAATCACTCCTGCACAAAATATTAGTCTTCAGGCGCAACTACGATTTGATCAAGAACTAAGTGATATTTGGGGATATACAGATGAAATGGATAGAGAATTTGCTATCGTAGGCCTCAATAGGGCAGTAGCGGTGGTCAATGTCACTACTCCTGATGCTCCTAATCTAATATCTGTGATAGAAGGGCCAAGATCAATTTGGAGAGATATTAAGACCTATAACGATCATGCATTTGTGATTACGGATAGTGAAGGCTTAGGATTGCATGTATTAGATTTGTCAGACCTTCCTAATCCATTGGATAGTACAGATAGCTATTTTTGGGCGCCTTTTTTAGAAGATTTTGATTCTATTCAATTAGAAATTTGCCATAATTTATATATCGATGAGCAATCAGGTATCGCATATCTAGCGGGTTGTAATGTTAATAGCGGCGGCGTATTAATGGTAGATGTGACTAATCCTGATAGTTTGGTATATATTGGTGCTTTAGACCCACGATATTCGCATGATGTATTTGTAAGAAACGATACGGTCTATAGCTCTGATATCAGTGCTGGATTTTTATCTATTATGGATGCTTCGGATAGAGATAACCCACAACTCTTAGCTACTCAAACAACCCCTTTTAGATTTACACATAATGCTTGGTTATCTGATAATAGTAAAGTCGTATTTACTACAGATGAGCGTGGAAATGCGCCAGTAGCAGCTTATGACATTTCAGATTTGACAGATATTACATTTTTGGATGAATTTAGACCACCAGCTACTGAAGGAAGAGGATTAATTCCTCATAATGTACATGTGTTCAATGATTTTTTGGTTACTTCTTTTTACAAAGAAGGGGTGGTTATTACAGATGCTAATAAACCAGACAACTTAGTAGAAGTAGGCATTTATGATACGGTTGAAGGAGATAGAGTTTCTGGATTTGGTGGAACTTGGGGAGCTTATCCTTTTTTGCCTTCAGGTAATATTCTAGCGTCAGATGTTAACAATGGTTTATTTATTTTAAAACCTACTTACGTTCGAGCAAGTTATCTAGAAGGAATAGTCACTAATGCTGCTACAGGAGAGGCCCTATCAGGCGTAAACGTAAGCATTCTTTCCGATAATGCTAATTCTGAACTTTCTAATGCTGCAGGGGAATTTAAAACAGGTCAAGCTACTCCAGGTACTTTTCAAGTAGAATTTTTTAGGATTGGATATGAACCAAAAATAGTAGAGGTAAGCATCGCTTCTGGTGAGGTGACAAATATTGAAGTAGCACTGAATCGAACATCGCTTTCTGTTGCTCCTATTATCGAAAGTTGTGAAGAATTTAAAGTGAAAATTGAACCAAATATTCCCAATTTTAGAGCTTATGATTGGACTTTTGAAGGAGGGACTCCTTCCTTCTCTAATTCTTTTGAACCTGTAATTCGCTATCCTGAAGCAGGAACTTACCAAGCATCTCTTAGAGTAAAAGAAACGATTAATGGCCCAATAGTGGATAGTATTAATTTTGAAGTTAGGGTGTTTGATAGACCTACCGCTGATTTTGATTTTACCATAAATGGAAGAACAGGCCAGTTTACTAATCTTTCCATGAATGCAGATAATTTCGTTTGGGAAATAGCAGATAGTATTTTTACTACTACTGATGTTAGCTTTACCTTTGATTCTATAGGAACTCAAACAATAACTTTAGCTGCTGGAAGTGTAGTCTGCCCAGATGGAGATACGATACAACAAGAAATAATGATTGTAACTACTAGCCTAGAAGATTTAGGTATACTAGAGCAATTTGAAGTGTCACCTAATCCTTTTGTATCTAACGCTTCTATAGCCTATCAATTAAATAACTTACAACAAATAGGTAGTATTGCTATTTTTGACTTATTAGGAAAGGAAGTAGAACGATATACCTTAGAGCAAGCAAGTGGACAAGTTACCGTTGGTCAAAATTTAAGGGCAGGTGTTTATTTTGTTCAACTTCAATTAGGGAATCAACAAAGTCGAGGGATTAAAATTGTTAAACACTGATTAGGATTGATGGGATTTTAAGATTAGTAGGATTATTAGATGTTTACTGTTTTTCTTTAGAGGTAGCGATTTTGCTAGGTTTTTTTATAAAAAAACCTAGCAAAATCGCTACCTCTAAAAAACTATATCAAAGCTACAGCTTACCGATTGCCAAAAACTATCCTCATAAATATCTGATTTTAAAACAATAACCAACATGAAAAATATTATTTTAACGATTAGTTTACTGTTTTTTTTCAATTATTGCTTTGGACAGATCTTACCTCAACAAAAAAATGAACAACCTTTGTACCTGCTGAACCTTGCAAAAGAAAATCAACCTCTTAATTGGCAAGAAACTAAAGAATTAACTGCTATAAACCCAAATATAATAGAGCTTTCAGACGGAGTAGTCATTAATGAGAAACACCACCATATACTAATAAAGAAACCAGATATGAGTCAGATTGTTCCAATGCCACAAGTGCCGATAGATACCAGTATGCTTTATCATATTCAGATAATCGGAGAGGTAAAGGAACAGCGATCCAAAAAGTAAGATACTTCACAAGAATCGTTTGAGAACGGAATTCTTTGATTCGATTATTGCTGAAGGTCGGGTAATGGAGTAGTTTTAATTCTTATAAAACTTCAGTATCAATACAGGCAGCAAAATCAAATCAGCCAGTACTGCAAAAATTAGGCATAGACTGGTAAAGAAACCAATATAGAACGTACTACTGAAGTTAGAGAGTGCCAAGGTTAAAAATCCCCCAGATAAAATCAAAGAAGTTACCACGATTGCCTTACCTGTTGTCAAATAAGTATTTCTTACCGCCTCCGCAATCTTCTTCCCTTTATTCAATTCAATTTTTAGATTACTTAGAAAATGGATAGAATCATCCACTGCTATACCAAAAGACATAATGAATATAATAGCGGTAGGGATTTTTATATCCACATCCATATAACCCATCAATCCAGCGATAAGTAATAAAGGTAGCACATTAGCTACCAGCGTAATTAATGCCATAGCAAAAGAACGAAACATATATCCTATTAATAGCATTAAAAATGCTAAACAGAACAGCAAACCTTTTAATACATTAAAGGTTACATTGTACCCATTGATATCGTTGAGATGCACAGAACCCGTTTCTTTAAATTCTAATAAATCTGTTGATAGATTATTGGCTATATATTCATGCAATTTCTTGTTTTTTCTTCTTGCTACATAGCTACCAATATCAGGAATTTGACCTGTAAATCTAGCTTCTTGTTCATTTTCCGTATATACCTTTGGGAAAGTGCTTTTTTCTAAAGTCTTCTTTATTTCCTTTTTAAATTTATCTATTTTGCGCTGACTTTTGGGAATGGTATAGTATTTATCATTTCCACCATGATCGATTCTATTACTGGCTTTTATTAAGCTCACAGGACTAAACCAGCCATTGCTACTAAACTCCTCTCCCATATAAGTTTGCAACTGATCTAATTCCAATAATACGTCTTTATCAAAAATACTTTTATTGGGATCTTTAAGCTTAATGGCTAATTCATATTGGCGAGTACCTGAGAACTTATCTTCAAAGAAACCAGTAGCTATACGGGTAGGATCAAGCGATTTTAGATCTTCTATTAGGTGGTTATTGATTTTTAGTTGGGTGGTACCCAAGATGCTAATGAAAGTAATGAACAATGCACCACTAATAATATATTTTGGATGTCCCAAAACCCATTTATGTAATCTAAATAAAAACGGCTGCCAAAATTCTTTTAATTTCTCTGGAGCTAAGCTATAGGCTGGTTTATACAAGATCAGCATAGCAGGGAAAAGAGAATAGGTTAGTATAAAAGCGAAAAATAAACCAAGCGCTGCATAGATGCCAAGCTTTCCTAATGGAGCTACATCGGAAGTAGTTAGAGTTAGAAAACTTAGCATGGTTGTTACACTCGTAAAAATAGTGGCAAAGCCAACTTCCTTTACGGCTGTTCGCAGGGAATCCATTTTTTCGTGCCCCTTTCGAATGAGCAAGCGGTATTTGGTAAATAAATGAATGACATTAGAAATACCAATAATCATTAAAATGGTAGGAATAATATTGGAAATGAAATTGATCGGCTCATTCATCCATGCCATTGTGCCTATCGTCCAAATCACGGTTATAGCAATAACTAGTAATGGCATCCAAATACCCCACAATTTTCTATAACTGATCCATAGAAAAAAGATAATCATTAGCCCAGAAGCTCCTACAAAAACCCCCACTTCATGTCTTACAAGGTTGACATAGGCCGTTTGGCTAAAACATTTTCCCGCATAATGAATTTGATCAAAGTCATAACCATCCGCTAATACGTCTATTGCTTTACTCAATGTATCACAGGTCTCTACACTTAACCCAGGGGATTGTCGAATGAGCATGGCTACAGATTTACCATCCGTGGCAAATAAGCGATTCACTAATTCAGGTTGCCTATATATCTTGGCACTATCCGAGGCATATTTTTCGGGTTTATTGATCGTTATGTAAGGTCTGGTAATTATACCTGCTGAAAAAGGCGTTTTTCGAAGGATATTAACATTGGTAGGAGAGAGGACAGACTCAATGTCGTCCATTCTTTTAAGGCTTTTAGTGAGGCTATCTATCTTTTGTAAAAAATCCTGCTGGAATATGCCATCTTCGTTATATAAGCCTAATAAAATAAAGTCATCATCCCATTCGTATTTATCACTATGCGCTAAAAAAAAATCTGTTTCTTCACTATTGACGGGAAAAAATTCCTTAAGATCGTAGTCGAACTTAATGTCTCTCATAAAATTGAGAAAGACAGCAGTCATAATGGCTACAATCAGAAGTACTAATATACTTTTCCGTCTATACATTGTTGGTTGGGAGCTTCGTTAGTTATAAGTGCTTATTTTTAAACAACTTCATTATGAAAGATTTTTTATTCGCGTGCAAATATCATAAATTTTAATTTAAAACCATATACTTTTTAGAAAAGAGAGCAGAGAAGCGAGAGTAGAGATACAATCCGTTTAAAAAATCGACAAGTTTATCGAGGTAGTTGACAGTTGACTTTAAAGAAGTTCAAGCGCAAG
>CAYOBX010000151.1:4750-11813 GCA_964402245.1 uncultured Saprospiraceae bacterium | reverse complement strand
TCAATTAAGTAACGACGAAATACTATTGAAGTTGTTTAAAAGGAATACAGTAAGTGCTAACTAACTGTAAAGTATATATTCAAAAAACCAAACAACTTTCATGTCAGGTTACTTATTTCAATAAATTTTCCATCTCTTTTATCAAATTATTAACGCTATAACCACCAGTTCGTTTCCAAACAATAGTACCATCTGTATCTAAGAGTAGGGCAAAGGGTAAATATTCTATTTGATAATCTATTGCTATTGGTGATTTGAAACCCATAGCTTCTCCTGAAATCAAATGATCTCCTTCAATACGCCTCTTAGCAATAAAATTCTTCCATAAGACAGAACTATTATCCATAGACACATAAACGAATTTTACATTCTTATCTTTAAAACGTTTTTTCAAATCATCGTGCACAGGTATCATATCCAAACATGGGCCACACCATGTTGCCCAAAAATCAAGAAATACTACCTTGCCTTTATAATCTGTTAGATTGACTCGCTTACCAGTTTGATCTAATAATTCAAAACCAGGTGCTTTCATCCCTTGCCTTATTCCTTTTACGTCCAAGTAGGCTTCTTTGATGTATTCTACAAAAAGCGGATTAATCGCATTTTTTGAAAAGGCATCAATTTCATGACTTAGACCGACTTTATCTTTTGTCTTTGTTTTTAAGGCCAACAAAAAGGCTTGAAAGAATTCTTTAGTATCTCCTGTTAGATATTCTTCAGCTAAGGTGTATCTGTCTTTATCTTTATTAACTGCTTGTCTATGTTGGTAGGCAATAAATTCTTGAATATAATTGAAGAAATATTTGTTAGCTAATGCTGCATCATTATTAACTGGTATTTCAGACATAAAGTCATAATATACTGGATTGACCTCCATTGGATATGGCAGTTCATTCAGAAATGGATGTTCATATAAATAATTCAGTAAATTGAAAGCATACCAATAATTAATATCTGCCTCCGCATAGGCTACGAAGTCGGCATGAAGGTCATTTTCACGCGAATATTGGAAAAAGAAATCTAGTTTTTCTTGGCGAACAGAATTTAGCCAATCCTTAAAGACTTGAGGCTTCGCATCCATTTTATTTCTCTCGAGGCCTTCATTGATATGATCAAATTTAGCAGTTGCCTGTAAGAGATATTTATTTTCTTCACTCCATTTTCCAGAAAAGACCGTATGTGTATATAAGTTATTTCCTTGAATGCTTATCTCCAGCTCATCCCCTGGTTGACAATAAAGCTCTATTACTTGTCTACCACTTCTCAACTCCCAAGTGGTCGGCATTGTCAAAGGCGTAGTTATGGTGATAAAAGAATTGTTTGTATTCGCACTAATGATATGTTTTTGTTCTTTCTTTAAGAGAGGGTTTTCATTAATAACAACTACAGGTTTTCTTTCAGAAGGAATATTTGTAATAAATCTAAGAGAGGTCTGCTGAAGAAAAGGACGTAAATTTGGTTCACTAATTGGAATCTCTCGTCGTACTACAGTAGTTTTAGGCTTTGAAATTCTTGCTGGCTTAGGTGCTGGTACGGAAGCCTTTGCTACCTCCACTTTTTCTATAACAGGCTTTGATTTTAATTTTATTTTTGGTTTTTCACTTTTCTGTGTTCCATCGGCTACACTTAAAAGGTCTGAAAGATTTTTAGTGAAATTAGCCACTTTCTCATCTGTAACAGATTTATCCGCTGAAGTACCTCTCAGAGAACTAGATGGGATGGGTTGTCCATAGCCTCTTGCTGCGTATGCTTCTCTAATTAACTGTACATACTGTATATAGGGAGAAACCTTTATGTAATTATCTAATTTGCTTTTAGGAACTCGTTTACCTTTATTAATATCATTGTAAATATCTTTGGAAATCGCATAATGCAATACTTTCCCTCTAAATTCACTATATTTTACAGCTTGAATAAAATCTCCATAGTCTTCTGGTAATTCCACTTCTATTTGTTCTGAGATGACATCTTCAAATACTTTTATACCCCTTTGATAAACCCAGCCAATTTGTCCATCAGGCATTTGAATTTTCACAAATTTATCTTGATATCTTCCTCCTTTATACATATGAGAGAAGCGATCATTCGTAATATCTCTCAAATACAATACCCGATCTTTTCTATGTAGCTTTCCAATAATTGCATTTTGATCATGTGCAGCAGCGCGTACATTAAGATCCTCCGCTAAGACTTCTCCAAAAGTTTCTACTCTACTAAGTTCTAAAATTTTCTTCTTGGTAGGCCTACCTTCTATTTTCATTAAACCTCTAGAAATACGATCTTGACGCCATTCCATATAGCGATCTAAGTAACTTATATAATTTAAGTTAGATAATGCTTTCTCATCATTCAGCACTAATTCGTCCATAAAATCATAATACTCATTAGGTAAGGTGAGCGCAATAGGTAATAAGTGAGAAGTAGGATGATTATCTTTATAAGACATTAATTGATGTCCCCACCAATAATTAATATCTGCTGATACATATTCAGAAAAAACAGTAGAAAAAGAAGTATCTCGTTGTGCTAAATATTGGTCTCTATGGCTAATCTTTTTACCCTTATAAGACAACATAAATGTTTCAAAATCTTCCGCCGTCTTTTGCTGCATCCCTTCTTTGACTAATTGCGCATCTTCTCGATCAAATTTTATAAATGTTTCTTTTAAAAAATTATTACTCAATGCGCCTACTTGCGTGTATTCAAGAGAGTCGATAAAACTAGCATGAGAAGAACGAACAAACAGATTATCTCCTGGTTCTAAAAATATTGGTAAAGTTTGATTTTCATAGGTAATAAATCCTGGAGAAGCATCATATATAGGCAGGGTAATGGAAAAAGATTGATCCTTTATAACAGTACTATATTCTAGCTCTTCAAAAGAGATATAGTCTTTATAGAATTTAAAGGTGATAGAGGAAAAGGGAGCAGCTGATTCTATTTTTCCTTGTATAACCACTTGGGATTGCGCTGCGATACTTCTTTGTGCAAATAATTCTAAAGAATTAATAGTGCAAAAAAGCAATATTATCAATGGTATTAGACGATTCAAGTAGGTACAATTTTACTTTTCTCAAAAAAGTTGGTTGAAAACAATACAGTTTTAGATTTTGGTTTTCTATGTAAATGCCCAATGAGTAAATTAGAAAATGAGTAAATTGAGCAGCAGATTTTTATTTAGACAGATTGTTTAAAATTTATAAAATGCCATTATTTACTCATTTACACATCTATTCATTTATCTATTGAAAACTCACGGTTTTCTAACGTAAACAATTGATTTTCATATAAATCTAAGACAAATGTAACGTTAAACTATAAAAATATGAGTAGAAAAAGGAAAGAAAATGAAACATTAACACAGCCTCTTTTCTAGTAACATTTCTTTTGGGAAGGGGACAAAAATAATAATAAATAATACTTGATTCAATTAATTAAGTACTAGTTTCTATATTCATTTTTTAATAAAAAGTAATTAACTATAAATCAATTTATTATAATATTTTTTTAAATAAATATAAATTAACCTTAATCTAATTTTTAAAATAAAAATTTTCGCGAATTAGATCGAATTTAGGCAGAACATGCAGGTAAAAAAATAAAATAATTTTTATTTTTTTTGAAATAATACTTTTCCTCATCTAAGAAACATAAGATAGCCACTCATCTTCTGGTGCAAGTATACTTACTTTCCGCTGATCCGCAGCTTCTACTCGACCTATTATCTTTGTATCAATATTATATTTTTTTCCTATTGCTACTACTTTTTCTGCATAGGCAGGTTTCATATACACCTCTAAGCGATGTCCCATATTAAATACTTGATACATTTCTTGCCAGTCTGTTCTAGATTCTTCTTTGATAATTTGAAATAATGGAGGTATCGGTAATAAGTTATCTTTTATGATATGTACATTATTATCCACAAACTTTAATACTTTTGACTGCGCACCTCCCGTACAATGAATCATACCAGATAAGCCTTCTCTACATTGCTCAAAAATGGATTTAATAACAGGAAGATAAGTACGAGTCGGGGATAAGATTAGCTTTCCTATATCTGTTTCTATTCCATTAATGACTACTTTATCCGTTAATTTTTTTGATCCTAGATAGACCACCTCTTCAGGCGTATTAGCTGCATCATAACTATCTGGATATTTGTTTGCATACATTTTATGCAATACATCGTGCCGAGCAGAAGTCAGACCATTACTCCCCATCCCTCCATTATAGGCATCTTCATAAGTCGCCTGCCCATAAGAAGCAAATCCTACAATTACATCTCCTGGTTGGATATTATTTACCAAAAGATCTTCTTTTTTCATACGAGCAAATGCTGTATAACCTACATCTATCGTCCGCACAATATCCCCTACATCTGCCGTCTCCCCACCTGCCAAGTGAATATTGACTCCTTGCTCTTTCAATTGATTGGCTAATGTTACTGCACGTTGTATTAAGGTAGCAATTACATCTCCTGATATTAGATTTTTATTTCGACCAATAGTAGAAGACAATATAATATCATCTACACAACCAACACAAGCCATATCATCTATATTCATCACTAATGCATCCTGGGCAATCCCATTCCATACAGATAAATCTCCTGTTTCTTTCCAATATATATAGGCCAAACTAGTCTTAGTACCAGAAGTATCGGCATGCATCAAATTCACATAGTCCGCATCCATGCCTGCAATATCTGGTAAGATTTTACAAAAAGCTTTTGGATATAAACCCTTATCTAAATCTTTAATCGCTGCATGTACCTCATCTTTCGTTGCCGACACCCCTCTTAAATCGTATTTATATTTTGCCATGTTTTTTTTAAGTAAGAGGTAATAAGGAATAGGTAATAGGTAATAAGGAATAAGGTACGTGCGCATACCCTTTTACTTATTACCTATTACTTAAATAAACTGTTTTGCAACTACCAAATCTTTTCCTTTGCTACTATAATCATAAAAACCTTCTCCTGATTTTCTGCCTAATTTACCTGCAGTAACCATATTAACCAATAGTGGACAAGCCGCATATTTAGGATTGCCGAATCCTTTATGAAGCACTTCTAGGATCGCTAAACAAACATCTAAACCTACAAAGTCAGCTAATTGTAGAGGTCCCATAGGATGCCCCATACCCAGCTTCATCACGGTATCAATTTCTTGTACGCCTGATACCCCTTCATATAAAGTATAAAAAGCTTCATTCAGCATAGGCATTAATATACGATTGGCCGCAAAACCAGGATAATCTTTTACTTCTACGGGCACTTTGCCTAAGCCTTTAGACATTTCCATGATTTGTGCCGTTACCTCTGGATCTGTTGCATAGCCATTGATTACTTCTACCAACTTCATCACAGGAACAGGATTAAAGAAATGCATCCCAATAACTTTTTCTGGTCGTTGTGTGACTGCTGCAATTTTTGTAATAGAAATAGAGGAAGTATTCGTTGCTAAAATAGCATTTGGGGCAGCTAATTCATCTAAATTCTTAAAAATCTTTAGCTTTAGGTCGATATTTTCGGTGGCTGCTTCTATGATTAAATCCCTTCCCGCTACCCCTTGCTTCATGTCAGTATAGGTGGTAATCCCAGCTAGCGTTGCTAATTTGTCACCCTCTGAAATTCTTTCTTTGCGCACCATTCTATCCAAATTCTTTTCTATTGTCGTCATTGCTTTTTCTAAAGCACTTTCTGCTATATCAATTAAAGCAACCTTATATCCTTTCATCGCAAATACATGTGCGATGCCATTGCCCATTGTACCTGCACCAATTACTGCTATTTCTTTCATATTTTATTTTAGAAGTGAGAACAGAGAGTAGAGAAGAGAGATAGATTTTCGAGAATTGAGCCATTCTGCCACTGATTTTTGACAAGGATGTCTCTCTTTCCTCTTTTTTCCTCTTTGTTCTAATAAATTTTAGGAGTGCAAAGATGCCGATTTTAAGGGAATCCTATCGGTTTTCTAAAAAAAATCATTCTATTAAATAGGGGTATCTGACAAGAAGCATCATCTTATCCATAAGAAATCATCCAATACGTATTTTTTAGAAGCCATTTTTTAATGATGAATGATGAATGAAAAATGATGAATTTACTAGACGTTGACTACAATGTAATTAAGTCCTATTGAGTATAGTATTCATCATTCATCATTTCTCATTCATCATTTTTAAAAATTCATTTTTCAAAAATTACGTTTTCACCAAAAAATAAAATAATTATGAAGTATGTAAATCGTATTTTAATCGCAGCGGTACTACTGACGACTATGCAATCTTGTTATTTCGATTTCGATGGCGGATTCGGAGAAGATGATCGAAATTTATCTAGATGCGAAGAAGGTTTTGGCGGAACCACTACAGAAGAAATTGTTCTAGCTGATTTTACAGGTATCAAGTTACGCACAGATGCACAAGTCTACATTACACAAGGAGAGGATCAAGAAGTAGTGATCAAGGGACAAGAAAACATTATTGAAGAATTAGAAACTTCTGTTCGAAATGATGTTTGGGAAATTGAATTTGACGACTGTGTAGACGACAGTGATGTGTTAAGAATATTTATTACCCTTCCTACTTTAAATTATGTTGCCAATAGTGGCTCTGGTAAAATTAGATCGGAAGATATTCTTAGAGTGGATATTCTAGACATTGAAAATAATGGCTCTGGTGGTATTATTTTATCTGTAGAAGCAGATCAAATCAATGGTCGAAATTCTGGCTCTGGTAAAGTTGAGCTAGAAGGCGTAACGACAACCTTAGATTTTGAAATAGATGGTAGCGGAGATGTTCAAGCCTTTGACTTATTAGCCAGAGATGCGCAGATAGATGTTGATGGCAGCGGAGATTTTCAAGTCAATGTTTCTGATTTCTTAGGTATAGATATTAAAGGTAGTGGAGATGTTTATTATAAAGGAAATCCTGACATGCAAGTTTCTACGAATGGTTCTGGTAAGGTGTTTAATGCTAATTAGGGAGTAAGTGGCTTCGCCACTCGTTTAGGGTTGAACACGGAGGCACAGAGCGCACAGAGAAAAATTCAAAC
>CAYOBX010000151.1:3151-4650 GCA_964402245.1 uncultured Saprospiraceae bacterium | reverse complement strand
CTCAAGTTGCAAGCTCAAGTTATCCATTCGTTTAGGGTTGAACACGGAGGCACAGAGCGCACAGAGAAAAATTCAAACTCAAGTTGCAAGCTCAAGTTATCCATTCATTTAGGGTTGAACATAGAGGTACAGAGCACACAGAGTACTATTTAAACTCTGTGCCCTCTGTGCCTCCGTGTTCAAAACTACCTAACTCCGCAACTCCAAACCTCAAGAAACAATCTACATTAAATCACCCCACTGTAGGTCTATAAAAATTTGAGCCTTTACTTAAATTTGTAGGAACCTCCTAATTAATGCCTCGTATCAAATAAGATGCGAGGCTTTTTTTATTAAGTGAATCCTAGTATTTTCGCTTCGTAACCACCAATTTTAATTGGTAGGTTTAGTATACCTTAAAAAAATAGCTTACGTGTCGGCCGTTCTTACAGCTAAGCGGTCAGATGGCGGGAAGCCATCAGATCGCAAAAATAGACAACAATGAAAATAGCGACTAAACATATCAACTACCAAAAATGTCCTTTATGTGATTCCAAGGATATTCAATTATCCTTAACGACAGAAGACTACTCTATCTCTAAAGAAGCATTCAATATATATGATTGTGGGGCTTGTAGCTTTCGATTCACGCAAGCTATCCCTACGCCAGAGACCATTGCGCCTTATTACAAGAGCGATGTTTATATATCCCATAGTGATACCAAAGAAGGCTTGGTGAATAAGCTATATCACACCGCTAGAGATTTGATGTTGAATAAGAAACGGAAATTGGTTTTGTCTTTGACTGATGGTAAACGTTTATTGGACGTAGGTAGTGGAACAGGCTATTTTTTGGATCATATGAAGCAGAATGGTTTTACTGTGACGGGGGTAGAAATTGATCCAGATGCTAGGAAAGCGACTAAAAATAAATTTGGTATTCCCGTGGAAGCTCCTACTACTTTTTTAAATCAAGAATTAAAAGAAAAAGTAGATGTGGTTACTTTATGGCATGTACTAGAACACCTGCATGATTTAACAGGCTATATGGAAAGTATTGCGGCTCAACTAGCGGAGGATGGAACGGTATTAATCGCTGTTCCTAATCATGCTTCTTATGATGCGATGCATTATAAAAAACATTGGGCGGCTTATGATGTACCTCGACATCTATGGCATTTTACGCCTAAGACTATTGGACAGTTGGCAGCAAAAACAGGATTTAAGGTAGTTGGACAAAAGCGATTGCCACTCGATCCTTTTTATAATTCTTTGTTGAGCGAACAGTATAAAGGAAATAAATTAGCCTTGCTGTCTGGTGGGGTTGTTGGGGCTATTTCTTTATTGAAGAGTTATGTGAATCCTGAGAAGAGTACTTCTCCTATTTATATATTGAAGCGAGTTTAGGGCTTGAACACAGAGGCACAGAGCACACGGAGTACTATTAGAGACTTTTCTCTGTGTGCTTCTCCTATTTATATATTGAAGCGAGTTTAGGGCTTGAACACAGAGGCACAGAG
>CAYOBX010000151.1:0-3051 GCA_964402245.1 uncultured Saprospiraceae bacterium | reverse complement strand
GAACACAGAGGCACAGAGCACACGGAGTACTATTAGAGACTTTTCTCTGTGTGCTCCGTGCCTCTGTGTTCAAAAGCATATCTAGCTCCGTCCCTCCTACCTTCAAGCCGCCGCCTTCTCCTCCTTCTCCGTAGGACTTCTAAAGACCAATTTATCATCAAAAGCATCTAGCATCACTTTAGAATTGGGTTCAATCTCTCGCTTAAGAATGGCTTTAGATAAGGCATTCAATACTTTCTTTTGAATGACTCGCTTGACAGGTCTGGCCCCAAATTGTGGATCAAAGCCTGCGCCTGCGATATAGTCTATCGCTTGTGGCGTAGCAGATAATTGAATCTCTTGATTCGATAAAACTTGCTCTAAGCCTTTCAACTGTAATTCTACAATACTTCTAATATTTCCTTCGGTTAATGGTTGGAACATGACCACTTCATCAATCCGATTCAAGAATTCTGGTCGTAGCGATTGCTTCAATACATCGAAAACCAGCGCTTCCGTTTTTTCAAAAATATCTTCCCTATTCTTGTCATTTAAGCGATCGAAGTTATCTTGGATCACCTCTGCTCCCATGTTAGAGGTCATGATAATAATGGAATTTTTGAAATTCGCTACCCGTCCTTTGTTATCTGTTAATCGGCCATCATCTAATACTTGTAGTAAGATATTAAACACATCAGGATGTGCTTTTTCTATTTCATCCAGTAAGATTACAGAGTAAGGTTTTCTACGAACAGCTTCCGTCAATTGCCCTCCTTCGTCGTACCCCACATAGCCAGGAGGCGCACCCACCAATCGAGACACTGCATGTCGTTCTTGGTATTCAGACATATCTATACGGGTCAACATATTTTCGTCATCGAACAAGAATTCCGCTAAGGCTTTAGCCAATTCTGTTTTTCCGACACCTGTTGATCCTAAGAATAAGAAAGAGCCGATGGGTCTTTTACCATCAGATAAACCCGTTCTATTTCTTCGTATAGCATCTGCAATTGCTTCAATAGCCACCTCTTGCCCTACTACTCTTTTTCCTAACTCCTCCTCTAGATGGAGTAATTTTTCTCGTTCACTCTGTAACATTTTCGTTACAGGAATACCCGTCCATTTGGCAACAATCTCTGCGATATCTTCTGCGCCTACCTCCTCTTTGACTATTCGTTTGCCTTCTTCCTGAAGTACTGTTAATTGCTCTTGGAATTGTTGGTATTCTTCTTGTGCAGCAGGAATTTTACCATAAGTAATTTCTGCTACCTCACTAAAGTTGCCCTCTCTTTCTAATCGCTTGGCCTCCAACTTTAATTGTTCTATTTGCTCTTTTGCCTTTTGAATACCCAATACGACCCCTCGCTCGCTTTCCCACTTGGCTTTAAACTGGTTGCGTTGCTCTTCCATATTCGCAATGCTACCATTTAATTGCTCAATCTTAGTCGCATCATTTTCTCGCTTCATTGCCTCTCGTTCAATTTCCAAGTGGCGAATCTTTCGTTCAATTTCATCCAATTCCTCCGGCATAGAATTCATTTCTAGGCGCAATCTCGCAGCAGCTTCATCAATCAAATCAATCGCCTTATCTGGCAAGAATCGATCGGTGATGTAACGGTTGGATAGTTGGACAGAGGCAACAATGGCCTCATCTTTAATATTTATTTTATGATGTGTTTCGTACCGTTCCTTTAAGCCTCGAAGAATAGATACTGCATCTTCTTCTCCCGGTTCATCCACTAGAACAGTTTGAAATCGTCGTTCCAAAGCCTTGTCTTTTTCAAAATACTTTTGGTATTCCTTCAAGGTCGTTGCGCCTATAGATCGCAATTCCCCTCTTGCCAAAGCAGGCTTTAGTATATTGGCTGCATCCATCGCTCCTTCGCCACCACCGGCACCCACTAGTGTATGGATTTCGTCTATAAATAATATAATGCTTCCATCGGCTGATGTCACCTCTTTAATTACTGCTTTCAATCGCTCTTCAAATTCGCCTTTATATTTTGCGCCTGCAATCAGTGCGCCCATGTCTAAGGCAAAAATTTCTTTATCTTCTAAATCTTGGGGTATATCTCCATTGACAATCCGATGTGCTAAGCCTTCTGCAATCGCTGTTTTACCAACCCCAGGATGGCCTATTAATAAAGGATTATTTTTAGTTCTTCTAGCTAAAATATGTAGCAAGCGTCTAATCTCTTCATCTCTCCCAATAACTGGATCCAATTTTCCATTTCTAGCTTTCTCATTTAAATTAACTGCATATTTATTCAAAGCATTATAGGTATCCTCTGCACTATGGCTCGTTACTTTAGATCCTTTTCTCAAACCTTTAATGGCAGCTTTTAAATCTTTTTCATTTATGCCATTATCTTTCAATAATTGAGAGACATCATCCTTAACTCTTAGAATACTTAATAGTAAATGCTCTAATGCAATGTATTCATCTCCAAATTCTTTCAGGAAAGTAGCGGCTCTTTGCATTACCTCATTCGCTGCTCTAGATAAATAAGGATTACCGCCTTCAACCTTGGCATATCCATTTATCAATCGCTCTACTCCCTGACGGATCGTATCTATATTAACAGACAATTTTTTAAAAATAAAAGGGGTTACATTTTGGTCTACCTCTATGATTCCTTTTAAAATATGCCCGACTTCTATTGCTTGATTACCATTTTCTAAGGCTAGCTGCTGTGCACGCTGAATGGCTTCTTGTGTTTTTAATGTGATGTTATTTGGATTCATCTTTATTATTTTGAAGAACAGAGACCAGTCCGATTGATCTCTATCCTATTTTATTTTTTCCTATATAATCTCAATTGATTACAATAGGTATTGTACAATTCTTGTTCCATTGGGAAAATATGGACAAAATGTACTTAGAAATAGTTTTTGTATTGACAAAATGACATGCAAGCATGAAATAAGATGCCATAATGGCTTTATAAATGCATTTTTTTTAGAAAATGTTTAAATTTGAATAGGCGAATTAGGTTCATACTTCACAAAAATAGTATTTATGGAAATACACAATACCCTTAGAGGATATTTAGATGAAGAAGGCAAATTTGA
>CAYOBX010000150.1:0-11850 GCA_964402245.1 uncultured Saprospiraceae bacterium | reverse complement strand
ACTGAAAAATAATTAGAACCAGATTGCCCAACTTATTATTTCGTCGTTACTTAGATAGAAATAGATGGAGATTTGACAGCTTATTTAATAAACTGGAACTTTTACTAACAAAAGTAGGTTGTTTAAAGTAAAGGATAGCTTTATATGGCAGAATAATCAGCTATTTTTAGCGTTCTCTAATTATAAATTACTTAGTAACGACAAAAAAATAAGTTGAACATTTAGGACGGTTTCTTTTGCTTTCCTTTTCCTTTTAAAAATACTTCCATAGCCCAGCTATGCAAGGGTTTTTAAAAGAAAACGGAGAACAAAATAACCTCGTCCAAATGACCAACTTATTCTTTCGTCGTTACCTATTTACTGATCAAAACAATTACTAGTGGTACAACCCAGAAATAACTACCCACTCTAACTTGTCCTTTTGCTGCTACTCTGCGTTGTTCGTCAGTCATGTAGCTACGGCTATATTCCCTCCTCACGCCTTGAGTAGCAACAAAATTACTTCGTTTTAGTGAGCATTTATTTCTGGGTTGCACCACTAGAAAATAAATAGAATCATGAATACAGTGCCAGTGCTTCTAGATATAGTAGCATTACAGAAAGAGGTATTCTTTAAAATGAGCCGAAGCGGTGGGAATGGAGGACAAAATGTCAACAAAGTAGCGACTAAAGCTAGTTTGTTTTTCAAGTTAGAATTTTCCAATTTATTTGAGGAGAAAACAAAAGCATTACTTCTTAATAAGTTAAGTTCTAGACTAAGTAAAGATGGGTATCTAATTATTCATTGTTCCCGCTCTAGATCTGCTTTAAGCAATAAAAAAGAAGCCCTAAAAAAGCTAAAACATTTGTTAGAACAATCTGTTATAACAAAGAAAAAGAGAAAATTAAGGCGCACTCCTGCCTCTGTGCACCGCAAGCGTTTAGATAATAAAAAGAGGCAAAGCTTCAAAAAATCACTTCGTCGGAAGGTCAGTAGTAAAGATACTATTGACCTTTTTTAATAAGCTTCTAGATTTTATCGAGTCAAGGTAACATCCCCTTCAAAAAAATCCGTAGTTCCATCTACAAATTCAATCTTTGTATAATAAATATATACCCCTATACCCATTTGTTGCCCATTATAAGTACCGTCCCACCCAAAATCTGTTACATTGGGTTGGATATTAGCAGCATCAAACAATAAGGTTCCCCATCGGTCATAGACTCTAAATACGTCTATATTTTGTACAGGGTGACTTCCTGATTGAATCATGAATATATCATTTCGGTTATCTCCATTTGGGCTGAATGCGTTTGGTATATAAATATCTTTATTTTGATCGACTTTAATTAAAGTCTCTTGTTGTGCCTCACAGTTATTTTCGTCATAAACGGTCAACTGAACAGTAGTACTCTTAAAAGGACGAATTTCGATACTCGCACAGTCATCTGCACAATCCAGATTGACAGGCGCATTCCACTCATAATCAACTGATTTAGGATATATTACGATGGGAGTCAATTCAATCGTTTGGCCTAATTGAATCGTAATTTCTCTTGGTAATTCCAAGTATATCGCAGGTGGTTCTATTAATCGAATCGATTCTGAGTAATTACAATTATTCTGATCTATAATTTGTAAATCATATTGTCCAGCACTTAATTGCTCAAGCTGTTTATCATTGTTATAGGTAGATTCATTCCATTGATATTTTAAGCTATCCGCAGTATAAATCTGTATCGAACCATCTGCAATCCCATTACAACTTATATGTATAGGCTCTATTTCATAGCTAGGTAATTCGAATGTCTCTAGTACAAAATTTTGCATTGATTTGCAGTTATTGTCATCTATAACAGTTAATGAATAATTACCTGCTGAAAGATCCGATAATACTGCTTGGTTAAAAGAAGAATGAGCCCATTGATAATGATAAGGTCCAGCACTACCTGTAACAGTCACCTCAATCTGTCCATTATCTACTAAAGGACAAGTAGCCTTTTGAGTGGTGTTTATTTGTAATTCTGATAAAATGGTTAGATCAATGGTATGCATAGAATCACAACCATTCGATCCTAAATAATTTTTAGTATAACTACCTTCCTCTTTTAGATAGGTATCAAATACTCTAGCAGAATCTCCAGCACATAAAGTAATAAATTCAGCGGTAAATACTGGTTCTAATACGGTCAGTAAAACAACATGTGTAGAATCGCATCCTTGTTGATTAATCAAATCTTGTTTCCATATGCCTGATGCACATATGGTAGCATCATATAAAGTGGTACATTCATTTTGGCAGACTGTCCTAACCACTTCTACAATTTCTCGCTCTTGGATAGTTATATGATTGACATGGGTAGAATCACAGCCATTAGACCCCATAAATACTTTTTGAATACTGGTTGTACTAGCAATCTCTTCTCCATAAAAAGAGACGAAATCTCCTTCACAGAAAAAATGATTTGTTTCTTTTATAACTGGGAAGATCATCTCTACAACAAAGGTATGAGTAGAATCACAACCACCTGCTGCAAAGAAGCTTTCTGAATAATTTCCTGCGGTATTGGTGGACTTTCCAAAAAGAGAAATACTTTCTCCCTCACACAAACGAATCGTTTCGGTGGTTGCTATCTGCTCTTGGATAGTTAACTGAACTGTATGAATGGAATCGCATCCATTTAGTCCCGTATATGTTTTTGTGTACGTTCCTGTCTTGTTCAAAATATCGTCTTCAAAAAGAAAGGTTTCTTGGTCACAAATTAAAGCGGTCTCTGTTATGGAAATAGGTTTTAGAATATCCACTTCAATCGTGTGTATAGAATCACAGCCACTACTATTGATAAAAGTTTTAGAGAATAGTCCTGATGCAGTTTCCGTATTTCCAAACACTTGTACCGTTTCTCCTTCACATACTTGCAAGATTTCTTGACTAAAACTTTCCTCTAATAAGAATACTGATACTTCATGCAAAGAATCACAGCCATTGATGGCCGTATAGGTCTTATTAAATATACCTGCTTTATTGATAATAGTATCAAATACCAAATAAGTGTCCCCTTCACAAATCGTTATTTCTTCTCTTGTAGAGAATTTTTCTAATACTTTTAGATGAATGATATGCGTTGAATCACAGCCATTAAAAGCCGTATAGTTTTCTGTAAAAGAACCCGTCTCTTGAGTTGCCACTCCAAAAATCAAACTAGTCTCTCCTTCGCAAATCGTTCGCTCCTCTTGAATATAACTTGGAATCAATACTTCAATCGTATAAATGTGAGTCGAGTCACAACCATCTTGACTCGTAAATATTTTTTCATAAACACCTGCTCTTTCGATCTCCTCACCGAATGCATTAAAAGTAGTTCCTTCACAAATAGTGATGGCTTCTGAAATGGTTTGCTCCTTTGCTTGAAACACTTGTATGATATGTATAGAATCACAACCATATTGAGAAATAAATGTATTTTCAAAAGTCCCTGAAGTATCTATAGCAGTACCAAATACCGAGGTCGTCTCTCCTTCACATATAGGTCTATTTTCTGTTGTCGTAATAAAAGTTTGAAAATCTACATCAATATGATGTGTTGAATCACATCCAGCTACACTTGAAAAATTCCTAGTATACCGACCAGCCAACTGCACCTCTTCTCCAAAGACTAATACACTTTCTCCTTCACAGGCCGTAATGGCTTGATTGGTTTCTTTTTGAGGGTGCACTGTTAATTGTACTGTATGAATAGAATCACAGCCAGTGTAGGCTTGAAAAGTTTTAGTATAAGTCCCTGTTGTATTTTCATTCAAACCAAAAATAGTCGTTGCTTCTCCAGCACAGAGTGATCGTTCTTCTTCCTCAAAGATGGTTGGAAGAACGACTAAATCAATTGTGTGAATCGAATCGCATCCATTGCTTCCTACAAAGTTTTGGCTATATTGATTCGTTGCGTTTTGGTCTACTCCAAAAACAGAATAACTATCTCCTGCACAAATAGTAACTTGGCTAAATACTCTATTTTCTTCTAATTGATAGACATGAATTGTATGAATAGAATCGCAACCAGAACTTCCGATATAGTTCTTAGAATAGCTTCCTGATTCTTGGACTACTTCATCAAAAATAACCATAGAGGTATTGGGACATAAAGTTTGATCTTCTGCTGTTCTAAGAGCTGGTATTACTTCTATAATAATCGAATCTTTATTGACACAATTTATATAATCACCAGCGGTAAGTACTACTTTAGTTGTTTTAGTAGGTGTGATTTCAATAGATTGACAGGTATCACAATCAATAATTTCGGAGGAAGACCACTCATATATTTGATGCCCTTCCAAATTAAGGTTAAGCGTTTCGCCTTCACAAATAGTTTGATCTGCCCCTAAAGAAAACGTAGGATAGTCATGATTTATAACAGCCGTAGTAGCTGTTTCAGATTCGCATCCTGCTGCACTTACTTTTAAAGTATACGTTCCTAATTCTCCAACATTGATTGGATTAGGATCTGAAGATTGGAAGTTATTGGGACCAGTCCATTCATAGCTAACATCCTCCATATTAGTATTCAAAGTACTTAATAAATCAAAGGAAGTAGCTTCGCAATAAGGCCCAGTATTACCTGCAGTTACGTCAAAATCCGCAATCTTAATATCTACTGTATCTAAGGTAGAACCACAACCAAAAAGATTAACCTCCAAGACATAAGCACCTTCCTCTGTGATATTTGCAATATGCTGATTGTCTGATGTATATCCATTAGGTCCTTCCCAATGGTAGATAAAATCCGAATCATCAAATACCGTAACCCATTGTCTACCAAATAAATCATAATCCCCTTCTAATTCTATAGATTCTCCTTTACAAAAAACAGCTTTATCCCCAGCAGACGCATCAGCATTAAGTACTACAGGACAAACTCTTATACATTCGGAGAATTCAGAAGTATTTTGGCCATTTCTTGACAAAGCAACGACATGCTGTCCATACCTATAGAGACTAGGATAGCGCCAACTACCAGAAGGCGTAGCCGTGATTTTCCCTAAAAAGGTCAAAGTTTCACAAGTACCCTCTCCACAATTACCTTCGCTAAGGTATATTTCTATAACATCATTAGGAGTAGCGGTTCCAATAATGATCGTCTCTAAAGCATTTTCCAAAACGGGTGGCTTATATTGACGAAATAGATTCTCTAAACTTTTAGAGTTACAACTAAAGTCATTCTGACTAATTGATAAATTATCAGAAACTACTATTGAAATACCTTTTTCATTATTGGCTATTAGATTTTTAGTCGCAGCACTACCACCTATATTAAGAGTACCACTTGGATTATTGGCCAAGATACCGATCTTGTTTCCTAAGCGTTCCTGATTATAAGCTGTACCTATTTGATTGCCTGCTATACTAGCATAGCCGTTATAAGATAAATCAATTGCAGATTCTTGATGACTGGCAAAAATATTCCCTTCCCCATCAAATGCATTACCTCCTACAAATATTTCTGATTCGATTTTATTATCAACAATAAGCCCTTTCTTATTGCCTAAGCCTGCTGAGTAGCTAATATCTGTACCAACATAATTAGATTGTATAGTCGTGGATTTTGCTTTTTGGACATGGATAGCAATTCCATTATTGATTAAAATATTTCCTTTAGAAGCTTCTCCAATGAAAGTTTCAGTAATTTCATTCACTCCATCTCCTATTGCAATACCTACTTGAACAAAATTTTGAAATTGAATACCAAAGACATGAATATCAGAAGCTTGAATAGACAAACCAGTATTAATAGTATTACCACCATCTAGTACGACTAAACCATTAGTCGGAAAATTATTAATTTCAGTTGTTGCATCTATAATTGTTTCTCTATCTCTTAAGGCTGGAAGCTCAGAATTGAGGTATATTACTTGCGGGCCATTCCCTCGTATATCAAATCGAATTACATTGGCTACCCCATCAGCATTAGCTGCATTAATAGCCTCTCTCAAGCTACAATGTGCAGTGCTACAGTTCCCATCATCTACATCCGCTGCTGTGGTTATCTCATAAACACGTTGCCCAAACACAATAGTGTTCAGTAGGCTTAGCCATACCAATAGGTAAAATGATTTCATATACTAGTTCACGGTTTTATAAGACTCGTTAATTCCGTATTAAACAAGTCTGTTCTAAAAGTTTCAATTGGTTTTGTATAGTTAGCTTTTAGCTTTTAGCTTTTAGCTTTTAGCTTTTAGCCACAAACTTTTCTTTGTATACTATATGTTTCAAAAAAACTATAAAAAGTAGCATTCCAATTAAAGTATACTCTGAGTATAAACGCTTATTTAGAAGCTAACAACTAACAGTTTATTGCTAACAGCTACTTACTAATCTTTTGTGGTAGTTTTTTTTAATGGACTTAATATGAAAAGGTAGGATAGAAATAAAGATATATACAGGATAGAAAATTCCTATAGAATATTTTATTTCCTTACTCTCGGCTATAAGTCAATTGTCGTATACTTCCCATAAAAGGGATCGTATATTGATTGTTATTAGGTTAGTAAAAAATGATCTGACCCTATTGATAATAACCAATAGAATTTAAGAAGTAGAGACAAAATAGTCTTGATAGATTTATTGCATCTTCCTTCTTTATTATCATTCTTTACCACCTAATTAGTAGTGCACGTCACATGAGGTAACGAAGACACTATTATACTAATAGCCTAAAAAATTGGATAAATGTGAGGGGATTGTAAATGGGAATATAAATGTTGTATGGATTATGAAGCAAAGATAAGCCAGAATTATAAGATAGTAAAGTTTTTTAAATAATATTTTTTCATATTTATTTTTAAAGAAAAATACTTATCTATATTTCACTTATTATGAATAAGTAAAATACCTTTAAAAGGTATGATATGTTACATATTGTACAAAAAAGTTTTTTTGTTGCAAGTTTCATTTTCGGTAATTTATTCTGTTTCAAGTATAACTCTGTGCACTCCGTGACTCCGTGTTCAATCCCAAAAGTAGTGATAGCCACCGTTACAACAATTCCAGTAAGGCCCGCTCTATAACTTCATCTTTAGTTCTATCATCAAAATCTATGAACGCTTCGATATCTGGAGGTACCCCATTTTCATAATTATTTCCATTTAAATCTAAAGTCTGAGTGATAGAAAAGCGATACTCCCAGCCATTGGGCAATTCTCCACCATTAGGTGCTCCCAAACCACCACCCGTTATATCGCCCATCAAAATCAGATTAGGAACTTCTTTTGTGGCCAAAGCGAAAAAAGAACCTGCACTATAGGTACTTCGATCTACCAAAACGATTACTTTTCCATCATACCTTACCCCACTAGTAGGGGTAACAACAGCATCTTCTAACGGAGAAAACTCATTCTTTCCTGGACCACTTTTAATTCTAGATTGAGCCACTATTGTTTCTTCTGTTACAAATCTTCTTAAGATTGTATAAACATCCGATACTGCCCCTCCTCCATTTTCTCTCATATCGAGGATAAGTCCTTGAGTATCCTGATATCTTTCTAAGACAAATCCTATATTTTTTTCTGAAACAGTTCCAGTAAAAGATCCATATCGGATATATCCTACTGCTCCATCCGCAATAAAATCATGTCTAAAAGGGCCAGATACAAAATAATTAGGCGGCAAATAATTATCTTCGATTATTCTAAAATCAAAATTATCCTGCCCCAATTGTTCAAATGGGAAAAAAGATACATTAAAATTAGAAATCAAATTCACATGCCCATCTTGTAATTCATTCAACATCCTCGAAAGCACATCAAACAATTCCACTTCATCCATTCCCTCTGTGATTTGAGCCTGATACTCTACTCTGACCGCCTCCCAATCAATGCCTTTTAAATCAAAGAAAGTATATCGTTCTGAACATTCCGTCCATAGATAATCAAAATTTTCTTGTGCACTGGAAGTTTCTAAATCTTCTCCGAAAATTAATTGATCACAAGAAAGACATGTTAAAGAAAGAAAAACTAAAAAATATATAGAATATTTCATATTATTTATTTAAACGATACAGAAAAGAAAAAGATAATAATCCATTACTCACCGCAAAACGATCTGGATTTTCTCCTGAACGAACACCTGCCCAATCATAAGATACTTTAACAGCATTTTTTGTATTTCTTGCATAAAGTATATAATCAATTACAGAGCGAATTCGAAATCCTGAAAACACATTGAACTGATGATTTTCAAATAAATTAGTTCCATTGTAAAATGGGGAGTGAGCAGTATAAGCATAGCCATTTCTAAAATTTGTATTAATCAAACCTACATCTAATCGAATAGAAAAATGTTGATTCCGCGATCCCTTCTTCTTTCTAAATGGCAAATGCCTAGTAAAATCTTTACCTATTTTAAAAGATCCAAACACAGTGGGGAAAAACTCAAATCCAACGGAGTTATTTCTTAGATCTGCATTAAATCTATTCACAAAAAGTACAGAAAGAGCACCGCCTACTTTAGACTCCCACCCTTTAAAAGATAAAGATTTAAGGGTATACAATTGACTATAGCTAAAATCTGTATTCGTTATAACGCCTGTGCTTATCTCTCCATCGACTGCAGAGAAACCAGATCCTAAAGAAAAGTCAAGCGCAAACTTATATTCTTTGTTCGCAAATAATTTAGTTTTAGCCATCTTTAAACCAATGGCAGGGCCTCGATAAATTAGAGGAGAAGTAGCCAAATCTCTATAGAAAACATAACCGCCACCTAAACCACCTATTTCTCTAAATTTTCGAACTTCCTCTATTATATCTATGCTAGCATCTTTATTTCGTTCTTGAGCGATCAGCCAAAAACTGGAGAGCATTAGAAAAATTAATACATTGATTGTCTTCATATACATGAAATTTTAAGTAACAGTGGGAAAATCTAATATCTTACCTGAACTTTAGCATTTGGTCTTTAGTCTTGTAGTATGTACTAGCTTGGCCACAGGAAGTATTCCATTATTTTTCTTACACTTGGTCAAAACAACTACTGTAATTAAAATAAATCTGGGTACCCTTTATCTATGCAGGCTGTTACTAAAGACTAAAGTCCAAATTACTAATCGTCTAAATTAAATATTTTTTTGTAAAAGTAGTAAAAAAATTACGTAACCAAATAGTTACACATATATTTGTAACCGATCAGTTACTTTTATCGGAAAACAAAATGATTATGGCTACAACCAATCAAAAACCTCAAATCCAAATTAAACGAGTTTACCATATTCTATTCCGAATACTTTAGTATATTCTTGGTTTGGAGGGGGCATGAAAACACCCACAATTGTTAGATGGGAATTAAAAGAATTGACAGCTACTACCACAAGTCTTACTTTATCTCATTCTGGTTTCACTGGTTTTAGCGGATGGATGACCAAGCAAATTTTAAAGATGGGATGGAAAAAAATTCTCCATAAAAAGCTCTCTGCATATCTAGATAACTTACAAACTAAATTAGCTATATGAGACGTGATCCATGGCAAGCCTTAGCAGATCCAACGAGAAGACAGATAATAGAAGTATTATCAAAAGAACCTTTGACCATAAATGCCATTGCAGAGAATTTCAATATTAGTCGTCCTGCAATATCAAAGCAGTTGAAAATACTAGAGGCTTCCACATTAATAAAAATAGAGCAGAAAGGTAGAGAACGTATTTGTTCACTCTCACTCGCTCCATTAGAGGAAGTTGCTATCTGGGTTAAACAATATGAATTATTCTGGTTGAATAAGTTGGATCGTTTGGATGACTTCTTAAAAAACGATGAATGATGAATGAGAAATGATGAATACGTCACGCTAACGTCACGCATTCATCATTCATCATTTTGCATTCATCATTTCTAGAATTACTTATTAGGTTGCGGTGTAGTTCGAAGGTAAGGTCGAATAACTTTATGCCCTTTAGGGAATTTTGCAGGAATATCTGCCGTAGCAATAGCAGGAGAAACAATAACATCTTCTCCATCTTTCCAATCTGCTGGTGTAGCAACACTATGGTAGGCCGTCAATTGCAAAGAATCAATTACTCGAATAATTTCTAAAAAATTCCTTCCTGTAGCTGGTGGATAGGTCAGTGTCAATTTTACTTTTTTATCTGGACCTATAACGAACACTGTTCTTACCGTAGTTTTATTAGTAACTCCAGGATGAATCATATCATATAATTCCGCAACTTTTCGATCTTCATCTGCTACGATTGGAAAGTTCATCGTTACATTCTGCGTATCCTCAATATCTTTAATCCATTCTTGATGAGAAATAATTCCATCAACGCTAACGGCCATTGCCTTCACATTCCTTTTATCAAACTCTCCTTTAAGCGCAGCTGTTCTGCCTAATTCTGTAGTACAAACAGGCGTAAAATCAGCAGGATGAGAAAATAACATTCCCCAGCTCTCGCCTAGCCATTCGTGAAAATTAATTTCGCCCATTGAGGTCTGAGCCGTAAAATCTGGAGCTACTTCTCCTAACTTAATTGCCATATTAATAAATTTTAACAGTTTGGTGAATTGATGCTTATAAAGAAACATCATTATTTTTTTAACTAAACGCTTATCTAAAAAAAAAGATCATCAATACGAAAATTAATTGAATGTATTACAAAACGAGGACGAATACGGTGTTATCTTTTTTTAAACTCAAATTAATTTAGAAAATGTATCGCCATAATGCTTTTAAAAAAGGAGCATATCGAAAAGAATGAAAAATTTGAATATTCTCTAACAAACTAGTTTCTTCATCTAAGAATTTAAAGATTTGTTGAATAGAGTTATTACGATACATATCTGTAAAAATAGATTCTCCCAATTCATTTTCTGTCGCCAAAACGTCTAAATAAAGAGAGTCATAAAATCGGAATTGCCTACTTAGCAAATTAGTATCAGGCGGCCGATTATGCTTAAGATTATTGACTACTCGCTTCGCCAATCTTTCTATATTTTTAAACGCATAGCCAGAGGAGGGTTTGACCCAAGAGCCAGCCGTTCCTATTTTTAAAATTCCTTCCTCGCTTGCCTCATGAAAAGGAAAACAGGTCATTGGTATCGTCCCTATTTCTTCGTGAATAACTTGATAGTCGCTTATTTGTAAAACTTCTATAATATATTTTTTTAGATACCCATCATAATCTGAAGCGGCCAATAATTCTTGATCGAATAAAGTGAATTCGATCATCGCACTGGTAGGAGAAGTCGGCAGTACATAAGTAAAACTAGTTGCAGCATCTTTCTTAATCCGATAGTCCATCATTACAAAAGAATCAGGATCAAATACAGCTTGTTTTGTCTCTATAATCCAACCTTTAAAATGTTGTAATAGTCTTATATGATCATCCTGTTCTTTTATAAACTCTTTAGTAATTCGACTATCAAATACCTGCTTTGCTTGATAGCTATTTTGTTGCCCTTTTATGTTCAGGATTCCTTCCTTTCTTTTGATAGACAGCACCCTATCTGATTGCCAGACCATAGAAGGAGCCGCCAAAATTGCCTTTTTCCCCAATTGGTAGAAATCAATCGACCGTATCATTTTGTACTGATAAGGCGCCAATTCCAAAGGTATCTCCTTCCTACAACCATAAAAAAAACCTTTTTCCCAACTCTTGGTAAGAATACTGTCCCATTTTCCTTTTCCTTTTTCCCAAAAAGACCAAGTACGATCATCTACTTCTTTAGATTCTTTTTCTATAACTAAAATGCGTTTATCTTTGAACCATTCCTCCGCAAGCATAGCATGGGCTAAGTGCATACCTGCTGCCCCTGCTCCTATAATTGCATAGTCGTAAATAGTTGAAGAATTATTCATTTTTTAATATACCAAGTAGCTGGGAATTCATTCCGA
>CAYOBX010000149.1:0-11922 GCA_964402245.1 uncultured Saprospiraceae bacterium | reverse complement strand
ACATCATCCAAAAAACGCTCTCCAAAATCTTCTCGATACCACTTAAAAATTTCAGAACAACTAATCGTTTTAGCTACATCATCTACTAGAAAATAGGTATCTATAAATGCTTGTTCAGCCATAGCCAATTCCGCTTCAAGATTGTCCGTTGTATAGAAAGCAATTGCAGGGCAAGAGATAGCGCCACAATTCAAAGCAAAATGAATACGATAGTCTAATTGATCTACCATTAACGGAAGAATAGGATGGTTAGCAGATAATTTTTTGCGAGCATTCCGACGAAGAATACCATGCTCTATATCATTTAAGGAAAAAGAAATATTGTTGATAGTAGCTGTCTTTTTGCTAAAGATTCCCTTTATTTCTATCATTTGCTCTTTGATAGGTTCCTTAATAATTAAGTAGTTGGTTAGTCCATTATACACATTGATCCAGAAAGCATTTTTTTGGGTATCCGTTACCAGTGTATCCAATGGGAAATTAGATAAGACCTCAATGTGGGTATCTACTACTAACCAATTGATAGCTGTTTGAGATTGGTGATTTACTTTTTGAATTTTTAGGTCTTTGGAAAATTGTTGTGCGTTAAAAGACATAAGAACTATTTTTGTGAGAGAATGCTTCAATAAAGTTAAAGTTTTAAAAATGAATCTAGAACATCTTTGCCAACAAACTTGTCAAATAGTAAGCAATACGGCTGAATTTATAAGAGTAGAGTTAGGTAACGTACAATCCAATGAGATAGAAACCAAAAGTCTAAATAGCTTGGTTAGTTATGTAGATAAACAGGCAGAGAGGCAATTAGTTGCTGCCTTACAACAACTGATACCTACGGCTACTTTCTTGACAGAAGAGGAAACGATTGCTCAAGAAAAAGGAGACTATCTTTGGATAATTGATCCCTTAGATGGTACGACTAATTTTTTACATCAAATACCTTGCTTCGCTGTTAGTGTTGCATTGCAATATAAAGAGACTACAGTGATTGGGGTGGTGTATGAAGTTAATCGCCAAGAATGTTTTTATGCTTGGAAAGAAGGCGGAGCATATTTAAATGGGCAATCTATATCGGTGAGCAACAATTCGATTATGCAAAATGCTATTATCGCTACGGGCTTTCCGTATTACGATTATGAGCAGATGGATGCGTATATAGCAACTTTAAAATATTGCATGTTAAATACGAGAGGTATTCGGCGGTTGGGAGCAGCGGCTGTTGATTTGGCCTATGTGGCTTGTGGGAAGTTTGATACTTTTTTTGAATATAGTTTGAGTCCTTGGGATGTAGCAGCTGGTGTATTGTTAGTGGAGGAAGCAGGTGGTAGGGTAACTGATTTTAAAGGAGGCACGGACTATTTATATGGCAAGGAAATTGTGGCGGGGAGTAGTAGATTATTTGAAGAATTTGCTAAAGAGCTTAGTAAAAATTTTTATGGACATGGATAAATTCCATCTTTACTAGATGGATTTCCGTGTTGATATTAAATTCCGCCAATAAATATTTTAGGCAAAAAAATAATTAATCCTACCAATAAAGCACCAATAGATATCCAAAGCACAGCACCTGCAGCAGCATCTTTTGTTTTCTTCGCTAAAGGATGAATATCAGGAGATACCAAATCTGTTAGATGTTCAATAGCCGTATTAAAAGTCTCGGCACTTAGGACGGCAGTAATGCAAATAATCACTAGGCACCACTCTATTCTAGATATACTGAAAAATATACCTCCGCTCAAAGTTATAATGGTAGCCATTAGATGAATTTTTAGATTGATTTCACTTTTTATAACATCTAGAATACCTGTTATAGCATATTTAAAACTGGTCATCCGTCCTTTTAGAAAATTCATATAGATAATTTTTTTATAAAAATATATTTTATGATAAAAATTTATATATTTAATACTTAAATTGACTTTCGGATGTAACCGTCATTTGATGTACTTTTTGTACTGCTTGATACAGTATGTTGGTAGAAATAGTTAGAAAAGCCTTTCCTTCATGCTGTTAGGTATGATATGTGAATACAAATACTTATACTTGGCACGGTGTGAAAAAGTGATTCGTAATCGCCAAATTTATTTGGCTGATTCCTAATAAAAATTGAACCAGCCAAATAAATTTGGCGGTTACGAGTAGATTTTCAAAATCACTTTTTTATCCCGGTTGAAGTATAAGATACATCAAATGGTGATTACATCCTTCGCTAAAACAGTTCCTACAAAATCTAAACGAATTTATATCTTTTTGAAAATAGATGACATAGAAACTTGTTTAAGATGCGAATAACGGGTTAAATTTAGATGGATATTGATTATCAGTTAGTTAGATCATGGTGATTTTTAAAATCACCATGATCTAGACCATAAACACCTGATTTTCTTTATTTTATTTTAGCCCGTTATTAGCGTTTAAGATTATAAACTGTTTATCCAAAAATACGTAGAAGTTAGGCAAAGTGTAAGAATAAAGTGGTCGTTTTAGGCTAGTCATTTTTTCTTCTAAAGGTGCTTTAAAAACCGCACATAGCCCAGCTACGTAAGGATTTTTAAAGTATTTTTAGAAGGAAAAAGGGCAGTATAAAATGGCTAATTTATTCTTCCACTTTGCCTTAGACTTTGAAGGTGTTAAAATAAGATTTTATGAAAAGTAAATTTGCCCCTCTTTATGCGTTATTTCTACTCACTTTTTTCTTAGTGAGCAACTCCAGTAATCCACCTGATGGAAGAACGGGCGCTCCTGGAGATGGAAATTGTAATAACTGTCATACAGGCAATAATGTAAACAACTTTGAAGGGGTTCTAGAAATTCAAGGTTTACCGGAGGAAATTATCCCTAATGCTAACTATACAATAAAAGTAGTGGCTAAAAAAACAGGAGGAGATGTGGTAAGAGCTGGTTTTCAAATGGTAATTTTAGACGATAATAATCAAAATACAGGCACTTTTTCCAATCCTGGTAGCAATGCAGTATTAAAAGAAGACCAAGGCCGTAATTATTTTGAACATAACCCAGCTCAACGATTTGAAGATCAAGAAGAAGTAAGCTGGACAGTAGATTGGATGGCCCCATCAGAAGCTAATACAGGTATTAATATTTATGCGAACTCTATTTTTGGTAATGGGAGTGGCAGCAGTGGCGATTTGCAGATGGAGACTACTTTATCTAGTGTAGTTGTAAATGATATAGATCCTATAAGTGTTACGATCACAGAAACAAAGAATGTTATTTGTTCTGGTGGATCAGATGGTAGAGCAACAGTTAATGTAATGGGTGGTCTAGCACCTTATAGCTATGCGTGGTCTAATGGTGGTACAGAAGCTACCGTAACTAATCTTACCCAAGGAAATCACTCGGTTTTGATTACAGATGCAGAGGGCACTACAGAAACAATTGAAGTAACTATAGGCGAACCAAATCCAGTAGTTATTGAGGTTATTAGTCAAGTGAATATTGATTGTATGAACCCCATTGGCTTGGTAGAAGTTGTAGCATCTGGTGGCACACCCACTTATCAGTATGTATGGGACGATATAGAAGGTGCGGCTGTGTCCTTACCCGTAGGAGATCATGAAGTAACTGTAACAGATGGAGTAGGTTGTACTCAAACGGCTAGTGTAACAATTGATAAAAACGTATTGCTCCCACAAGTCAATGCGGGACCAAATAAAGCAATAGATTGTAAGGAAGCATTTGCTGCCTTAGAAGGAAGAGCAGATGAAGGACCAGGTATTTCTTATTTATGGACTACCACGAATGGAAGTATTTTAGCAGGTGAAACAAGTTTAGAGCCAATCGTAGAAGCTAAAGGCATATACACATTACTTGTATCTAATACGATTACAGGTTGTAATGCTTCTTCGCAGGTAGAGGTTACAGAAGATTTTGAAACGCCTATTGCTAATGCAGGCACTACGCTACAATTAAATTGCGCTGAAACCTTTGTAACCTTAAATGGTAGCGTAGAAAGTAATTCAAATAATGCATTAGACATTCAATGGTCTACTGATGATGGGGTAACGCTCGATCAGGCTATCAGCCTAACACCGACAATTTCAGAAGTAGGAACTTATACACTAGTGGTAACGGACACGGAAAATGGTTGTAGTAGTAGCTCCACAGTAGCTGTTATTCCAGACAGTTCAGCTCCAATGGCTTTTGCAGGAGAACCTCAGCAATTAGATTGTAATACAAATCAAGTAACCTTAAATGGTAATGGTAGTACAGGAATAGATTTTATATATATCTGGGAGACCGAAGACGGACAAATAGAAAATGGTGCCACCACCCTTAATCCTTTAGTTACACAAGGAGGCACTTATACACTGACTATCCGAAATAGAATTAATGGTTGTGATGCCAGTTCTTCTGTACTAATATCAGAGAATGCCCCTGTAGATGCGGATGCAGGTGGAGATATTGCGTTAACTTGTTCTACTGGTTCTAATGCTACATTGAATGGAAGTGCTAGTACACGTGGTGATAATATTAGTTATGAATGGAGTACAATAGATGGAAATTTCAGAGGAGATAATACTAGCTTTATTGTAGATATAGATGCTATTGGAACCTACCTATTAACTGTTCGAGATAACGATAGTGGATGTTTTGATACAGATCAGATTGTAGTTACACAAACAGATCTAGTTCCCCAAATAGAAGCACCTATTATTCAACAATTAACCTGTGAATCTCCTGTAATAGAACTTCAAGCAGCTACCTTAGAAGGGCCTAATATTGTTTATCAGTGGATTACTACTGATGGACATATTATTGGAGATGAACGAATACTCAATCCTTTGGTCGATGCCCCTGGTACTTATAATCTTGGCGTAATCAATACCCTAAGTGGATGTGTAAATACGGTTAGTATAGAAGTTATATTGGAAGAAGGTTTGCCAAGTGCGCTAGTAGAGGCACCCGTTCAACAAATAGATTGTAACACTACTTCTATTGTATTAGATGGTTCTAGCAGTTCAAGTGGCGATAATATTTTTTATCAATGGAGTACAGATGATGGAAACATTTTAGGAGGAAGAACTAGTAGTACAGCAACCATTGATGCAGGAGGACAGTACCGATTGGTTGTCACCAATACTATTACAGGTTGTAGCAGTTCTTTTACAATTGATATTGCTCAAATCGACTTTCCTTCCGATATAGTATTTGAGGACCCTCCCAAAATAAATTGTTCGAATACATTAGTGAGATTAGCTGCAATGGCTATTGGAGATAACTTAACATACCAATGGAGTACAACAAATGGGAATATTGTAGCAGGATCAACTACACCAGAGCCATTAGTTGATGCGCCAGGGGAGTATTCTTTGATGGTTATAAATGATGGTTGTACTTTGATAGGGACTATTAGAGTTATAGAAGAAGCTATGTCGCTAGATATTCAAGTGGAATTGCCTAATGTGCTAGATTGTAATACTCCTAGCGTAGATTTGAATGTGCAAGGCAATACTGCTCAGTTAGATTTTTTATGGAGTACAATAGATGGAAATATCATCAGTGGAGAAGAAACAGATAGAGCTATAGTAGATGCACCCGGCAGTTATGAAGTGTTGGTAACAGATCGAATGAATGGTTGTTCTGGCTCTAGTATTATTGAAGTTGAAGATCAAAATTTATTCATTATTCTAGATACCGTGATTGCTAACTCCGCTACAGTATTAGTAGATGGAGGAATCATGCCTTACACTTACCAATGGAGCACGGAACCTGTTCAAACTTCTGTAACAGCTAATAATTTAAGTGATGGCACTTATACTGTTACTATAACGGATGCAATGGGCTGTACGATATCTGCAACTTCTACTATAGGCGGTATGTCTACTAGTATTTCAGATATTAATTCTCTAATTACTTATGATTTATTTCCAAATCCTACGAATAGTCTTTTAACAATTGAAGCCAATTTTAACGAGTCAGAAGAAGGTATAGTAAATGTGTTTAATGTATTAGGAAAGCGACAATGGCAAGAACCATTTAATACTAATAACTTACGATTAATTCTTGATGTTACTAGTTGGGAGTCAGGCGTATATTTTATACAATTAGAAACAACGGAAGGAATACAAGTCAAAGAGTTGGTGGTGGGGAAGTAATAGGTAATAAATAGGTAAGAAGTAATAGGTAATAAGTAGCAGTGTGTCCCTTATTACTTATTACCTTTTACTTATTATCTATTAAGTTATTCCTTAATTTCTTTCTTATCAGACTCTCTCATACCCTCCTTGATTTCACTTTCGATAGTGGCACGAGCACTGTTAAATTCTTTGATACCTTTTCCAATTCCACGCATTAATTCAGGAATTTTCTTACCACCAAATAATAATAAAACGACAAAAAGTATAACGAATATTTCCGTTCCTCCAGGTAAAAATGCTAAAAATATAGATTCCATGATTTATGTTTTTTATTTTATTATAATGACTAGTTCCTTAGTCGACTAAATATCTTTTATATACAAAGTTAAGGTTTTTTGGTTCTCAGACAAATCAAATAGGCGTTCAGTAGCCCCTATTATAACGCTAGTGTAAAGAACACTCGTATGATTAAGTACAAAATATAACCACGAATTCACTAATTAGTAAGGGCACTAAATAAATTAGTGAATTCGTGATTAAAATTATCCTAATTTGCTACGTAAAGAATTTATAGTGAAAATTATTTTTTCAAACCAATTTCCCGCAACCGTTCATCCAAATACCCACCCGCAGTAATAGGCTCATATTGTATTGGATTTTCTGTGCTTACACATTGATCCAAACAATTTAAATCCATATTGCTTTTAGGATGTAAAAAGAAAGGAATCGATAAACGAGGTTTGTGCCATTCTTCTTTTGGAGGATTGACCACTCTATGTGTCGTAGATTTAAGGTAATTATTAGTCAAACGTTGTAGCATATCTCCTACATTGATGACAATTTCATCTTCTTCAGGCATAATCGCTTGCCAAATGTTTTCTTTGTCCAATAGCTGCAACCCCCCAGCAGAAGCCCCTACTAACAGCGTAATTAAGTTAATATCTTCATGTTGTTCTGCTCGAATAGCAGACTTAGGGGCTTGGGTGATAGGCGGATAATGGATCGCACGTAGAATGCTATTGCCATTATGAATTTTCCTAGAGAAATAATTTTCGGGTAAGTTTAAATGGATAGCAATTGCTTCTAATAAAGCAGCACCTGATTTTTCAAATGCTTTATATAGTTGAATGCCTAAATCTAGAAATGTACTTATTTCTGCCACATACACATTTTCTGGTGTATTAGATCTAAGTGGAATATCTCCTTCTACATCTTGACCAATTTGAAAGAATTCTTTTAAATCTGGAACATTGGAATGCTTGGCATGTTCTGTACCAAAAGAGGTATAGCCTCTTTGACCAGCCAGTCCAGCTATTTCATATTTTCGTTTATTAGGAATAGGCAAAGAGAAAAAAGCTTTAGAAGCCGCATAAAAATCATCAATTAATTGCTGAGAAACCCCATGGTTTTTAATTGCTACAAAGCCAATTTCATGAAAAGCACTTCCTAAAGTCTCTACAAAAGCCTTTTTTTGTATAGGATTACCTGCCGTAAATTGAGCGAGATCTAGTGCAGGAATAGTAGGTTTAGACATAATTTAAAATTTGATGAAGTATAATGCAAAAATATTGCTTTTGGGGGAACATACCGTTATAAAGGGTTCACAAGCTTTAGCTATGCCTATTACCAACCATTTTGGTTCGTGGCAATATGCCGTAGATTCTAAGGAAAAGCAAAGTTTGCAACAGAAATTACCACAATTATTACAATATTTAAACGAACAAAGTTTAGGCAGGGTACTGGATTTGGGTACTTTTTCAAAAGAACTTCATGCTGGCTTATATTTTCAATCTAGTATCCCAACAGGATATGGGATGGGAAGTTCAGGGGCTTTATGCGCGGGTATTGTTGATCGGTATCAATTGCAATTACCTAAAACGTATGCTCAATTAAAACAGCTATTTGGGCAGATGGAAAGCTTTTTTCATGGCACTAGTTCAGGTATGGATCCTTTGGTTTGTTATCTCAATTATCCAGTATTATTCTCTAGTAATGGTGATGTGGATCGAGTGAGCTTGGAAAAACTGAGTGATTCAAAAGATGGAACCGATCCTGCAATATTTTTACTAGACACGTATATCCAAAGAGAAACTGCTCCGTATGTAAATGGATTTTTAAAACGTTGTGAAAAAGCGACTTACAATAATCAATGTAAAGAGGAATTAGTACCTTTAGTGAATCAGGCTATTCAATCTGCAATCCTTGGGAATTGGAAAAAGTTATACCAATCTTGGGAGGCTATTAGTTACTTGCAATACGATCTTTTTGATTTTATGATACCAGAAAACTTTAAACCAATTTGGCAAGAAGGATTAGATGGAGCAGATTTTAAATTAAAAATTTGTGGTGCTGGTGGGGGCGGTTTTTTGTTAGGTATTTGTAATGACTTTAAAGAAATGCAACAAGCATCCTCCTATTCATTGATACGGATTATGTAACGCGGATTGTTAATCCGTCAACAACTTCATTATAAAGGGTTTTCTTATAAAAATGTATTCGCTAAAAATTAGGCTAAAAACGTTAAAAATATTGGGTCGAAGTTACAAACTTCGACCATCGCACTCTCTTTTGAGTTTAGCACTATGCCGATATTTTTCAAGTTTGTAACTTGATTTTCAGGCAATATTCTTTTTATAAGAAAACCCTTCTTCATTATATGGATTGACAATCCGCCTTACATCAAAAACGATGGAGCTTAGTCAGAATAAGACACTCATAGTAGACGAACAAACCCATTTATGTTTTCCAACATTGGATTACACAACAGAATTATTCCATTTGATCCAAACAAATAGGGTCTACTTAGCACAATACCTACCGTGGATACCTAGTATACAAAAAGAGTGGCATGCCCAACGTTTTCTAAAAGAAGCCAGAATGATGAATAAAGGCAGACAAAGACTAACAACTTTAATCATACATCAAACGAAATTGGCAGGAGCAGTATCTTTAGTGCGTATTGATGCTCCTAATAAAAGAGCAGAAATGGGCTATTGGCTAAAATCAGATTTACAAGGGCAAGGTATTATGACTCGTTCTTGTGCTAGATTAATTCAGTATGTATTTATGGGCTTATATTTAAATCGAGTAGAGATGAAAATGGTCGCTAGTAATATCATTAGTAAAAAAATTCCATTGCGTCTAGGTTTTGAATTAGAAGGAACTTTGAAAGAATATCAAGCTAATAAGGAAGGGGATTTTGAAGATGTAGAGATTTATGGTTTATTAAAAAAAGATTGGAAAAATAGAATGGATAAAAATGGCACAAAATAAAAATTATAAAGGCAATAGAAATAATAAAGGGCAGTCCAAAAATAATGATAACCGCCCTCCCAAAGATCAACAACGACCTCCTAATAATGATGGTAGAGATGGCGCTAAAAAAGAAGATCGTTCAAAAGGAAAACCATCAAAACCATCTTCTAGTAACGATCTATTATGGTTTTCTGTAGTAATGGCACTTGTAGCGGGAAGTTTTTTATTTAATAGATTTTATCTAGCTCCTAAAAGGCCAGGGGTATATAATCCGAATTATAAGAGTCCTCCTTTTAGGAAAGAAGGGAACCTAACTTTCACAGATGCCCAATCTAAGCAAAGTATTATAGAAATAGATTTAGAAATTGCCAACACAGTAGGAGAACAAAATAGAGGTTTAATGAATCGACGTTTTTTACCTGCTAATGGAGGAATGTTATATGTTTATAAAGAGCCAGCTCCTAAAACTTTTAGTATGCAAAATATCTTTCTTAGCTTGGATATTTTATTCATTGATACAGATCATCATATAACAAGAATTGTGGAGGAACTTCCTCCTTTGTCGGCTGCTTCTATTCCTTCAGGCGGGAAGGTCCAGTATATGCTATTAGTACAAGGTGGATTTTGTAAAGCATTTAATATTAGAGTAGGAGATCATATTGAGTACTGATTTGTGTTCTTAATGGTGAATGCAAAATAGAACCTAAACACATTTTAGTCAACGTCAAGTGATTCATCATTCATCATTCATCATTCATCATTTCTCATTTCTAATTCATTCCACAGCTTTAGCAGGTACTTTATAATAATTTACACCAGCCCCATAAACCCATCCATCATGGCCGCTTTTGGTTCTTATTTTGATCCAAGGCTCTTCTGCAATATAGGTTCCCATATTAATTTTTTCTTTAAAAGGAGAGACTTGGTTTAAAAAATAGATAGATTCGTTTAGCGTAAGTTCTTGTACAATAGAGCTATCCCTTGTAGGCCCTTTTCGTAATTTTAATCCTTCTACCACAGCATAAAGAATAGATACTTCTTTAATCACTGTTTTAGTTTTAGTGGTTTTTTTAGCGGGTTTATTAACAGGAACAGGATCAATTTCTTTTTGAGCTACAGAATCCATTGTCTCTTTTGGGGCATTAATCGCAGCTTCTTGCTCATATTTAGATTGGGTAACGGTACATTTGGAAACCGCCCAGAATAAAAAGCTAACAAAAAATGCCCCAATTAGGATTAACTCCATATTTGGGATACTATCTTTTTCTTGCTTTTTTTTTGCTTTACTCATAATTGTTTAGTCAGATTACGATACTCAAAAATAGAACCTTTATGATAAATATAAGTTGATTTATTTATTTTTACACAAACATGCTTTAAATCTAACATACACGCTTATTCAATGGACAATAGTATATATAAAATTGCATTGACAAAAATCCCCAAAGTGGGTCCAGTAACTGCTAAAAATTTAGTGAGTTACTGTGGAGGTATCCAAAACGTTTTTGAGGCTAGAAAAAAAGAATTACTAACCGTTCCTGGAGTTGGAGAAGGTATCGCCCAACATATTCTTGAAAAAAATTATTTCAAAGAAGCTGAAGCGGAATTGGAATTTATTGAAGAGCAAGGGATTCAATTATTATCTTTTCTAGATGATGCCTATCCACATCGCTTAAAGCCTTTAGATGATGCACCATTGTTATTGTATTATAAAGGCACTGCTGATTTAAATCATCCTAGAATTGTCTCTATTATAGGTACCCGAAAACCATCTGTTCTTGGAGTGGCTACTTGTGAGCAATTAGTAGAAGAGTTAGCAGATTATGGGGTGATGGTAGTGAGTGGACTAGCATATGGAATTGATGTAACTGCTCATAAGAAGTCGGTAGAAAGAGATATTGCGACGGTTGGCGTACTAGGACATGGATTGAAACAAATCTATCCTGCGCAGCATCGATCTATTGCACAACGAATGATAGAGAATGGTGGGTTGCTAACAGAATTTACTAGCAATACGAAGGTAGAAAGAGAACATTTTCCTATGCGTAATCGGATTGTAGCAGGCATGTGCGATGCCGTCATTGTTGTCGAAACAGCCAAAAGAGGAGGGTCGATGATTACGGCATTAATTGCTAACGAATATAATAAAGATGTGTTTGCTTTCCCAGGTCGAGTGAATGATGTGAGTAGGCAAGGTTGTAACCATTTAATAAAAACGCATAAGGCTGCACTGATTGAAAGTGCTAAAGACATTGGATATATTATGCGTTGGGAGGAGCAACAAAATAAAGGAATCCAACGCCAACTATTTGTAGAACTAGATGACCAAGAACAAAAAATAGTCGATTTATTAAAAGACAATAATGAAATGGGGATCGATAAATTATCTTATGAAACGACAATCCACGCTAGCCGCTTGGCATCCATTTTATTAAATTTGGAATTCCAAGGCATCATCAAAACCATGCCGGGGAAGCGATATTTGTTAGTTCGATGAGTAAATGGGTCGTAATATTTAACTAATTGAAAAAACGAAATCCGATGGTTGAAGTTTGTAACTTCCACCTATTAT